>NZ_RZGU01000001.1:0-315676 GCF_003990085.1 Legionella sp. km535 | reverse complement strand
GCCTAAATCTTGACTATTAATTGCTGCTTCTAATGTTCTCAAACTGCTTATTTGATTGAGATGAACATAAAGCATCGATTGTAAATGCTCATAGGTCTTAAATTTTTCATAATCATAATCAGATTTGAAAATAGTGATACATTCTTTTAGTAAATCTGTAGTTATTGGTTTTATTATTTCTTGAAAAACGGTATCTTTCACTGTACGTCCTTGACCTAAATGGGGATTTAGGGCGCTATCTTAGCGCTTTATCAAGGACGCTCAACTATTTCTTCTTTTACCGGACAGTAGTGCGCCGATGCGGGCAAGACAGGTTGTTTGGCATGTACAGAGAAAATAAAGAGGTGATATAGAGTGGAGCTGCTAGTTGAAAGAGAGTTAAAACGTGGAGAAAAAAATCCCCTCTGACCCTTTGGCATCGGTTTATTTTGATGAATGGTTGCCCGCCTGCGCGGGCAAGACAGGTTGTTTGGCATGTACAGAAAAAATATTGTGTCATTTAACTCCGCTTCGCAGTGAGGAATACTTGAAAGCTGTCGTTCTGGAGATGCCTCCATGCTTTTTTAATCAAAGGCTATTCCATTAGGCAGATTAAATCCATTTTCATTAATGGAACAAACTCCGAAAGCGCCATAAGAATTTCCCGATGGATAAAACGCGGCGATATACGGAAAGGCGGAAGATACTGTGCTGGGGCTTAACAGCCCCATAGCTAGCAGACCAATTAGCCTGCTGGCCGGTGTTTCGTCCTTTTAGTATTCTTAATATCTGAAACTCTATTAAGATTGAATGCCATTATGTCTAAGTAAAGCGTCTACTGTTGCAGCACGGCCTCTGAATTCTTTGTACGCCGATGCGGCTTTTTTGGAACCACCTACTTCCAAAATATATTTTAAGAAATCATGGCCGGTTTTTGCATTGAAGATGCCCTCTTCTTCAAAACGGGAAAAAGCATCGCTGGATAATACTTCAGCCCAACTGTAACTGTAGTATCCTGCAGCATAGCCGCCACTAAAAATATGGCTGAAGCTGTGCTGAAATCGATTATAGGGCGCAATGGGAATAATATTGGTTTTACGACGTACATCAGCAAGAATATCGGCTACCAACGAGCTTGTATTTGCTTTAAATTCTTGATGAATGCGAAAATCAAATAGAGAGAATTCCATTTGCCTTAACATGGCCATGGCCGATTGAAAGTTCTTCGCTGCGATTAAGCGGTCAAATAATGAGACAGGAAGTGGCTCACCAGTATCCACGTGAGCGGTCAATAAAGACAAAGCACTCTGTTCCCAACACCAGTTTTCAAAAAACTGACTGGGTAATTCAACGGCATCCCACTCCACCCCATTAATACCTGAAGCACTTAAATAATCCACCTGAGTCAAAAGGTGATGCAGGCAATGCCCAAATTCATGAAACAGAGTAATCACTTCGTCATGCGACAAGGTTGCTGGTTTAGTCATGGAAGTCTTTGCAAAATTACAGGTTAATGTAGCAATTGGAAGCTGCAATGTTCCATCATCAAGTCTTCGCCTGCTTTGTAGTGAATCCATCCATGCTCCACCGCGTTTATTGGGTCTGGCATATAAATCCGTATAAACATAACCGCGAACCTGATTGTGTTCATCAATAACACCAAAACACTGTACGTCTTTATGCCAAACATCAACGCCAGGGATTTCCTCTATAGTCATTCCATAGAGTTTTTTAACTATGGTAAATAAACCCTGCATCACTTTGGGTTGAGGAAAATAGGGGCGTAATTCTTCTTGAGATAAGGCATAAAGATCCTGTCTCCTTTTCTCAGACAAGAAGGCGACATCCCAAGGTTTCACTGGCGCCAAATCAAATTGCTCTGCGGCGAACTGTTCTAATTGAACAAATTCCTGCTGAGCTTGTTGACGCGCTTTATCAACCAGGTCAGTCATAAATGTGGTGACCTGGCTGGTTGATTCAGCCATTTTTGTTGCCAGGGAGAGTTCTGCATAATTGTTAAATCCCAAGAGCTGGGCTTTTTCATGGCGTAATGCCAATTGTTCGTTGATCAAATCAGTATTATCGTAAGTTCCGGCATTCGGCCCCTGATCGGAGGCTCTCGTGACATAGGCCTGATACATTTCTTCACGTAAGGCCCTATCCTGCGCGTGAGTAATTACTGCTTGAAAACAAGGATACTCAAGGGTCAAAACATAACCATCCAGCCCTTGTTCTTTGGCCAGTTCTCTAGCGGTATTCATCGCATGTTCGGGCAAACCAGCCAGTCGATGCGCATCGGTAATATGCAGAGTAAACGCCTGCGTGGCATCGAGTACATTATTGCCAAACTGATTCGACAGCTCTGCCAACCGGGCCTGAATCGCTTCAAATCGTTTTTTATCGCTCTTGGGCAGTGCAACGCCTGATAACTCAAAATCCAGAAGGCTGTCTTCGATTATCTTTTGCTGTGCAGGATTTAAAGCATGCTTATCTATGGATTTAATTGCTTCATACAATTGATGATTATGGCCTATAGCCGCTTCGTAGGCAGACAATAACGGTAAACATGCATCATAACACTCACGTAAGGCTTTGGAATCCATCACTCCATGCAAATGGGACATAGGCGACCAGAATCGTTCCAGAGAGTCAGCCAAATCATCCAGGGGATAGATCAGATTATCCCAGGTATAATGTTGATTTTCCTTAAGTACAATCTCTATTTGTTCCAAATGCCCTTTTAATAAGGCTTCCAGATGAGTCTTGAATCCGGCAACGTCTATATGGCTAAATTGTGGCAATCCGATTGGCGATGACATGTTATACCCTGGTCTGATAATGAATGCTTAAAAGCATAGCATATCAATTGCTTAAGACTCTACCCACAACTCAATGATGTATCGCCATTCTCTGACAATTCTATTGAGTCTTCCGGAGTAAGAACGGGTTTCACATACCCATCAGATTTCCTGGAAAACAGACCAAACTGTACAACACCAGAAGGTTTCTCAACTGTATCATTAGGCCGGGACAGCTCCACCTTACGGGTTAACGCAAAGGTAAGTGCCCAGGTTATAATTATTAATAAAGCGCCGATAAAAGGAAGAACCGGATTTACTGCCAGAACTGGTATAGCAAGACTCATGCCTATAAATATGGCCAAGGTTCCTGCAAGGTGCAAGCCTAAACGCTGTTTTTCGAACTCAATACGATGATTAATATAATTCAGATGTTCTTTAATTGCCTTTATTTCTTCTTCATCATTCGTTGCCAAGCCCATTTTTTTATATTCATCTTGCAATTTATAAAGTCGATTTAATTCGATGTACGCTCTTAAACTCGAATTGGCAATATCAAACGCGAAGGCAAACAAGGTTAAGTAAATTGCTAAAGGAGCTAAGGTACCGGTCAACACAAAACAATTAAGTAACCCCACACTAACCCACACCAAATCATTACCCAATTCAAACCAACGGCGTTGCAGTTGAGCCATGAAACGAACATGCCAACCCAGCATTTTTTCTTTAGCACCCATGTCAGGCCATAAGATGGTATGCTTTGTCATTAGATAAAGATTGGCCGTTAAACGCGGGATAAAAAAGCTCCAGGCAAGATAGTCAAAAAAGGGATTGGTGTAATAATCCATTATTCCGACACAATATCGGTATGCTTCGGAACCCGTTCCAACAAGATCTAAAAAATTTAATACCCGTTTGGTACGGGTTACAAGAAGTCTGAACCAATTGATCTGCGCCGTATTATCCCTGACATATTGAGTCAATGAGAATTCAGGTTGACATGGTTTTATCATGGAATTCTCGGAAGAAAATTTCATTCCAGCCTGTTCCTCGAGCAGGGTTTTATAAACTTGCTGATGACGCCGTAATCTCGATACTTCACGCGGGACAACAAGATAATGTAAATGAACCTCCTCCAGTAACTGAGCAAGCATTAAAGCGGCTTTTAATTGCTCGATGACCTGCTCCTGGCTGATGTGTCCAGGATAAGAAAAATTATGTCGGATTTGGTGGCATAAGATGCTGTATTCCATGTTGAGAAGAGGATGATTAAGAACCACTTTCTTATAGAATTCGAGCCCAAGCAATTTAATGCGCTCATCAAAAGACCATTGCAGTGAATTACTCTCTGCAACTTGAAGCAAATCGGGGAAACTGCTTTGCAAATGCACAATAACTGGGGTCATGATTTCCTGCAATAACCTATTGGATCTCAAATTCGTTTCTTTTTGGCTTTAATCATTTGGTGTTGCACCGCCAAATCGCCATTTCATCCAAAAGGATACAAAAACAGGCGCATTATGCCAAAATATAAACAATAAGTAAAATTTTAAAAACATTAAAGAAAGAAATTTACATGAGTTGCAACTAAAAATGAATGGTTTTCTTGCTGATTTATGCCTTCTGAGCGACAATAGCGCCTCAGTTAAATGCATTAAGAGTTCGCATGAATCTTTCCAAAGAATTAGCTAATGCCGTGCGCATATTAAGCGTTGATGCCGTAAATCAGGCTCAATCGGGACATCCTGGAATGCCATTAGGGATGGCAGATATAGCAACTGTTTTATGGAAAAAATTCTTAAAATTCAATCCCAAAAATCCGCAATGGTTTAACAGAGACCGTTTCGTATTGTCCAATGGCCATGGTTCCATGCTGCTCTATTCGCTTCTTCACCTCACAGGATATAATTTGTCCATTGAAGAGCTTAGAAATTTTCGTCAATTACACTCTAAAACACCAGGGCATCCGGAACAAGGACATACCCCAGGAGTAGAAACGACAACAGGACCATTGGGCCAAGGTTTGGCTAATTCCGTAGGAATGGCCTTGGCTGAAAAAATACTGGCCAGCCAATTTAATCGTGCTCCCTTTGAATTGGTTGATCATTATACCTATACCTTTGTTGGTGACGGCTGTTTGATGGAAGGTATTTCTCATGAAGCCTGTTCGTTAGCCGGGACTCTGGAACTCGGAAAGCTGATTGTATTTTATGACGACAATGGAATTTCCATTGATGGCAAGGTTGAATCCTGGTTTACTGATGATACAGCTTCCCGCTTTAGAGCCTATAACTGGCAAGTAATTGAAGCGGTTGATGGGCACGACATGAATGCCATTGAGCAGGCGATTATTGAAGCCCGAGCAAATAAAACCCAACCCACCCTGATTATGTGCAAAACAATCATTGGACTTGGTTCTTCTGTTGCCGGAAGTGAAAAATCACACGGCTCGCCCCTCAGTGCAGATGACATAATCAATGTAAGACAGTATTTTAACTGGCCGCATGCACCGTTCGTCATTCCCGACGCCATTGCTCAGCAATGGAATCATATAGAACAAGGTGAAAAGGAAGAGCAACAATGGTTGCAGCTCCAGCATGAGTATCAGCAATGTTTTCCTGAAGAAAACGCTGAATTTTTACGTCGTATTAATGGTGATCTGCCCGATGACTGGCAAGAAGCTTCCGCTGCATTTGTTAATCAATGCCGCGCCAATCAAAAGCCCATAGCCACAAGAAAGGCCTCACAACAGTGCATTGAATATTTTGCAGCGTTGCTACCCGAAATGTTAGGTGGCTCAGCAGATCTAACCGGTTCCAATAATACCGACTGGTCAGGCAGTAAGGCGATAACAACCAAAGATTACTCTGGCAACTATATCTATTATGGGGTTCGTGAATTTGCAATGGCAGCTATAATGAATGGTTTTGCTGTTCATGGCGGCTTTATACCCTACGGAGGAACCTTCCTGGTCTTTTCTGATTATGCTCGAAATGCAGTTCGTCTTAGCGCCTTAATGAATCAACGTGTGATTTACGTATTCACCCACGATTCCATTGGGCTGGGTGAAGATGGCCCAACCCACCAGCCTGTAGAACATGCCGCAATGTTGCGAATGACTCCAGGCATGACCGTCTGGCGTCCAGCAGATTTAATGGAAACTGCTGTTGCCTGGCAAGACTCTTTAGAGCATCATAATGGACCGGCATCTTTACTGCTTTCACGACAAAATCTACCAGCTCTACCCCACGGTGAGAAGGCTGCCGAATTGATTAAAAAAGGCGGATACATTATTAAGGACTGCGATGGAAAGCCTGATGCACTGTTTATAGCAACCGGATCAGAAGTCCATTTGGCCATTCAGGCTGCTGAACAGGCCAAGGAAAAAAGACTAAAAGTCAGAGTAGTATCCATGCCGTGCGGCGAACGGTTTTTGGCTCAGGATGCTGCTTATAAAAATCAGGTATTACCTGGTGATGTTCGGATCCGTATCGCAATTGAGGCTGCAAGTACTGCGTACTGGTATCAATTTGTTGGTTTGGATGGAGCCGTGATAGGCCTGGATAGCTTTGGCGTTTCTGCACCAGCGGCAGAGGCTTATGCCTACCTGGGAATTACCGTAGATCAGATATTAAATACATTGGACAGATTAACAAAACAAACACTTGTGTAACCCGCGCCTTTTAAACGTCAAAAGGATATATTTGTCAAAAACAAATATGAGTAGGGCACCCCAAATCGGAGAAGTAGCATGGCAATACGAGTCGCAATTAATGGCTATGGCCGCATTGGTCGTTGCATTTTAAGATCGATTTTTGAATACAACAGACAAAATGAATTTGAGATCGTGGCAATCAACGACTTATCGGGTATTGATGTCACCGCACATTTAACCCGTCATGATTCAACCCATGGACATTTCGGCTCGGATGTATCAGTGGAAGACAATATGCTCATCATCGATGGCCACAACATCCAGGTCATTGCTGAACGCAATCCATTAAATCTTCCCTGGAAGGATTTAAATATTGATATCGTTTTTGAATGCACTGGGTTCTTTACCAATAGAGAAGCCGCCATGCAACATATTACTGCCGGAGCTAAAAAGGTATTAATTTCAGCACCTGGTAAAGGGGTTGATGCAACTGTAGTTTATGGAGTAAACCATCATATTATCAAAGCAAGCGACACAATAGTATCCAATGCGTCTTGCACCACAAACTGCCTGGCTCCAGTAGTCAAACCATTGAATGATGGACTGGGTATAGAACACGGCTTGCTCAATACCGTTCATGCCTACACTAAAGATCAAATGCTCCTGGATGGCAGCCATAAAGATTTACGGCGCGCACGCTCAGCAACTCAATCGATTATTCCAACCAAAACTGGTGCCGCAGCAGCAGTAGGTCTTGTTTTACCTGAACTTGAAGGCAAACTCGATGGTTTTGCCATGCGTGTACCCGTGCTTAACGTTTCCGTAATTGATTTAACCTTTACAGCGAAGCGCGAAACAACCGTTGAGGAAGTGAACAACCTTGTACGTCAGGCAAAAAGCAGAATTTTACACATTAATGACGACCCTTTGGTTTCTTGCGATTTTAATCACAATCCCGCATCATCTATTTTTGATGCAACTCAAACTAAAGTATTGGGTAATCTGGTAAAAGTAGTTGCCTGGTATGATAATGAGTGGGGATTCTCCAATCGTATGATCGATACAGCACACCAAATGATGAATTGTTAAAGGATAACGCATGAATCTGATAAAAATGAGCGATATAGACCTGGCTGGTAAACGGGTTTTAATTCGTGAAGATCTGAATGTGCCGATTAAAGATGGGATAATAACCAGTGACCAAAGATTACGGGCAGCACTGCCAACATTGAAAACTGCCCTGGATGCAGGCGCAGCAGTGATGGTACTTTCCCATCTTGGTCGGCCGGAAGAAGGTCGCTATGAAAAGCGCTTCTCATTGCAGCCGGTTGCTGATTATTTAAAACAAAATCTCAATTATCCTGTACGATTTGTCAGTGATTATCTTGACGGAATTGAGATTGCACCAGGTGAATTAGTCATTTGTGAAAATGTACGGTTTAATCCTGGTGAAAAAACCAATGATGAGAACCTGGCTAAAAAATTAGCGAATCTGTGTGATGTTTTTGTGATGGATGCGTTTGGAACTGCGCATAGAGCGCAAGCATCTACTTATGGCGTAGCACAATACGCTCCGGTAGCGGCTGCAGGCCCATTGCTGGTGCGTGAGCTTGAAGCGTTGCAGCTGGTGCTCAAAAATCCTAAAAAACCCATTGTAGCCATAGTGGGAGGCGCAAAAGTCTCTTCCAAGCTGAGTTTACTGAAACAACTGGTAGGCATGGTGGATTATCTAATTCCTGGCGGTGGAATAGCCAATACCTTCTTAAAGGCACAAGGATTTGAAATTGGTGTTTCTTTGTATGAACCAGATCTTCTGGATGAAGCACGTCTGATCCTTAAACTGGCTGAAGAAAAAGGCTGCAAAATCCCCTTGCCTAGTGATGTAGTAGTAGGCAAATCATTCAGTGAATCCTGCCCTGCCTTTAATAAAACCTTGGCTAATGTGGCCGCCGATGACATGATTCTTGACATTGGTCCAATAACGGTTAGCGACTACGTCGACATCATTGATGAAGCTAAAACCATCATCTGGAATGGTCCGGTTGGTGTGTTTGAGTTTGCCCAATTTGCTTATGGAACCCGAGCACTTGCCATTGCGATTGCGTCAAGTGATGCATTTTCCATTGCAGGTGGAGGCGATACTTTAGCTGCAGTAGATCTCTATGATTTGAATAATCAAATTTCCTATATTTCCACTGGAGGTGGAGCATTTCTTGAGTGTCTGGAAGGAAAAACTCTGCCAGCAGTAGCCATTTTGCAGGAGCGGGCTAAAGATGTTAAGACGGACTAAAATTGTAGCGACCCTTGGCCCAGCCAGTAAAGATCCGGTCACCTTGCGTGCAATGCTTGGTGCCGGAGTCGATGTGGTGCGTATTAATTTTTCTCATGCTGATGCCTCAGCCATTGAACTTATAGCTCTCGTGCGAAAAATTGCCCAGGAAATAAATCATCCCGTAGCCATTATGGCGGATTTACAAGGTCCGAAAATTCGAATTGGACGTTTTAAAGACAAATCCATTACCTTGGTTGATGGCCAGAATTTCATTCTGGATTGTCAATCCAAAGGTGAACTGGGGGATCATCAGGGAGTCTCCGTAGCTTATCCCAATCTGGCCGATGAACTGGATGCCGGGGATCATCTGTTACTCAATGACGGATTGATTGAATTGGAAGTGACGGACATTGCTGGCTCCAAAATTCATTGCCATGTCATTGAAGGTGGCGTACTCACTGATCTGAAAGGATTAAACAGGAAAGGAGGCGGACTGGCAGCAAGAACCCTGACGGAAAAGGACATCAACGATTTGCGCACTGCAATTCAAGCCGAGGTGGATTATATTAGCTTGTCCTTTGTAAAGGATGCCCAGGATATTCGTAATGCACGGGCATTAATGACTGAATTTGGCGCCAAAATCACCCCTATAATTGCCAAGATTGAACGAACTGAAGCGCTGGATCACTTAACCGACATTATTCAGGAAGCTGATGCCATAATGGTAGCCAGAGGCGACCTGGGAGTTGAAGTTGGTGCAGCAGAAGTTCCAGCCATACAAAAACACATTATTGAGCAAACCCGTCTTTTAGATAAAGTTGTCATCACTGCAACTCAGATGATGGAATCAATGATTAGCAATCCTCAACCAACTCGAGCCGAAGTATCCGATGTAGCCAATGCGATATTGGATGGAACCGATGCTGTCATGCTCTCTGCCGAAACAGCAAGCGGTCAATTTCCGATAAAAGTAATTTCCATGGTCAATAAAATTTGCTTAAGCGCAGAAAAGCACGCCAGCTTTTTTTATCATGCCGATCCTGAGTCATGCCATTATCAACGTGCAGATCAAGCAATAGCCATGGCCACCATGCACGCAGCCAATCATTTTCCAATCCAGGCAATCATTACTCTGACCGAATCCGGTGATACAGCGCTTTGGATCTCGAGGCAACACAGTACCGTCCCTATTATTGCTGTATCTGCCAATAAGCGAACCGTAGGACGTTTGTGTTTGGTTAATAATGTATATCCCATTTATCTTGACTACCATAATCTGGATCACCAAAATCTCAGTCAAGAAATCATTCAGGAATTAGTCAATTCGCAACTCATTAATAAAAATGGTTATGTTTTATTCACTCGAGGCAGAACGATTGGAACACCAGGTGGCACTAACTGTATGGAAATAATTTCAGTTGAACTTTAGAGTCTGTTGACCATTACTTCCTTCGCCTAAGCTCCGGGCTTTATGCACGGAATCGAGTAATGGTCGCATTATTAACAGGTGAATTTAAGTAAGCCCCTCATAAATAACAAAAACAATTCAAGAGACGTGAGAAAAAAGAGATGACACTACACTCAGCGTCCACTGAAACAATAAATTGGTGATAAACGTTCTGTCTGAAAATTGGCTGCGAACTCACATACCTCAGTACAACCACGTTTTAGATCAAAACTTAAACAAATCACCGTTTATTAGCTATACTTGATTTATTAGCCATTTAAAGCACACATCATGGGAAACACTATAGACAAGTCCTCGCTACTCTTCAGGTATCAGGATAAATCGGCCTGGTTAGGGGTGAGTAAAGAACAATATAGAACAATTGCTGAAGAAATTATTATTCTTAAGAAAAAGCAACCAGAAGCTGTAACCGAATTTTTAAAAAATGTTAGCGCATTTGATTACGTCAAATTAAGCGAAGCTCACAAAGACTTCATGAGCGAAACCCTATTTTCTTTAGATAAAGATACACAGAATAATTATATAAAAGCACTGGATACATCAAAACATGGTACCTATAACATTTTTGCTCGTATTCTTAATTTTATATCCATTAACTTCATCCATTTTTCTCAAACAGCCTTCGCCAAAAAAAGTAACCTACTCGATCCCTCTGGCGAATGCATGGGATTAACAGGTACCTGGCTGGTTACAGATAAATTCCACAACAACTTACGCAAGGAAGTAAACAGCGGCGTGGACTACAGCGATATGCCCATGGTGCGCCAAATCGCTTTTCTACAAAGAAATCAAGAAGTAAAAAGCAGACATAACGAGGCTTTTGACAGAAAAAGTAAACCTTATACTGAAGAAAAAAAATCAGAGATTGCTCAAAGCATCGTTAAAGATATCGTAGAAAACCCTGAAAAAGATCGCATCCAGTTCTTTATGCGCTGTAAAGAAGAAAAAACCGGCCATACTACAGGCATGAGAATTACCCATATGGAAGGTGGGCAGTTCAAATTGACCTACTACGATCCTAATTTCGGTGAAAAACGATCTGGTGCATTCACTAATGACGCCGATGGACAATTGAAAGCAGCGCAGTTCGTAGAAAATGCCCTTAACTTTACTGAAACGCTTTCGATGAAAACCAATAATGTTGTTGATGTATCTTACAATATCAACTCCAGAGCGGATTTAAAAAAAGACTTCGATAGGGATGCCAATCCTGGTCCGACACAATGTAAGGAACATGAACAAGCAATTAAAAATCAGTTACTCAATATGAAACGTGACATAAAAGAGTCACAAAAGCCTGAAGCACGAGATGAAGCTTCAAATTCAGCTAGTCCTCATGCTTAAGTAGGGAAAAATAGATAAAAGATCAACAGGCCCTAATACTTAATGAGATTGGTCATCTTTTAAAATCATGAAATAGGCATCTACGTAATCAGGCAAATGTCGTGTATTTTGGTAAAAAGCATCTTTACCCGGGTAGCGTCCTGCAAGGTAATCAACTTGATATAAATTATCAGCGAACGCGCCTCCTGTATCAGCCAATATTCCTGCCCTTGAAATCAGTTTTCCGGATTGTTCTCGATACTGAATCATTAGAACTTTCCCCAGACCAAACTCCTGCAAGTCAGCGGCAAAGGTAACTTTGGGATTGACAGTGATTTTATGATCCGCGTCTTTACCATAACCTTTGATTCCATCCACTTGCTTAAAATACCAATATCGCTCCTGTTGATAAGGTGCTTTAGTCCGATCATATGCGATATTATTTGTTCTGTGGACATTAAAAATTTTATGTTCATGAGTACCAAAATCAGCGACAACCGTACCTTGCAACAAAGCGGCCTCCAAGTCTTCCCGACTTAAGTAAGCCAATACTGGAACAGGTTTATTTTTAAGCGCACCGGCTAAAATAGCTTGCTTACCATACTTTAAACGAATTAATTCGGGTTTTAATTCTGCTTCTTCAATTGTTAAACCGCGTTCATCAGCTGGCAAGCCGTAAAGAGCATAAGGCATCCTGGGCGTTTTTATTGAACTGGCCTTAGCTAGATGAACATAATATTTGGTCATTAATATGCGATCATTAGGCAGATTTTTTAACAAGGGTTTATTCGTTGCTATTTTATTTGCTTGAATTTTATCAGGATACCAACGAATAAAATCAAAATGCTGCTTAACAAAATCCGGGTCGTTTAACCGCTCCTGATTTTGGCAAATAAAAATTAAAGTAGCTTTAACACGTTTTAATGAAACAGTGACCACCTTACCACCATGAATCACCTGTGGATCATAACTGGTACCTTTATTCAAATAGGCTAAGGTTTGTTTGGCAGTGGCGCATAATTCAGCCCCATTAAATTCATAAGTACCACGAAACAAGGGAGCTGATGCAACAAATTTGGGGGAAGCGCAGGCGGTGTGAACGAATAATAAACTTAAAAATAAAGTTCGAATATTCATTTATTCGACTGTCTCTTTTTTAACTTCTGCATTACGAGATAATCCCAATTTTTCTTTCAGACGAGCCACTGCATCAGGATCATATTGCCTTGTGGTTTTGTGCTTCACCACGACAGAAGCAGTCCTAACCGGTTGAGCTGCAGCGTGCTGGCTACTAAATGCAGGAGCTCTGACTGGATAAGTAGGCAGATAATCTTCACTGGAGGCTGAAGATGTATGACTGACAGGCTTGTTATACCCCATGGTATGTTGATGCGTTGCACTGGCTGGTTGTGATGCGG
This sequence comes from Legionella sp. km535, assembly GCF_003990085.1. Lineage (NCBI taxonomy): Bacteria > Pseudomonadati > Pseudomonadota > Gammaproteobacteria > Legionellales > Legionellaceae > Legionella > Legionella sp. km535. Next base: position 302,763 of record NZ_RZGU01000001.1, on the reverse strand, counting down.
TTTTGCTTGCGACGATTTTGCGCGCGTTTCGAACGCTTTTTTCTACTCTCTTTTTAATCTTGGCTGCAGCATGATCTGCCTCTTCTTCAGAAACATCACTGACTGTATTACCTAGCAAGTCAATTCGTTTTTCGCGAGCCTTCAGGCATGCCAGGTAGTCAAGACGACGTGTAAACACTACAACGGCTTCTCTTAATTTACTTTTAGAAATACCTGCTTCTGCAGCTTTGTCTGCATACTGCAAAATGTCATCCATTATCCCCGTTTTCAAGGGGCGAATTCGTATTGAATTATCAAATGCACTGGGGAAATTAGCAGCCAGCCAAACCAATGCTTCAGATCGAGCCCTTTTGGATTGATTTTTCTGGGATTTATTGATTACAGCGGTGCGTGGATGCAGCTCCTGTTTTCTCATTATGGTACCTTTGTTGTAGAAAGTATTATAGGGTGAAAAGAACCCAAATTATTTGATTGGATAAGGTCTATTGATGACCGTGCACTGTTGGTTTTCATGTCCGAAATTAGAAAATGGAATAATACGGTTATTCACTTTAGAAATGAGCGCACAATGTACAATGTTTATCGGTTGTTTGCAAGTACTCTGGAGCAATTCACATCGCTAAAATCAAGGCAAACAAACTCTTTAATTTGTATCCGGTTAGAAAAATGCATTAAGATAAGCCTATAATTAAATATTTAATAATGGGTAGATTCATAATGAAACGAATAATTATGTCAATTCTGGCTATTTTATTTCCGTGGCTTGTTCTTCTGCTTCATGATAATCCCGGAGGCGCTATTGTCGCGTTAATTATGCAGGCTACAGTCATTGGATGGCCCTTCGCAGCGATTTGGGCCTGGCGTACCGTTCACCCTGTCAAAACGGCACCCAAACAAAAAATAGAAGAATAATCCATAACCAAATTTTAAATCATACCAGTTGGAGAACTCATGTTAACTCGCGTTATTGTTAATGGTGCAAAAGGTAAAATGGGCTCCCTTGCCTGTGAAACTTTGGCTAAACACCCTGCTTTTGAATTAGTAGCCCAGCTAACAAAGCAAGATAATCTCAGTCAAGCCATAAAAAACACTAACGCTCAAATCGTCGTTGACTTAACCCGAGCAGATTGCGTCTATGATAATGCTCAAACCATTATCCAACATGGCGCTAGTCCTGTGATTGGTACATCCGGGTTAATTTCCAGCCAAATCAAGGAATTAGCTGCAGCCTGTGAATCGCGACAGCTGGGCGGAATTATTGTCCCCAATTTTTCAATTGGCGCAGTTTTAATGATGACTTTTGCTGCTAAAGCTTCAGAATATTTATCTGAAGTGGAAATTATTGAAATGCATCATCAGCAAAAGCTGGATGCCCCATCAGGAACGGCATTAAAAACAGCGGAAATGATTGCTGCAGCAAGGAAAAATAAAAAAAATACACTGGAATTAAAAGAATTAATACCGGGTGCCCGGGGTGGCTCTCACCATGACATCAACATACATTCCTTACGTCTGCCAGGGGTACTCGCTCGTCAGGAAGTTCTTTTCGGTAACCTCGGAGAAACACTATCCATCACTCACGACAGCATTGACCGTCGCTGCTTTATGCCAGGGGTACTGCTTGCTTGCCAAAAGGTAAGAGGACTAAATACCTTGATATATGGACTGGAGCATCTGCTGTAACAAGCGACACCTTCGACAACAAGTTAGTTAAAACCAGGACACACTCCATAGGGCTTTTGAATGATCTGATTCTCTCATCAATCAAAAGACCCTGGAACAAATGCATCTAGGTTATGGGTTTATACAGCCAACAGCCTGTGATTAATATGCTACGGCACTGCTGTTCGCTCGTTTGGAAGCCTCAAACAACTCAGTCCACTCAGCTATTGCCGCATCAGCAAGAACGTCAAGGCTTTCATCACCAACGGCAAAAACTGATGCCAATATATTGCGGATCCGATCATATACTGAATTCGTTTCTTTTGTTCGTGTTGAATTCGATACGGGTCGATTTAAAACTTCTAAAAATATTTTTTCCAGTCGCAATATATTATCATTACCTGCATTTTTATCTTGCATCAAATTGCGAATTTTGGTGATCCCAGCGGGTGACGAAGTGGATTTTTTCTTATCAAACAACCCCAATCCCCAATCTTTGGGTTTACAGAATCGACTTTCCTCTGCTATCAAGGGGCTTAAAGCATCATAAAGTTTAGTACACACTTCCTCGCCTAATTGTCTGGCCGTTAATTTACACAACAACTCATTGTCCGATACAAAATAGGACTTCAGATTTTTACTGATATTTTTAACTTCGTTGCCTGTAGCCATCAAGTCATCATATTTCACACCATTTCTGGTACCTAAACGAGCATTAATTGCCTCAATAATATCAGCGGGCAAATACATATCCGGGGTTTTTATACCATCAGATCCTGGAGCGTTTTGTCCTGCATGCTCATGTTGATGTCGAGACATATAGATATCGGCGAATAGATTTACAAAATTAATACGCTCCATTTTATCGCTTGGTACGCCAAACTTAGGCCAAACTCCATATTTGTCTTTATATAAAATCATGGCATCAGTATGCATTAACTCTATGGCTTTTCTATCTTTGCCGCTCACACAGGAACCATAGCTATGACCGTCTATAGTAAGGGTAATCAGTTGCTCTAAAGAAGTTAAAAACAGCTCTCTTCCCTCATAATCCCAAAAAGTCGCTGAGCCAAGAGGGGACCCCAGGACTTGTTGATATTCTTCTAAAAACTCCTCTAATCCTGGATTATTGGCCACATAAGTCCGTGCAATCATCAATAAATAGAGACTATTCGCATCATCTGATGCGGTATAGTAAATATATTTTGCATAGTTAAAAGGATGATTGTGTTGTAAAACAGAAGCAGTCTTCCCACTTCGTTGAACAGTCGAACGCGCGATTTTGAATAATTCCAGATCAGGTGGAACAGGCAAACTCTCCGAAACCAGTGAAGGGAGATAATCAACTGCATGGATTGGACTGATTAGCGTCTGAAATAAACACATCTGCCCAGGTTTTGCGTGTTCCGTAACTTTGGCAAAATTAGAATCGCTATGGCGCTGTTGAACAGACTCGGGAGACTCTAAAACATCACGACTTGCTACATGACTGGATCTAAAGCGTTTTCCATAGAGATGCTTAACCTCATAGGTGTGATCCGATTGAACCACTTCAGGATTAATTTTTAATAAACTATGGGCTGCATAGTTTGCTGGAATAGGCAAGGTCCTGTGACGACTAGATAAAAAGGTCACGGCATCTTCAACACGATCCGTCTGTTGCAGAGCATGTGCTAAAAAGCTCTGCTGCACCTTCGAAAGAGACCAATACCACAAGGGAATACTGGATAAATTATCAAGAGAATTCCTGAATGCAATACTGTCTTTCTTTGCTATTATAAATTCTCTAAATTTAGTTAAATTCGCATCAAATTTGTCAGGTTCTGCAGCCAAAACCTTGATCATTGCTTTCTGAGCCTTACTAAAGCCCTTAGCTCGAGAATCATCAGTTTTATCCTTATACCAGGTGGGATAAGGCTGAATATCCTTATGAATTTGTTCTAATTCCGCAGCAATATTGAGTGATGATCTTTTTATCTCAATCCAGCTGTCCAAAAAAGAATTGATGTCCTGGATGATCGAGGTCGCATTTAGCGGCTTTAAATCCAGATTAGTAAAGTACTCCTTTTGAAATTCTTCAGTATTCTTAAACCAGACCGGTGTTTTTGGATATTTTCTTGATTTGATTTCATTTAATTCGGCTATAAATTCATCAGTATAAGGAGGTAGTGACTCATCATATTGTAAAACATACTCTGTTCCATGCTCCGTTTGCATGGGCATTAATGTAGCCAAATCAGGACGACCTCGACTCATTAATACATACTGCTCTGCTTCATTCAAACAGGCAACACTCTCGTGAAAAGCAGTGCCTTTCGGCCAATCCCAGGATGTAGATATTACTTCTACCAGTTTGGCTGTGTATGCCTCCAGTTCCGTTTGTAACTCTTCAACAGAATCTTTTGCTAAATCACAGGCGTTTTTAAATTCTTCAGCATAATTTTTTAGCGTTTCAGCTTTTAAGGCAGTAAACTTGGGATCCAGGGGATATGCATCAAGCATAAATAAAAATGCATCATGAAGACTGTTTATGCGTCGTTCATAGCTACGCCTGTAATTAGGTTTTTCCTGAAAATATTCAATTTGATAATTGGGTATGAGAGTATCTAATGTACGAGATAACTCAGGCGATATTACAGTACCTTCCAAAACACGTAAAATTATACCTTTTCCCATAGCTTATTCCCTTACTGCTTTTTATTTTCATTATTGTACAAATAATCCAACGAAACAATCATATGCTTCGTCATTAAAATTATTTTCTCAGTTAAGATATCAGGAAGTTGAGTACCTTAATAGTTTTACTTCATGCTAAACTATATTTTTTTGGATAAATAATAAAAGGATGTCTATGAAAAGTATAGAAGATTTTGTAGGGTTTTCTGAGGCAGGTATTGATGACGCCGTACAAAATGCTCTGGAAAATGCAGGGAATCCTCTGCATTTCGAAGTAGTGGAAACACTCGGTTCGCAAAATAACAAAACCAGACGTCAATATCAGGTAACCTTGAAAAAAATAACTGAATAAACGCTTACTGCTGTGTTTTTAATTTGACGGCTCGTTTGCAATTTGATGATGTTTCGATACCAGCTAAAACAGTTCAATAACGCATCAGTTTAAACGAATCCAGCAATATACCATGCGATTCACTTAAGCACCTGCACACGGTGCTTATTACACATCATAAAAAAGGAGTTTAACAATGGGATATAACGTACCGCATTTTATAGGTGGCCAACTGATCAATGAGTCTAATACTGAAGCCCATCCAATTTTCAATCCAGCCTTGGGTGAGACTATTGGTGAAGTTCACTTTGCCTCGAAAACTTTGTGTGACAAAACAGTAGCAACGGCAAAAGAAGCAGGATTTGAGTGGGCGGAAACCCCGGCAATCAAAAGAGCACGTATCCTGTTTAAATTCAGAGATTTATTAGAAAAACATCAAATGGATCTGGCTCGTATTGTTACCCGTGAGCATGGAAAAACCCTGGATGATGCTAAAGGCTCCGTTGCACGCGGTATAGAAGTAGTCGAATTACATTGCGGTTTGGTCAACCAGCTTAAAGGAGATTTCTCTGCAGATGTAGCCAGCCATATCGACTGCCTTACCTTCAGGCAACCACTGGGAGTATGCGCAGGAGTATCTCCCTTTAATTTTCCGGTAATGGTACCCATCTGGATGATGATCCCTGCTATTGCCTGTGGCAATACCTTTATTTTAAAACCTTCTGAACAAGATCCTTCTGCTCCAATACGCTTAATGGAGCTATTAAATGATGCCGGTTTACCTCCTGGAGTAGTCAATTGTTTACAAGGTAATAAAGTAACCGTCGACCATTTATTGGCTCATCCTGATATAGCTGCATTTACTGCAGTAGCATCCACCCCCGTTGCGCAGTCCATTTATACTACTGCTACAGCATATGGAAAACGGGCTCATACTTTTGGCGGTGCAAAAAATCACTGCGTGGTCATGCCTGATGCTGATTTGGATCAAGCGGCCAGTGCCATTGTGGGTGCGGCATATGGTTCTGCTGGCGAACGATGCATGGCTTTATCAGTGGCAGTTGTTGTGGGCGATAAAACCGCTGATGATTTAATTGCCAAAATGGCGCCACAAATACGAGCGATGAACATTGATGCCGGAGATGTTGCTGGCACCGACATGGGGCCATTGATCAGTAGTGCTCATCGCCAAAAAGTTCTGGCTGCAATTGACAAAGGAATCAGTGAGGGTGCCCAATTAATTATTGATGGCCGTTCGTTCAAACACCCACAATATCCTCAAGGATTCTTTATCGGCCCCTGCCTTTTTGATCAGGTTACTGAACCCATGTCGGTATATCAAAATGAAATTTTTGGACCAGTGCTCGTTATAGTCCGGGTGAATCATTTTGAAGAAGCCCTCGCTCTGGTAAACAGACATCAATACGGTAATGGTACTGCCATTTTTACTCGCGATGGATTTACCGCTCGTGAATACAGTCAAAAAGTACAAGTAGGCATGATAGGAGTAAATATTCCTATCCCAGTACCCATTGCCAATCATCCTTTTGGAGGCTGGAAACGCTCCTCGTTTGGAGATACCAACATGCATGGAGAAGAGAGCATCCATTTCTATACGCGGCGTAAAACAGTGACCAGTAAATGGCCCGTCACCCAATTAAAAGGAAGCGCTTTTGCTATGCCTACTCATTAATATCAGCTGAGACAAGGGATCACAATCAATTATTATGGAGTTATCAATGGCTAGAATAGGATTTATAGGATTGGGGCATATGGGTTTGCCTATGGCTATTAATCTGATTAAAGCGGGTCATAAGGTGTCAGGTTTTGACTTGCAAGAGTCAGCCCGAACTCATTTTGCGGAATCTGGGGGCCTGGTTTCAAGCAGCCTGCAAGAAGTAGCTAACAATCAGGATGTCTTGATTACCATGCTGCAAACTGGAGAACAAGTGTTACAAGTATGCAAGGGTATTGATGGATTATTCAACAAGGCCAATTCGGATACTTTGTTCGTTGATTGCTCTACTATTGATGTAAATTCTTCACGCGAGTTCCATCAGCTGGCAAAAGAACGTCATCTGCGTTCTGTTGACGCACCCGTTTCAGGAGGTGTAGCTGGAGCAGCTGCCGGAACATTGACCTTCATGGTGGGTGGTGATCTTGACGCATTCAATGCCGCGCGCCCTATTCTTGCCAATATGGGACCAAAAATGATTCATACTGGTGGTCCTGGTAGTGGTCAGGCAGCGAAAATATGCAATAACATGATTCTTGGTATTTCAATGGTCGCTGTTTCTGAAGCGTTTATTTTGGCAGATCAACTGGGATTAACCGCTGAAAAATTGTTTGAAGTTGTCAGTAACTCATCAGGACAATGTTGGGCAATGACCAAGTATGTTCCTGTTCCAGGAGTATTGGAACATGTTCCCGCCAATAATGAGTACAAACCCGGTTTCGCTGCAGCCATGATGTTAAAAGATTTAAAATTAAGTCAGGCAACTGCGCAGTCAGCCCATGTTAAAACTCCATTGGGAGCCCATGTTACCAAACTCTATCAATACTTTATTGATCAAGGTCTTGGTGAGCTTGACTTTTCAGCAATTATCAAACTGATTGCCAAAGGGGAAGAGGTTTAAAATGAGCTCAATTCATTTATCGCACCCAAAACTAAGCAACACGCTGGAATCATTAACTGAATTTTGGTCTGAGATCGCCAGCCAAACTCTTGATTGGATTCGTCCCTGGGATACTGTTCTTGAAGGTGGATTTAAAGACGGTGATGTCTCCTGGTTCAATGGCGGCCAATTAAATGTCAGCGCCAATTGCCTTGACAGGCATTTACCCCACGGAGCCAACCATCCAGCCATTATTTGGGAAGGAGATACCAAACAAGAACAGAGTACTCTGACTTTCGCACAATTGCATGAGGAAGTGTGTCGAATGAGTAATGTGCTGAAGTCTTTGAATATTAAAAAAGGAGATAAAGTTGCCATTTATTTGCCGATGATACCAGAGGCAGCGATTGCCATGCTGGCTTGTGCGCGAATAGGTGCAATCCATACAGTAGTTTTTGCAGGGTTTTCAGCTCATGCCTTAAGACAGCGTTTAATCGCTTCAGAGTGTAAATGCTTGATCACTGCGGACGGTTTTAAACGCGGTGGGAAGAGCGTCAATTTGAAAGAACAGGCGGATGAAGCCGGTATCAATCTGAACCTGCACACTTTAATTATTAAAAAAGACCATTCCCCTGTTTCATTCAATGCCAAAACCGATCATTGGTGGCATGAGTGCAAGCACGAAGTTTCTGCCCACTGCATACCTGAACCCATGGATGCAGAAGATCCTCTGTTTATTTTATATACTTCGGGAAGTACGGGACAGCCTAAGGGTGTAGTTCACACGACTGGCGGCTATCTGGTACAGGCAGCGTATACACATCAATTGATTTTTAATTGCCAAAAAAATGAAGTATTTTGGTGTACTGCAGATGTAGGCTGGATTACTGGTCATAGCTATGTAGTCTACGGTCCTCTATGCAACGGAATTACTACCCTGATGTATGAAGGGGTACCTACCTGGCCTAATCCGGCAAGAAACTGGCACATTATTGATAAATATCAGGTCAATGTATTTTATACTGCACCTACGGCCATTCGTTCATTAATGCGTGCCGGTGACGAGTGGTTAAATACAAGTTCCAGAGCATCACTTCGCCTGTTAGGAACTGTTGGTGAACCGATTAATCCGGAAGCGTGGAACTGGTATCATCAAAAAGTAGGGCAAGGAAAATGTCCGGTTGTTGATACCTGGTGGCAAACTGAAACTGGAGCCATCATGATTAGTCCAAGGCATGATACCCCTTTAATTAAACCCGGATCAGCCAGTCATCCTATTCCAGGCATTGTTCCAATACTGTTAAATGAACAAGGGCTTGAAATTCATGGAGCAGGAGAAGGTTCCTTAGCGATTAAATATCCTTGGCCTTCAATCGCAAGAACAATCGCAGGAGATCATCAACGGTATCGTACAACCTATTTGATGAACGGATATTATATCACCGGTGATGGGGCTAAAAGGGATAAAGATGGGGATTACTGGATTACTGGACGCATTGATGATGTCTTGAATGTTTCAGGTCATCGTCTGGGTACCGCAGAAATTGAAAGTGCTCTAGTCAGCCATCCCAGTGTAGCGGAGGCTGGTGTAGTAGGCATTCCCCATGAAATAAAAGGACAAGGGATTTTCGCCTTTGTCATTTTAAAGCAGGGTTATGTTGGCAGCGATCAATTAAAAGAAGCTTTAATAGAGCAAGTTAAGGAAGAAATTAGCGCTATAGCCAAGCCAGATGAACTTTATTTTGCAACTGATTTACCCAAAACCCGTTCGGGTAAAATAATGCGACGGATTTTACGCAAAATAGCGGGCCATGAAGTAGAGAGTATTTCCGAGTTAGGTGATTTATCGACTTTATCCAACCCACATGTTGTTGAAGAACTGATGAAAGACCTCTCTGAATACGACAAATTTTAATTAAGTAATCCCTCAAAAAAACGACTTAATTTAGTTGTAACTTTTTGAAAGATATGTGTAAACTTGGCGTCTATCATATGGATAATATCAATGAATTAATTGATATTTAAAATGTACATTTCATGTGGAACAAGGCGCAAGTCACATGCATCGCTAAAATGTTTCTGACGCGGTTAATTACAGAAACAGTTCATTTAAACAAATAGCTTGTTCAATAAATAACAAGGCATCACGATATAGATGCAATCACCTCTATACCAATGAATTACAATTTAGCCTAAGTTTTATAACCTAAGGATGGGAGCATGATTATTTACCTTCGCAATAAATTTACACAGCGACTAATATTAGCCGTTTTATTGAATATAATTCTAATTCTCGCCCATGCGGGCAAACCCTTGTTTATTATAAGCCCGTTGACTACAACACATATATCACTGCCGAGCAATGATATTGCGCAGGTGCAGTATAGGGTAACTAACAACACAAAATTAACAAGAACTTTGACAATTAAACCAATAACAGCAGTCAGTCAATCCACTGTTGGGGTGGGGGTATGTGCTAATCCATTTATACTCGCGCCTCAAAAATCGTGCATACTGAATTTAACCATTAATGGTATCGCGCTGGCCTCAGCACCTTCCCCTATGATTTTGAATGGCCCAATAGTATGCAAAACAACTACCTATGAAAGTGAGGTTAGTTCTGATTCAGACCCATTCTACTGCGCACGACCAGGACCAGGCGCTGAATTGGATGTTCATTTAACTGATCCATTAACCTCTGCGACAATTACAGTGACCGGTTCTCCATTGACACTTTATGGCAATGGTCCTGATCAATTATTAACAATTAATAATACATCCTTTGCATTAACAGCCACCAATGTTTCATCCAATTTTTCAGGAACAGCTCTGAATGGTTTAGTCACACAGACAGCATCTAACTGCACCAACTTACCACCCGGAGGCCGCTGCACACTAACATTTACCCCTGGCCCCTCCAACGTGGCTCAAACTAATTTTTTAATTCAAGGGGATAACACCAATGCTCTTACCGCAGCTATAACCATTACGACGGCTCCCCCCGAGTTGACTGGCATCAATCCCTCATCTGGAACGTCATCAGGCAATGCACAAGTAACTTTATCGGGTAATCATTTAGCCGGTACGACTTCCGTTACTCTGGGCGGAATTGCAGCAACCAATGTCAATATAATAGACAGCAATACTGTAACGGCTGTGACGCCTGGCCATGCAGCTGGAATTGTTGATGTTAACCTGACAACACCTGGAGGAACTGCTATTTTATCAAATGGTTATACTTATCTTGCAACATCTGTTGGACAAAATTCGGGTGGGGGAAAAATTGCGTGCCTGGGTGGTGGTTTACAAAATCTTATTACAACAGCAGCAGATTATAGCGCAGCTCTTAAATGGGGAGGAGGAGCCGGAGCTTTTGCTACCAGTAACACAGACGGTGCAACAAATACCGCTCAGATTGTAGCAAATGTTCCGAGTGCTCCTGGCACCTTTGCAGCTTCAGCTTGCGCCCTCTATGAAGTTGACTCTGCAGGAAATTCCCCGTGTCAAATCGGTAACGCCTGTTATAACGATTGGTTTTTACCAGCGTTAACTCAGCTTAATTGTTTGTATACAAATAAAGTTGCCATTGGTGGCTTCTCAAATATTGCCTATTGGTCTTCAACAGTCTTAAGCCTCTTTCTTGGTTACTATCAAGAATTCGGTGGAGGTGGTACAGCCGGCGCCGATAGGAATAATCCATTACATTTTCGCTGCGTTCGAGGATTTACCCCTTAGCAGGAATTTAACTAAACGTCCCTGAGTTAAGTTAGACCCTGTAATCCTGAACTCAGGGCTTACAATGAGCCTTAAATTTTAGTTGACACGATTTAGCGGACGGATGAATGATTTCTAAATAGAAATTACTCATCAATCCGGGGATCCAGCTAACAAGATCATAAGCCACGGCTGGACTACCGCCTTGACCCAATTTTTTTAATTCGAGTCTGACTCATTGAAGCAAGGCCTAATCCAATGCAAACCATGAGTTTAATAGTTCAACCAACTCATCAATACCGTCTTTTTTAAGCGATGAAAACGATTGCACTGAAATCAAATGATCTGCCAAATCATAGTGCTTACGTACTTTAAGCACTGTATTTTTTACTTCGCTGCGACTTAATTTATCCGATTTAGTCAATAAAATATGCACCGGAAGCTGTCGATTCAAAGCCCAATCCACCATCATTTGATCCAAATCCTTTAATGGGTGGCGTACATCCATTAACAGAATCAGCCCTTTCAGGCTTTCTCGTACCTCAAGGTAATGCGCCAGATTTTTCTGCCACTCCAATTTCACTTGCAGCGCTACTTTTGCATATCCATAACCTGGCAAGTCAACCAATCGACGTTGTTCGTCCAAAGAAAACAAATTGATTAATTGGGTGCGGCCTGGTGTTTTACTCGTCCTGGCAAGGCTTTTTATACCGGTTAAACAGTTTAAAGCACTGGATTTACCGGCATTTGATCGGCCTGCAAAAGCCACTTCATAGCCTGTATCCTCAGGTAATTGGTCAACTCGGGCTGCACTTTTTAAAAATACTGCTTTAGAATATAAATTTGCTAACATGGAATATAATTTCATTTTGGGATTTTGACCTAAGCAGTGTACCATTAAATTACCAATTTATTATGAGATAACGATGAAAAAATTAGCACTCTCTCTCATCTTGTGCTTTCCATTAGTTATACACGCGCAGGAAAATCCCTCCAAAGGGCAAGATTTGGCTCAAGTGTGTGCTGCCTGTCACGGTCAACAAGGCATTAGTCCTTCTCCAGAATGGCCTAATCTTGCAGGTCAACACCAACAATACCTGGTCAAACAATTAAAGGATATGAAAGAAGGCAAAGTGCGTATCGCCCCGACAATGACTGCGATGATAGCCCATCTTAATGAACAAGATATGAATGACTTGGCATCATTCTATGCTAAAATGCCACTCGCTGAAGGCTTTACACCCAAAAAATACCTTCGAAGAGGCGAGCAACTTTATAGAGGTGGTGATTTTAATAAACACATCACTGCGTGTATTGCCTGCCATGGTCCCAAAGGAACAGGTAACGCCCAGGCAGGTTTTCCTGTTCTTTCAGGCCAAAAAGCACAGTACACTGTCATGCAGTTGCAGGCATTTAAAGACGGTAAACGAACAAATGACCTAAACCATATCATGCAGGATATCAGCGGCAGGATGACTCAGGATGATATGGAAGCAGTAGCCCATTATATCGAAGGTTTATATTAAGGAATAAAACATGTTAAAAAAATTAGTCAGTATTTTATTATTGTTACCTGTTATGGCCTTTGCCGCCCAATTTGTAGAAGGGAAAGATTACCAACTGGTTAGCAATCCCCAACAATCGGCAAATAAAGGTAAAGTCCCCGTAGTTACCGAATTTTTCAGTTACGGTTGTCCCTGGTGCTATAAAATCGATCCTTCAGTTAATGAATGGGCAGGTAAATTGGGAAGCCATGTGCAACTGGAGCGCGTTCCAGTAGTGTTCAAACCTGATTGGGAATTGTATGCAAAAGCATACTATACTGCCAAAACCTTAGCCTTATCAGACAAACTGAATCCTCAATTATTCAAAGCCATCCAGGAAGAGAAAAAACCTTTGGCATCAAAACAATCCATGATTGATTTTTTTATAGCTCATGGTGTTGATCGAGAAATTGCCAAAAGTGCTTTTGAAAACTCACCGACGATTGATATGCGAGTGCAAAATGGCATGACCTTAATGGCTGGTTATCAAATCAATGCTGTTCCTGCGTTTGTAATCAACAGCAAATATAAAACCGATCTGCAAATGGCTGGTAGCCAGGAACGTTTAATCCAGATATTAGATTATCTGGTACGAAAATCTGCTTAATCAATTCATTTGTTTCCCTTATCAGATCTACTGAATTTGGGAAACAAACAAAGAAGGTAACGCCATGTCTCGATAAGGTATAAACCCGATCTCCGCCCTATAAACCCTTACCCGGATTTTCCAAACTTAAAATTCCAGTATTGAAATCATAGGCAAATATTTCAGCGTAGCGCCCCCAGTCAATCATGGTACGTAAAACGCGATCCGCTTCCTTCTCGCTCAAATAATCTTCCAGCTTACTTAAAAAACGCTCTTCAGATACACGATGCCCAACTTTTTCATCTAAAACTCTGCGGATGTAGCGGGCAAGAGGTACTTTTTCCAATAGTCGTTGAGCAAATAACTGCTTACGCTCCTGCAGATCAGCTTCGGAAAACTGTTTCCCTAAATCACTCAGTTGAATGTCTCCGGCTGATACCTTGGCAAATCCAAGAATTTCCAGAGTTTCAAGAATGGGGAACAGATCATCGATATTCATCATGAGCTCATCAGCAAGCTCAGGTAAATCGATGCGCTCCTCGAATGACTTCATGGTTTCAATCAATCCGGATAATTCTGAAGGCTCAACATCAGGTAATCTGTAGCCTAAGCCAATCTGACGTTCTCTTTGCGCACGCTTCGCCTTTTCCTTGGGACCCGTCGTCATTAAAGTATAAATCTTATCAACCAAGGCACGAAATTCTGGCGTTTCAGGATCTCTGGGTTGTGGCAAAGTCACCGGTAATTCTGCACGAATATATCCAGGATCATTTCCAAAAATAACAATACGGTCAGCAAGAGTGGCCGCCTCTTCAATATTATGGGTTACCAATAATATCCCATTAGTATTGGTTTTCTTTTCTTTCCATAGTTCCAGCAAGTCGGATTTTAAATTTTCTGCAGTTAAAACATCGAGCGCCGAAAACGGTTCATCCATTAGCAGGACGTCAGGATTAATAACCAAAGCACGAGCAAAACCAACCCGTTGTCGCATACCTCCCGACAGCTCTTTTGGAAATGCGGATTCAAAGCCGTCCAGTCCAATGATATCAATGGCTTCGATTGCTCTATGTCTGCGCTCATCACGACTGACTCCTTGGGCTTCAAGTCCAAGTTCAACATTTTCCAGCACATTCAGCCAAGGCATCAAGGCAAAAGATTGAAAGACCATGGCGATTCCTTCCACAGGCCTGGTAACCGGTTTTCCTCTATAAGTAACCGTTCCGCTCGAAGGAGCAACCAATCCGGCAATAATCCGCAACAAGGTCGACTTTCCCGAACCGGATTTTCCCAATAAAGCGACTATTTCACCTTCCTGTAATTTGAAATTAACGTCCTCAAGGACCAACAAATCCTGAGAAGAAGCCTTTTTAAAAGACTTCCTCAGATTTTCTATGGCAATAATGGTTTCAGACATAAGTGCCTCAATTAAAATTAAAACGCTCTTCAGCTAATCGATAGAGTGGACGCCAGATGAGGTGATTAAAAGCCAAAACATAAATACACATCATCGCAGTCCCCAGAGCAATTTTTGGAAAATCACCTGCTGTTGTACTGGCTTGTATGTATTCCCCCAATCCAGTCGCTTGAAGCGTAATGTTTCCCCAACTCACCCATTCAGCCACAATACTGGCGTTCCAGGCGCCGCCTGCGGCAGTGATTGCGCCCGTGATATAAAATGGAAAAATACCGGGCAACGCCAGGCGCTTCCACCAATTCCATCCTTTCAGACCAAAATTATCCGCAGCAAGATATAAGTCCCTTGGAATGCTTGATGCCCCAGCGATAACATTAAATAAAATATACCACTGAGTTCCCAAAATCATCAGCGGGGTAACCCATATTTCTACACTTAAATGAAACTCAACTATGGCGATGACGAACAGAGGATAAAATAAATTAGCTGGAAAGGCAGCGACAAACTGTATTACAGGTTGTATCTTTTGAGCTATTCGAGGTCTTAAACCTATCCATACTCCAACCGGTATCCATATTAACGAACTTAATATAATTAACACGATAACTCGTGTTCCTGTAGCCGCTCCAAGTAAAAATACATGCACAATATCGCTGACCTTTAGTTCAGCAAGAATAAATCTTAATAACAACCAACTGCCGCTGATTATAGACAACAGAACCAGAGCGCTCCATATCCGATCCAGACGCTTCTGCCGTTTAAAATCAATCTCCTTGACCGCTTTAGGTTCACTGATGCGTAACCATCGGGCGTTCACAAAACCACCGACTAATATCCCAATTCCCTTGGTAAATCGTTTCATCAACCGACTGCCGCGAATCAAGTCAATAAGCCAGGATTGATATTCCGATTCATCAGGTGATTGTTCCACTTTAAATTTTTCCGACCAGGCAATTAAAGGTCGAAACAGAATTTGGTCGTATAAGAAAATAACGATCATCATCGTCAGTATCGCATAACCCACCGCATGCAAATCTTTCTGAGCAATAGCCAAAGCGATGTATGACCCAACACCAGGTAATCGAATGTTTTGATGGGCTACAGAAATGGCTTCAGATAAAACCACAAAGAACCAGCTTGCCGACATCGATATCATCATATTCCATAATAATCCGGACATGGAAAATGGAACTTCCACCTTCCAGAATCGCTGCCATGCCGAAAGCCGGAACATGGATGAAACTTCCTTTAAATCATGAGGCAAAGTTTTTAATGATTGATAAAAGCCAAAGGTCATATTCCAGACCTGAGCACAAAATATAGCAAAAATGGAAGCGCACTCAGGGCCTAACAAACTGTTGGGAAACAAATGAATAAAGCCTGTAACCGTAATGGATAAAAAACTGAGTACGGGGATGGATTGCAAGATATCAATCGCAGGAATAATGACTTGCTCTGCCCGACGGTTTTTAGCGGCCAATGCGCCCACTATAAACGTAAATATAATGGAAAAAATTAAAGCGATAAATAAGCGTAAAACGGTGCGCAAAGCATAAAAAGGAAGATTGGAGGGAGCCAAAGATATAGGGATCTGATCACCCAACTGATACGGGGTGGCCATTTGCGATCCAGCCCAGCCTAAAAAGAACAAAACGGAAAAGATTAAAATAAGTAACAGGATGTCCCAGCGATTAATGAATCGGCCGACTGTATCAGGGTTTGCAGAATAAAAACGGCTGTTACGAACCATAGCTTATATACCTTAATTATAGACAGGGCTTAGTAAGCATTTCGTAGTAAGCATTTTCGTAAGTCCCACTTCAAATAAAATACCACAAAATGGTGCGAAGCTGTATACGTCATGCGATTTACCAAGGCAAAATGATCTGACAAGATCTCTATTTTGGATCAATACCGTGATATTTTATACCAAGAGCCTCCCTGCCCCGGTGTTTTGCCTGGATCGCTTCATAATTAAAACAAAGAACATGGATAAGATTGTACTCGCCATTAAGAGATCGACATCTTGATAACGGGTCCAGCAATCCAGGCTTTGTGCTCGCAATTAAAATGAAGAACAGGGAGCAGACAGTAATTGATCCGCTTCTTCATCAGTTAATAAAACTTGTTTTTCTAATAAATGCAGCTCTTGAATATCAGCACGTTTCTGATCAACCGCTGTAAACGTTAAGTGCAGTTCAGCATAAGGGTAATGCCATACTCGACTCATAGTAATGTTCATTCGTTCAAAGGCAGCATGCACGGCGTGACAATTTCGCTCACTATCATCTACAAAATCGATGCTATGAAAAGAGCCAATGTCTCGTAATAAATAGCCTTGACTTACCACATACTCAAAACAGTGGCCTTTGTCATTGCCGTTTGCAAAAATGACTCCGTTTTTAATTTCCACGAGCTTGTCATTAAGAGTAAATGTGGCATCGTTTAGAACTCCACTGCTAAAAGACACCCCTAGAGTATCAAGCAACGACAGTGTTTTGTCAGTCAAGATGTGATTTCGAGCAGTTAAACCAATGACAGTTACCTGATTTTTCTTTAATTGCTCAATAATATCAGCGACATTTTTGGATTTATCGACAGGCACCATCTCTGTTGAAGCCAGTTGGGCCAAATTGTATATCTCGATAGTCAAAAGAAGGGCTTGAGATGGAGCGTGTCCATCTGCAGCGTGTTGTTGTAATCTCATACGAAACCAGGAATCAAGGCCTATAGCTTGAGGTACTCGCCCTATCGTGTCATCAATGTCTAAAACCACTAGAGAACCTGATTGAGCATGGGACAATATATGCTCTATATCACTGTGTTGTAAGAGTTCATTTTTAATTGCAGGAGTGCTGGATGCCCCCTCGAACATTTGAAAAAATTTACTTGAATACATTGATTTAATATCCATGATTTAAAAGGGCCGAAATTTTACACAGAAGCCAATATTATTACAACAAGGAGCTTTAACTTGCTGAATCAGAGGCAATGAATAAGATTATATGAATCTACGCAGCTCCTGAACAAATTAAAGCAATAAGTTACTTATTTGTTTTTTTGTAACTACCCACGTCATCCCGAACTCAGTGAGGGATCTCCTGAATATGGTGCGGTGCTTGCGTTGGAAGATCCTTCACTACGTTCAGGATGACGAAACTGAGAGCCGTCATCCCGATTGCAACGAGGGCTCTCCTGAATATGGTGCGGTGCCTGCATTGGGAGAGCCGTCATCCCGAACGCGATGACGTGGGTAATTGTATTTTTTTGAATAAATATTGAACTTTCTTGCGAACCCGGTGTCTAAAGTTGTGAGTATTCCCCCCCGAATACTCTGCCCCGCTTTCCCCTCTTTATGCGGGGTAGTGTCTGTTTTCATCCAATTCAGACACATAATGTTCCCCGGTACTTTAACCGGGGTTTTTTTTATATTAAACTTTCAATCAGTTTTAATTGGCTCATGATGTATGGACACACGTATCATGATTCATCACAATGTTGAGGTAAGTCCCGCACAATAGGACTAAACTGGAACCATACCACTATTGAGAATACATCGATGACTAAACTGTTTACTATTGCAGCTGGCTTATTATTGTTTTTGGCACCCCATACAGGAATCGCAGCGCCAGATAGAACGCAATTGGCAGTCTGGGCAAATGAAGCCATTATAGCAACGTATACTTTTGACTTTAAAAACTACTTGCAACAGCAGAAAGAAATTGCCAAATATTTTACATCTGATGGCTGGATAGCATATACCAAAGCCCTTAATGACTCGAAATTACCGGAAGCCGTGCAGAAAAATTCATACGAAGTCACTGCAGTTGCCACCCAACCCCCTGTATTAACAACACTGGATCCAACTCATTGGCAAGCAACCATGACCGTGCTGGTTGTTTATAAAAATCCACAATACCAACAGCAGCAAAATTTAAAGGTTGTCTTAAGCTTTACCCAAGCGCCTTCAGGACAAGGAGTGAGAGGTTTTGCTGTAACCAGTTTACAAGCCGGGATTACAGAGCCTCCATGTGAGTGTAAAACTCCTGAAACCGAAAACACTACCCAATAATCCGATAAACAATGAACCCAATATGAAAAACGATTAAGCAGCAAAGTACAATAACAATAAAATTTAATTTAACCGGAATAGTAACATCCAAAGCAGACTGTTCCGGATTATTCGGATTATAATACACATCAATTTCTGAGTTCTCTTTAAAGGCCATCGCAGCTTTATATGCAACCAAACGGGCATATTTGGAATTGGGGTTGTTGTGTGACGTATCTAAAAACAAATACTCGCCAATCAAGTCTTTATCCTGAACCTGATAACTGTATTCAACCTTAGGCCAGTGACTATGCCCCACTTTGGTCCAGTCACAACGGATAATATGGCCTTTAACCTTTAACCAGGATTTTGACTGCACCAAGTCTGATCGATTTCGCCAAAAATGCCTTAAAAGTACTAAAAGAAAGGTCAACCAACCTAAATCCAGCACCCATCTCCCAGAATTAAGCCAATTCATTATAAAAATCCCTTAAATTTACAGTATATAGCTATTTCGTTTAATTATGCGAAAAATCAAAAGCTAAATCTCGCAAATTTAATCGCAACGAGTATAATCACAAGCATCAAGGTGATAAATAAGGATATGCAATGATTGCAAAAACCCCTCTTCACGCCACCCATCTGGCAAGTGGCGCAAAAATGGTTGATTTTCATGGCTGGGATATGCCTCTGCACTACGGTTCTCAACTCAACGAACATCATTTTGTCCGCAAAGATGCAGGTATTTTTGACGTATCACATATGACTATAGTTGATATTCTTGGTGCCGGTGGACGTCAATTTTTGCGTAAATTACTGACTAATGACGTCGATCAGTTACACCATAATGGCAAAGCATTATACAGCTGTATGTGCAATGAACATGGTGGCATTATTGATGATTTAATCGTTTATCAACGTGCCTCAGATAATTATCGCGTAGTACTCAACTCAGCAACTCGACAAAATGATATCAACTGGATTCGTAAGAAAAGTGAAGGATTTGCTGTAGGATTACAAGAACGACAAGAATTGGCGATGATTGCTGTGCAAGGTCCTAATGCCATAGCCAAAACCTTGACTGTCCTAAGCCCGGCTCAAATCGATGCGGTTTCAACCCTGACCAACTTTGAATGTGTGGATGTGGATAACTGGTTTTTTGCTCGCACAGGGTACACCGGAGAAGACGGATTTGAAATCATCGTTCCCTGGGAACTTATTACCCAATTATGGGATGATTTAGTAAAAGCCGGAGCAAAACCATGCGGACTCGCCGCCCGAGATACCCTCAGGCTGGAGGCCGGCATGATGCTCTATGGCCAAGATATGGATGAAACAACCACTCCTCTTGAATCAGGACTCGCCTGGACCGTCAAATGGGAGCCTCAAGATCGAGACTTTATCGGTATGGGTGCCTTATATTCCCAGAAACAACAGGGAGTTAAGCGAAAAATGGTTGGACTCACTCTATTGGATAAAGGCATCATGCGTCATGGCCAAAAAGTGATTATTGAAGGTTGCCCTGATGGAATAATAACCAGTGGCAGTTATTCTCCAACATTGGAGCACTCGATTGCTCTGGCACGTGTTCCAGTAGAAACTGGCGACACGGTCATGGTAGACATACGAGGTAAACTGGTTCCAGCACAAGTAGGGAAACCACGTTTTGTGAAACAAGGAAAGGCCATCTAACTTAATTCTCGTAAAATAAGCACTTTATATAAGGATAAAATAATGAATGATTTAAAATTCACAGCAACACATGAATGGTTAAAATCAGGCCAAGACGAAGTTACTGTAGGAATTACCGATCACGCACAACAATTACTTGGTGATATGGTATTTGTTGAACTGCCTGAAATTGGTGATGAAGTCAGTGCGGGACAGGAATTAGGTGTTGTTGAATCCGTTAAAGCTGCTTCAGATTTTTACGCTCCAATCAGTGGTGTGGTAACCGCCGTTAATGATGCGGTAGTTGAGAACCCAGCCATTGTGAATACAGATCCCTATATCGCTGGCTGGCTGGTTAAACTCAAACCCAGTAATCCAAACGAAATTAACGAATTATTGAGTGCTGATCAATATCAAAACGAGATAGCTGAGGAAAATTAATCATGCCTTATATTCCACACACTCCTGAAGATACCAAAGAAATGTTGACGCAGATTGGCGTCAACGAAATCCAGGCATTGTTTGATGAAATACCTTCATCTCTGCAATATGCCGGATTTCAAAATATGCCTTCTGGCATCAATGAAATGGATATGCTGAAAGAAGCGCAGCATTTAGCAAATAAAAACCGTAACGGTATCTGTTTTATCGGAGCAGGATGTTATGAGCATCATATTCCTGCGGCGGTGTGGGATATTGCGTCTCGCGGTGAATTTTTAACTGCGTATACCCCTTATCAAGCTGAAGCCAGTCAAGGGACGTTGCAATTATTGTATGAATACCAAACAATGATCTGCGAATTAACGGGCATGGAAGTGTCAAACGCCTCTATGTATGACGGCGCCACTGCACTTGCAGAAGCCGTACTCATGGCGGTCAGAGTGAACAAACACAGTAAAACCAATAGAGTATTAATAGCCGGCACTGTACATCCCTTATATCGCGAAACCATCGAAACAGTTGTACGTAATCAGCATATTGAAGTGCTTACTCTTCCATTCGATGAGCAACAAGGGATTACTGCTTTATCTGCTTTGGAACAATATTCCGGGGAAGATATTACTGCGCTGATTATTGCACAACCCAATTTCTTTGGTTGTCTGGAACAGGTAGACAAACTCACCGACTGGGCACATCAAAACAAGACAATCAGCGTAGCATGTGTCAATCCCGTGTCATTGGCCTTACTGAATCCTCCTGGTCAATGGGGTGCGCATGGAGTTGACATTGCGTGTGGTGAAGGACAACCCTTAGGTTCCCCTATGGCATCAGGTGGACCCTACTTTGGCTTTTTAAGTACCCGAATGGCCCATGTGCGTCAAATGCCAGGACGATTGATCGGCTGTACCGTTGATAAAGAAGGCAAAAGAGGGTTTAGCCTGACCCTTCAAGCCCGTGAACAGCACATACGCCGCGCCAAAGCCACCTCCAATATATGTACGAATCAAGGCTTGCTAGTCACTGCAGCTACGATACACATGAGTTTACTTGGAGCTGATGGGCTTCGGCAGGTTGCCAGTCAGTGCCATCAAAATACTCATGATTTAATAAAAGCACTCATCGAAATTGAGGGCGTCGAACAGGTGTTCAAAGCTCCTTATTTTCATGAGGCATTACTCAAGCTGAATCGACCGGTTGACGAGATATTAAAGCAATTAGCAGATGCAGGCATCGCAGGAGGGTATGCACCAGGCGATCACTATCCACAACTGGCCAATACTTTGTTGGTTTGTGCTACTGAAATGCGTACTCCTGAAGATATCGCAACTTATGCCCGAACATTAAACACCATTATGACCAAGCGAGGTGCCTGATGTTTATCGTACAATTAACGTATCTGACCCCTCTTAACGAAGTAGATAAATATCTGCAGGCTCATAGAGAGTTTCTTGATTACTATTACAAACAAGGACTTTTGCTGTTTTCAGGTCCTATGAAGCCACGAACCGGTGGTATCATCATCGCCAACACTAATGATAGAGAATACCTGGAATCTATATTTAAAAAAGATCCTTATTTTCTGGCTGAAATAGCTGAATACCACTTTATCGAGTTCACTCCGATGATGTATCGAGACGAGTTCAAAGAACTTATTCAAAAAACGGAAGGCCTATTATGATGATTTTTGAATTATCCAAAAACGGACGGCAGTCTTTTGCTCAGGCTCCTAAAATTACAGACAGCACCTATGCGATACCGGCTGAGTTTCAACGTAAAACTCCACCTAAAATGCCCGCTTGCTCTGAATTACAGGTTGTGCGCCACTATACCCGCTTGTCCCATAAAAATTTTGCAATTGATACCAATTTTTATCCTCTGGGCTCCTGTACCATGAAATACAACCCTCGAGGAGTTCATAAAGCCGCCTCTATTCCTGGATTTGCCAATAGACATCCTTTAGCGCTGGAAAGAGACAGCCAAGGCTTCCTGGAGTCGCTGTACCGTTTACAAAACAACATTGCAGAAATCACCGGTATGGCAGGAGTATCTCTAACGCCGATGGCAGGCTCGCAAGGTGAGTTTGCGGGGGTAGCCATGATCAAGGCCTACCACCAATCACGAGGAGATACAGCTCGTGATGAAATGCTGATTCCAGATGCAGCCCATGGAACTAATCCAGCATCTGCAGTCATGTGTGGGTTTAAGGTCATTGAAATTACAACCGGCGCAGACGGTGACATTGATCTGGAAGAATTGAAAAGTAAAGTAGGTCCCAGAACAGCTGGAATCATGCTGACCAATCCCTCAACTCTGGGATTATTTATGCGGCAAATCAAAGAAATTGCTGCACTGGTGCATCAAGCAGGGGGGTTACTGTATTACGATGGTGCCAATCTTAATGCCATTCTTGGAAAAGTCAGACCTGGTGATATGGGATTTGACGTAATGCACCTCAACTTGCATAAGACATTTGCTACACCCCACGGTGGTGGAGGTCCAGGTGCAGGTCCTGTCGCGGTCAGTAAAAGGCTGGTTCCATTTATGCCCCTGCCTGTTGTGAAAAAGACGGGGTCAGAGTATCAATGGGCTACTAAACAAGATTATCCACAAAGCATTGGCCGCTTATCCTGCTTTATGGGTAATGCCAGTATTTTGCTGCGCGCTTATTTCTATATGGTTGTGTTAGGTAAAGAAGGTTTATTACGCGTTTCTGAATACGCCACACTTAATGCCAATTATTTACTCAAAAAATTAACTTCAGCAGGATTTACACCCGCGTATCCTGGTAGAAGAGCCTCTCATGAATTCATTCTGACGTTGAGTCCTGAGAAAAAGAGCTTTGGCATTACGGCAATGGATTTGGCAAAAAGACTGTTGGATTACCGTTATCATGCCCCCACGACCTATTTTCCTTTGCTTGTTCCGGAATGCCTCCTTATAGAGCCTACTGAAACTGAAAGCAAAGAAGAATTGGATGGTTTCATTCAAGCCATGAAAACCATCAGAGAGGAGGCTGCTAATAATCCCAATCTGCTGAAAGATGCGCCTCATACCCTACCCGTAAAACGTCTTGATGATGTAAAAGCAGCACGAGAACTGGATTTGAATTATTTTGCCAGAAACACATCTGATTCAAACCAGGACTAATCCTTAATCCCGGGTTACACCTTGGTGTGTCCCGGGGTCAATCCTGTTATTTTTCGACATGCCCAACTCAATCAATTCGATACGAATTATTTATAAAACCCAATAAAACCCTTAGAAGAGAAGATAATGAACTGGATCAATCCAGGGCAATTAGTGGTTGCGATTTTATCACCTTGGCGTATAATAAAGCACAACTTGAACTTGAGATAAATACAATGAACCTAAAAGCGTTTACTTTTGGTGCGGAAGGTGTAGGTAAAACGGAGTTAATTAAAAAGCTTAGCAATCCTGATTACACCAATCAACCCGGCCAAAGATACAACCGCTCAATTGGGGCTGATTTTAGCATCATCCAAATTCCAGATAGAGAAGGAATAAAAAAGACTCCACTAAGCTTATGGGATATGTCCGGCAATCCAAAATTTAGAGGCATATCTTCATGTTTTTTCCCCAACTCAGACTTTGGCTTTGCTTGTGTCGATTTATCCAAACCCCTTGATCAACAAACAATTGATGAACTCAATGATGACCTTGCCCTGTTCCGGCAACTCAATCCTGATGCTTTATTAATATTGGTAGGAACTAAAAGCGATGCGGCTTTACCAAACGCTCTTGAGAACGCTCAACAACAATTTGCACCTATTCCCTTTTTAGCGGCTGTACCCACTTCGGCAAGGAATGCAGATGGCTCACAGGAATTATTGAATCTCATTACTTTAGAAGCGCGTAAATTGGTCCTGCTCAGACAAGAAGAAGAATTAAATAAAACGCAAGAATTACTCAACGAAATCGAACAAAGAAAGACTATTCTAAATGCTCGAAACCGATGCATTGAAGATTCTGAATTGTATCGTGCGCTGGATCAATTAAACGATAAAGCCCAGAATTTATCCCCAGAAATCATCAAAATACTGGGAATTGAAACACATAACCTGCTGGACACACTTGAAGATCGAACCATTTATGATAAAGAACCCTGCTTAAAATCATTCGTCGCAAAGTGTAACAAAGCGATTAAAGGAACACATTACGAACTTAAAAGTGCCCTATTAGCTCTGGCATACGCTGCGGCTGTTACGGTCATTGCTGCAGTGATCGGCTTTGGCATCGGTTTCGCGTTAGGTGCATGGACAGGCCCCGGTGCATTGTTCACCGGTTTAGCAGCAGGAAGTGCCAGTGCAGTATCTGTTGCAGTTGGTGCCTCAGTATCCGGGACAGGAACACTGATCTATGCGGCGCATCATTTTTTCAAGCCCACACCGTTATTGAATTCAATTAATCACGTTGCACAACATGCGAATGGCAAGGATATTCAACAGTTTAATAGCAGTATTCTATTCGATTAAGGTCTGTTCATGACGTCCAAAACTGACTAATGATAATACCACCGTAATTTAGGGGTTATTGGCAATTGCTCTATAACCCCCTTCGTGGTGCAGCTTTGATCGCAAACTCCAGAATAGCTGCGCAGATCCATTAGTTCCCGCCGTCACAGCCGCGCGAATTCGGTTGGGATGTGAGCAAGTGTTTCTCTTCGAATTTCCGCGGCTATGACCGCGGAACCCAAAGTGCAGTGCTGGACTGGTATTAAAAGAGGTGTCGACAATTCTAAGTCAAGGCACAGTATTTAGACGTATGCGAGTAATGAACCAAGTCAAAGTCCACAGACCCAAGCCCAAATGGTGCTTCCAGAGAAAGAAGGCATCCATTATGATTGATTTTCTGAATACAAAAGATTTGTTCCATGCTTCCATAGAATAAGGCAATCGAATACACTAGGTTCATTTTAAGCCCAAACAGGATAATATTAATGCGCACACAGTACTTGTTTAGTCCTTTATCAACACTGAAGACATACCTGATGCGCAATACAGAAGCGACTAATCCAAAACAGGTACTCGGCTTCTTTATCCTGGGTTTCTCATTAATGTATATCCTGATCCCTTCTATTGGATACCAATCAATATTACCAGACTCCGCACAAAACCTGAGTTGGGGAAACTCTTGGGCATGGAGCTATAATCGCCATCCGCCTCTTGGCACCTGGCTCATCAATTTTATGAGTCTTCTCTTCGTCAATAATGAAGTGGCGACTTTTAGTGCTAGTGTTTTATGTTTATCGACGAGTTTGCTGTTTATATTCCTATTAACAAAACGCTATTTAGGCTCTCAAGATGCTGTTGTCGCATGCATGATGTCCTCCTTTTGCCTGTATTATCAAGCTAATTTCGTTCTTCAATTTAATCAAAACACCATCATGCTCCCTTTTTGGATCATGATATGTTACTTTTTTGATCGCTGCATCCATACAAATCGAATACAGGACTGGATTTTTTTGGCGCTAGTCACAGCAGGATCAATTCTGGCTAAATATGAATCCCTGCTCATCATTTTTATTACGCTGATCTATCTGCTGAGGCATTTTGAATATAAATTTTTATTCAAATTAGTGATGGCTATGGGACTCACACTATTGATACTCATACCGCATCTAATATCTGTAGCCCAACATGGTTTTTTAACCCTGGAGTTTATTCATGGCAAAGTAAGTGAAGACCCAAGTCATTATACACTTCACCCTCATTTGTCCTATCCCATCAAAGCGTTACGTGAACAACTAGGGCACATAGCGCCGGCACTGGCAATACTGATTCTGTTAATTAAAACCAAACGAATACATCCCGCACGTAATGAAACCCCCAAGGAGAAATGGAACTTTTTAGTTTATCTGGGAATTGCTCCTGTATGTTTGGTTATTCTAATCTCATTTATTGTTGGTCTGAAAATACAGCCTGAATGGGGTTTTCCATTCTTTTCATTCACAGTGCCAGCAATAATGTCCTATTTTCAATTAAAAAGCAGAGCGGTGCTTCTAAAACCCCTGCTTTTTATGGCGTTATTAACACATTCAGGCAGTCTGGGAATTTATATGGCTGCCAACTATTTTTCCTCAAAATACACCCGAACCAATAACCCCAGTTATATGTTGGCCCAGGAAGCGCAACGCTATTGGAATCACTTTACCAATAAGCCCTTACGTTTTGTAGCTGGTGATGAGAATTACGATTATTACCTTGCTGCCTACCTACCCAACAGACCCATATTGCTTGAAGGTTATTCATTTAGACTCAGTCCATGGCTGGATAAACGGGAATTAAAAAAGCAAGGATTGATGATGGTTATAAAAGGATGTGACCCAATCAAAAATCATCAATTAAAATCACAGTTTTTGGCCCAGGATTTTAAGTGCGTTGAAATCCCCCTAAGCAATAAATATCAACAACAGTTTACAACAGTGACCTTAATGGTAGTACCTCCGTCCTATTCAAAGGATTGAATCATGATTCAATCCTCCAATGTCCTGTTAAATTGTTGTCATAAAACAGTGAATTGGAGGATATGCCCCCTCATTTTTCTAAACGAACATTCCTTGGGCATATTGCTATGCGCTCGATAACTCAATGAAAATAATTGATTTTTTTAATAAAAAGTCTTTGCTATTGAAAAAAAATAAGTTATAACACTCTTACCTGGTTCATGGATTGACGAGGTATTGATGTAAGGTCAGCCACTCCTTAAGGCAGTGCTGAATTAATTATTTTTTCATGGAGCGAGAAAATGAACAGTAAAGTGTTTTCACAACGCTTTAATCGCGAATTAGCTGCGCTGGGCTTTCCAGAAGAATTAACTGAAAAAACCAAAGCAGTTTCAAAAGTATTTGGAGTTACGCGCCATTTGGCAAACTCAATGATTTTTGGTCATGTACTTCCAAATAAAGAACAACTGGATAAAATCGCGGAAGTTCTGGAAGTATGCCCACAATGGCTAGGTGGAGCAACCGACCGGAAAAAAGCCTATCCAGGCCGTGAGACAGCAGATAGCGTGTAATAATTTTGAAATTATTGTATACTTAAGCTAATAATTGGCGTTTGCCTCAAATTGATTGTACTGCAAACGCCTTATCAATTTGTGGATCATCATAACCATGGAATGCTTAAGCTTTTGTGTTGCCAAATCGATTGACTTAGCGCGTTTAGACAGCCATTTTAAAAATTTATCGAATGAATACAACTCAACTAAAACTCGAGATGTGCTCAAACTGAATTCTCATACCCATAAAGATCACACTGTGTTTATTTTTAAGAACGGTACAGTCGTTTCATGGGGCATTAAACGATATGAAATCAATAACTATCTGAACACGATTAAACTCCTGATCGATAAGCCTGTGGCGATATTAGTCCATGATGAATTTCATTATCAAATCGCCAACAAAACCGCAATCGAACCTCATGATTTTTTTGATGTGGACTGTTTAACAATGGAAGATGACAGCGACGAGCTGAAGCTCAGTTTGTCCTATGGTTTTTCTCAATCAGTAAAATTGCAATATTTTGAAACAATCATTGAAGCGCTGATTGATAAATACAATCCAATGATTCAAAGTTTATCTCATAAAGGTGAAATGCCAATTAGCCGTAAACAAATCCAACAGGTCATTGGAGAAATTCTGGGGGCCAAGAGTGAGTTGAATCTAATCAGTAATTTTCTTTATCACCCCAAATACTTTTGGCAGCACCCCACTCTCGAAGAGCATTTCACCATGCTCGAGCGTTATTTGCATATCCAAAGAAGGGTTAATGCAATCAACCACCGACTGGATACGCTCAATGAGATTTTTGATATGTTCAATAATTATCTGGAAAACCGTCATGGGCATAACCTGGAAATCATTATTATTGTCTTAATCACAATAGAAATTGTCCTCGCTATATCCAATTTCCATTTCTAATTTGAACCGTTAAATCATCACTGCTTATTTAGGCAACGAAATAATTTCTATCAAGCTGTGCCAACAGCTTAATTCATAAAACCGCATCAGTTCAGTTGCAAATAACCCTCGTCTTTGTGTAGCATTATATTTTCCTACCAATCTATCTTCTGATGAACATTTTAAAATCCAATTT
Source organism: Legionella sp. km535 (assembly GCF_003990085.1). Lineage (NCBI taxonomy): Bacteria > Pseudomonadati > Pseudomonadota > Gammaproteobacteria > Legionellales > Legionellaceae > Legionella > Legionella sp. km535. The sequence goes on along the minus strand of NZ_RZGU01000001.1, from coordinate 273,941 downwards.
TTTGAATGGAACCACCCTTAGAACCGAGGTCCTGGCAGGAATGACAACCTTCCTTACCATGGTGTATATTGCCTTCGTTAATCCTGCAATTTTGCACGATGCGGGTATGGATCAGGGGGCTGTATTTACCGCGACCTGCTTGGTTACGGCTTTTGCCTGCGCCCTTACTGGATTGATTGCCAATACGCCCATTGGCGTTGCACCCGGTATGGCATTAAATATTTATTTTTCTTATAGCGTAGTCCAGGGGATGGGAATTGATTGGCAGCATGCGCTGGCTATGGTATTCATCTCAGGTCTATTGTTTCTGTTGGTCACCTTGACTGGCCTGCGTCGCCTGTTGATTGAAGCCATACCTTACAATTTACAAATTGCGATTTTAATTGGTATTAGTTTGTTAATTGCCTTAATTGCCTTGCAAACCAATCATATTGTTATTGATGATCCCCACAGTTTAATGCGTCTTGGAAATCTCAATCATTCTGAAATCGGCTTGTTTTTCTTAGGCTTTTTACTGATATTAGCTCTTGATTATTACCGCATACCTGGCGCGATTATTATCAGTATTCTCAGTATCGCGGCATTGAGTCTGATGCTTGGATTAACTTCCTGGCAGGGTTTGGTTGCCTTACCGCCCTCTATGGAGCCCACTTTTTTAAAGCTTGATTTTTCTGGTCTTACCAGTATAACCGCATTAAAGGCTATCTTTACCTTTTTCCTCATTGCCATATTTGATGCAACAGGCACTTTAATCGGACTACTCAATCCTACGGTATTCAAACAGGAACACAATTATCCCAAACGTTTAAGTTACAGTTTAACTGCAGATGCCGCCGCATCCTCTTTAGCAGGACTTTTGGGTTCAGCAAGCACCTCTCCCTATATAGAATCGGCTACAGGAATAGAAGCAGGTGGAAGAACCGGTATTACCGCATTGGTTATCGCAGCCGGATTTATCTTGATGCTCTTCTTTTTTCCTCTGGCCAAAATGATTCCCAGTTTCGCGGTTGGTCCAGCCTTATTGTATGTAGCATGTTGCATGATGAAACATTTAACCGATATGAAATTACCCGATATTAGTGAAACCGCACCATGCATGCTAACCATCATGATGATTCCCTTTACTGGCTCCATTGCAAATGGTATTGGAGGAGGAATTATCCTTTACAGTATGCTCAAACTGTTAACCCGACAAAAACAAAGTCCCTTGGTCATTATTTTAAGCCTGATTTTTGTGGTGTTTTTTGTCATCAGTTAATGGAGAGCTTCTTAACATGGCAGCTACTTAAAAATGAGAGCCCCTATCTGATTTTTTAAAAAGCACAGCAATCATAACTTCATGAACACAGAAGGGAAACAGTATGTTGGAACAAACATTAAGGCATCATTATCAACGATTGTTAGTTGATCCTTTAGTCCGCCGTTTAAATACGCGAATTACACCATTATCGATGACCTGGTTATCCGGCTTCTTTGGTTTATTATTTATTCCGTGCCTATTATTGAATAAACCATTTCTAGCTATTGCTTGCCTCCTGGTATCAGGGTATCTGGATACTCTTGATGGCTCACTAGCCCGCTATCAAGGCAAATCAACTGACTTTGGCTCTGCAATGGATATTCTCATTGACCGAACCGTTGAATTTGCAGTGATTTTAGCATTTTATTTAGTGAATCCTGTCCAAAACGCCCTTGCCTCTATTTTGATGTTAGGCAGTATCCTGCTGTGCATTACCAGCTTTCTGGTTGTGGGGATATTTACCAACAACACCACACATAAAAGTTTTCACTACAGCCCGGGTTTAATGGAGCGAGCAGAAGCATTCATTTTCTTTATTGTCATGACCTTATGCCCCGAATATTTTAATCCTTTAGCATGGCTGTTTTGTATTCTGGTTTGTATAACGGCATGGATACGCATGATGGAATTTAAAAAAAACAGCAGCCCTGCTTGTTGATTTGTACTAAACTTAATTCAATGATGTGACTTCACTCAGCAACATCAAGACAGGGAACCAACATGAAAGATCCCTTTATTCGTTCAGTTATTATCTGCCTCCTGCTACTCACAGCATCCATAGGCTTTGCCAAAACCGAACAGGCAATTTTTGCTGGTGGATGTTTCTGGTGCATGGAAGCTGATTTTGATCATCTTCCCGGGGTCATCTCAACAACCTCTGGTTATGATGGTGATACCATTAAAAACCCAACCTACGAACAGGTATCCACCGGAGGGACTAACTACGCAGAATCAGTTCTGGTAGAATTCGACACCAATAAACTCAGCTACAAGCAACTCGTTGACTATTTTTTCAGACACATCGACCCAACAAACCAAAATGGGCAATTCTGTGATCAGGGACATCAATACCGTAGCGCTGTTTTCTATTTAAATGAAGAACAAAAAACAATGGCTGAAGCAATCAAAAAATCATTATTGCCTTCATTTCCCAATATCTATACTGAAATAACTCCTTCGACACATTTTTATCCCGCGGAGGAATACCATCAAAATTATTATCAAAAAAACCCGATTCGCTATAAATATTATCGATACCGTTGCGGCAGGGATGCTCGAGTAGAAGAGGTATGGTCTCATGAATCCAATTAAATACGTTTTAGTAGCCTTCTTATGTTTCATCAGTTTTCTGACTCAAGCTAATCCCGCATTTGATAAGGAACAAAAACTGAAGCAACTAACTCCTTTGCAATATGAAGTGACCCAGGAAGGCGCAACTGAGCCACCATTCAAAAATGCGTATTGGGATAATGAAGCTGAAGGAATCTACGTCGATATTGTTTCAGGAGAACCCTTATTTAGCTCTACTGATAAATTTTCCTCAGGAACTGGCTGGCCAAGTTTTACCAAACCCATCGACCTGCAATTTATTTCCTTGCATACCGGCAGACATTACCTATTTTTTACACGCACTGAAGTCAAATCAAAAATTGGCGATTCACACTTGGGGGATCTTTTTAACGACGGCCCTCAACCCACAGGGCTTCGATACTGCATTAATTCGGCTTCTTTAGAATTTATCCCCAAAGATCAAATGGCGCAAAGGGGTTATGGTGCTTATCTCAAACTTTTTTCTAAAAAATAAGCAATTCTGGGTAAAACGCGCTAATCTTAGCAATAATAAATATTAATAATAAACACCACTATGATTACCAACTTAAACCAACTTAATCAGCATCAACTCAAGGAACTTGAAGGGTTAATGGCCATTTGTAAAAAATCAGATGGAAGCATACCCAATACCTATATTCATATCTTGAGCCAGGTTCGTACATTGCCAGCCAGCTCGCTTTATTATGAAAAAGAAGAGTTAATCGGATTTTTAAGTGCTTATTTCTTTTATGAAGATGCTGTTGAAATCGCACTCATGGTAAAGCCTTCAGAACGCAAACGAGGAATAGCAAGGCAACTCATAGAATCCATAATACCCATTATTGAATACCATGAATTTCAGCGATTGATTTTCTCAAGTCCTTCACATCTTAATGATCCATGGTTACTTGAAAAGGGATTTACTTACCTTCATAGTGAATATTACATGGAGCGGGAAGAGTTAAACCCCTTACTTGATACGAATAAATCGTTGACTTTTCGTAAAGCCGACATGAATGATATTCCTGTTTTATCAGCCATTGATAAAGCCTGCTTTCCCAAACATTACGTCGAATCGGTTGAGCGATTCCAGCATATAATTGAAGGAAGGGAATACCAAATCATCATTGCTATAAAAAATAACAAACCCATTGGGAAGGCCCATATTCGTTGGCAAGAAAATGGAGCCACTCTTTCCGATATCGCCATATTACCCGCCTATCAAGGTAAAGGTCTAGGAACCTCTTTAATTACTTATTGCATCAATCAAGCATTAATCGAAGGTAAACCTCTCCTTAATCTGGATGTTGAAACACATAATCTTAAAGCACTTAACTTGTATTCAAGATTGGGTTTTCTTATCCAAAATGCCTGTGACTACTGGGAAATAAATTTAAAGCAATTACAAAAACTATGATTCGGCAGTATGTTCATAATGTTCAGATGATTGGCACTACAGAACGTGGCAGCTTTAGATTAACGAACCTACCCGACCTCGTTCATAAACGCTGCTTCACGTCCGCTGAAACTAATATTAATTAGAGCTTGACATTATTTAAACCTCACCTTTAGTATTGCTGATAGCCGCCTAAAGGAAGGCATCATAGATTGAATAAAAAGGACCATTAATGAAAAAAAGGGTTGTGATCACTGGCATGGAAATTACTTCCTCCATAGGAACTGGAATTAATAAATTTTGGAATGCCGCAATCCAGGGTCTATGTGGGATCAAACGAATACAAGCCTATGATCCGTCCCCTTATACCACTCAAATTGCTGGGGAAATAACGGATTTATCACTGGATAATTTTCCAGAATTTAATAAAAGCAAACGCTATCCCAAAGCAGCTCAATATGCCTTGTATTGTGCACATCATGCAATTGAACAGGCAGGGCTGACGGCAGAAGATCTTGCGTCTGCAGGAACGTACATCGGTACAAGCCTTGGTGGTCACCCTGAGTTGGAAGTAGGCTATAAAGCATTTTATACTGAAAGCTGGAAAAAAATCCCACCTTTGAGTGTGATTCGAGGAATGCCAAACTCTGTTGCAAATCACGTAGCCATTGCTTTTGGTATCGGCGGACCCAACTCCACCATATCCAATGCCTGTGTTTCTTCCGGAGAAGCCATAGGCACTGCTTATCAACAAATTTCCCAGGGAAACATTTCTACCGCGTTATGTGGTGGAACAGAGTCTCTAATTTGGGAATCAGTAATGGCCGGCTGGTGTAAACTGCGCGTCATGTCAACGAACAATGAAAACCCCTCTCAAGCCAGTCGTCCCTTCGATTTGAATCGAGATGGAATGGTCATGGCCGATGGTGCCGGCATACTGATTCTGGAAGAGCTTCAGCAAGCTAAAGCAAGAGGAGCAAAAATTCTCGGTGAAATCATTGGTTTTGGTGCCAGCTGCGATGCGTTTCACGTCACAGCACCTAATTCTCAAGGTCAATCACGTGCAATCACTGCCGCATTAAATGATGCCAAATTATCGATAAATGACATTCATTACATCAATGCTCATGGCACCGGAACTCAGTTAAATGACAGTACAGAAACGGAGACCATAAAATCTGTTTTTGGAGCAAAGGCGTATGAAATCCCCATCACAGCTCAAAAAGCCATGACAGGGCATACAATAGGTGCCGCTGGCGCCATGGAAATTATAGCCACAACCTTGTGCCTGCAGAACGACATCCTGTTACCCACCATCAATTTAAACACTCCTGATCCTGCCTGCGATCTGGACTACGTACCGAATGTCTCTCGTCCCAAAGCGATTGAAATTGCTTTATCGAATCATTTTGCTTTTGGTGGTGCAAACGCAGCATTAGTACTGCGCAAATACAGAGGCTGACCATCACCAGTGTTCTTTCCCTCATTGAAAGAACACTAGGTAAACAAATAACTTAAGCTAAACAATAATTCATTGGTATAAAGATGGGATAATCGCGGTCCTTTGGTAATCGTATTGCCATCACCACCCAAATAACTTTTACCCCAATCGCCCCATTCATATCCAACGGCAACCTGCCAGTTAGGATTAAGCATTAATTGCACCCCTGCGCCCAATGTATAGGAAAAGGCGATGGTTGTGTTATCAGCAAACCAGGGCGATGGGTATAAATAAGGGCTGACTGATAGTGAGTTGTATCCATGTGAATTATTAAATCCAGCTCCAAAACTGCCGCTAATATAAGGCTGTACAGGTTGAACCAAATTTCCGATGAGCCTGCCCTTCATCTCAACCCGAACGTGATTGACTTTATACTGAAATGAATAAAAATCAGGAACCCCGTCAACATTGACTGTACCGGTAACTTTGGCATCACTGGCGCCAGCCACACCCAATCCCAATTCCCCCAGGATATTGGGTCGAACCATACGCTGCAATCCAAAGAAAATTTCTGCGTTCCCCATCACACCGGTCTTCGAATTATAGGCATAGTAATCAAAACGCGGAATCGGTTCAGGATACAGATATTGATTTTGTCCCGGAGAAGCCCAGGAAGCACCGCCGCTTAAGGTAATTATCGACGACCAAAGTACAGGTATTTCCTCTTGATAAACCAATTCTGCGGCAGAAACACTCATTGAAAAAGCAGCCCCTAACCCAGCGATCATTATTCTTTTTAACATATCCCATCCTTTTGATTTCACATGAGTCTGACCAATAAACTCAGCAAATGAACCATTGAATTAACTGCTCATTATCTTTTTTTATACCTTATTTAAGCTATTTTTTCTATTGAAATATTAGGGGCTGTTGACAATTTCGATATAAATGTTCCCCTGCCTGTTCCTAAACGAACCTCACTTTTTATAGGTCATCCTCGCGAAAGCGAATTAACAACCCACATCTGCATAGGACAAAACAATGAAACCGTACTGATTTATATTCGTATTCGCTCGAAAATGGAGAATAAGGGGTATATAATCGATCTATTTTGCAGAATAAAAAGGTTAATGAATGAATACCTCACTGTGTGATATAGCAAATCTGGTTCAAGGAATTGTGATAGGTGATGACTCAATTTTAATATCCTCATTATCCCCCATAGATAATATTACTCCCGGTTCATTAGTTTTTGCCGAAGGTGAAGGCAATATTGAATTGGCAGAACAATCTGAAGCAGCCGCCATATTAGTGGGTCAATCAACAATAAAATCCAACAAACCCTTGATACAGGTTCAACATCCTTTCAAGGCCTTTATTAAATTACTCAATCATTTTAATCCTCCTAAAAAAGCAACTGCAGGGATTCATCCAACTGCGGTTATAGGTGAAGGTGTTCAACTGGGTGAAGGCGTGTCTATCGGTCCTTACGTCGTGATTGAATCGGGAAGCACAATAGGGAACAACTGCATCCTTAAAAGTCACATACACATTGGCCATGACGTCGTAATGGGGGATAACACCACCATACATGCTCATGTAACGGTATACGATAATACTCAGATAGGGTCAGGGGTAACGATTCACGCATCAACTGTTATTGGTTCAGATGGATTTGGCTATACCTTTGTCGACGGACAACATCTTAAAGTACCTCATTTAGGTCAGGTAATTATTGAAAACGATGTCGAAATTGGTGCCAATACCGCTGTCGACAGAGCCACAATGGGGGCAACCGTTATTGGCCAGGGAACTAAAATTGACAATCTGGTTCAAGTTGCACACTCGGTTAAACTAGGCAAAAACAATATTTTATGTGGCTTTACCGGGATTGCCGGAAGCACGACAACAGGTAATAACGTGATTTTTGCCGCGAATGTCGGTGTCAGTGATCATGTCCGTATTGACGATGGTGTTATTCTTGGTGCTCGCACAGGAGTCCCACCCAATAAACATTTAAAAGAGGGAACCATCTATTTGGGCAATCCCGCTCGTCCTAAAGATTTGGCAATAAAACACGAACTGTCGGTCAATCGTATCCCGTTGATGCGCAAAAATATAAAAACATTGACCGAACAGGTTGCATCACTAAATAAGCGTTTAGCCACACAAGAGGCGGAATAAATATGAAAGCCCCGTTAATACTGGTTGATGGATCATCTTATTTTTTTCGTGCATTTCATGCCCTCCCCCCCTTAACCAATTCAAAAGGGCAACCCACTGGAGCAGTCTACGGGGTTGCCAACATGATAAAAAAACTGATAAAGGACTACCAACCTGAAGAACTGGCTGTGGTTTTTGATGCAAAAGGGAAAACATTTCGAGATGAGTGGTATCCTGAATATAAAGCGCACAGACCGCCCATGCCTGTAGAACTCAGTTCTCAATTCCAACCCTTAATCCAGCTTTTGCAGGCTATGGGCCTGCCCTTGCTCATAATCGATGGTGTTGAAGCAGATGATGTTATTGGCACATTAGCCCGTCAGGCAACAGAACTTGGTTTACCGGTGGTCATATCGACTGGAGACAAGGATATGGCTCAATTAGTCAACCAGCATGTTTCCTTGATCAATACCATGAGCAATTACAGTATGGATGAAGCAGGGGTTCGAGAAAAATTTGGCGTAGCACCGGAGCAAATCATTGATTACCTGACGCTAGTTGGTGATTCGGTTGATAACGTGCCCGGAGTGACCAAGTGCGGCCCTAAAACCGCAGTCAAATGGTTGGATGAATACAAAACTCTGGATAACCTGATTCAACATGCAGATGACATTGGCGGTAAAATTGGCGAACATCTACGCGCCTGCATCCCTCAACTGGCTTTATCCAAAAAACTGGTCACCATAAAAACAGATCTGGATCTTCCTTTAACCCTGAATGATTTAAAACCAAAGCCAGCAGACAAAGAACAATTAATCAACCTGACTCGTGAATTGGAATTCAAGAACTGGCTTAAAGAATTATTAGGTCAGGAAGAAAATCAACACGTTCAAACGGATGAATCAACTACGTCCTATCAATCCTATGAACTCATTACAACCAATCAACAATTAAACCACTGGTTAAATCAATTGGAGCAAAGTTCCATTTTTTCTGTTGATACTGAAACGACCAGCCTTGACTTCATGGAAGCAGAAATTGTTGGTATCTCAATGGCCATTGAGGAAGGCAAAGGGATGTACATCCCTTTAATACATACAGATGGCAGTCCTCAACTGAATCGGGAAGAAGTTTTAACCGCTTTAAAACCCATACTGGAACATCCTGATATAAAAAAAATTGGCCAGAATATAAAGTACGATTATGAAGTGTTTAAGAACCATGGCATAACCTTAAAAGGAATAGCCTACGACACCATGTTAGAGTCCTATGTACTCAACAGCAGCGCTGGACGTCATGACATGGACACATTAGCCTTAAAATATTTAGGCGTTAAAACCATCAGTTTTGAGGAAATTGCCGGAAAAGGCGCGAAACAACTCAGATTTGACCAGATACCTGTAGCCAAGGCAGGGATCTATGCCGCAGAAGACGCCGACATCACCTTACAGCTTCACCATAAATTATATCCTATGATGGATGAACCATTGCGCGAAGTATTTCAGACTATTGAAATGCCCTTACTCACCGTGCTTGCTGATATGGAACGTTATGGTGTATTAATCGACCCAAGAACCCTGAACGATCATGGCAAACGATTGAAAGCGCGCATTGGAGAGTTGGAAAACGAAGCGCTTCAATTGGCTGGAAGACCATTCAATCTTAATTCCCCAAAGCAATTACAGGAGATTTTATTCGATGAACTGAAATTACCGGTTCTATCAAAAACACCGACTGGTCAACCGTCCACAGCGGAATCTGTTTTACAGGAACTGGCTTATGACTTCAGACTTGCCGCGGTCATATTGGAGTATCGCAGCTTAAGCAAATTAGTTTCGACCTATATAGATGCCTTGCCCAAAAAAATAAATCCCAAAACTCATCGAGTTCATACTTCATACAATCAGGCAGTAGCGGCAACTGGACGCTTGTCCTCAAGCGAACCCAATTTGCAAAATATACCAGTACGAAGTGAAGAAGGCAGATTAATTCGAACGGCATTTATTGCCCCTCCCGGCTGTGTCATTCTTGCTGCTGATTATTCTCAAATTGAATTAAGGATTATGGCGCACCTGTCTCAAGATACCAATTTACTGAAGGCTTTTGCCAATGGATGGGACATACATGCCGCCACAGCCAGTGAGATTTTTCAAACCCCTCTCGATCAGGTCACATCGGAACAAAGAAGAAAATCCAAAGCGGTTAATTTTGGTTTAATTTACGGTATGTCGGCTTTTGGTCTGGCCAAACAACTGGGCGTAGAACGTCAGGACGCCCAACATTACATTGATACCTATTTTAAAAGATATCCCGGTGTACTCGACTATATGGAACGTACTCGAAAGCAAGCTCATCAACTGGGTTATGTGGAAACGTTATTTGGAAGAAGGCTGTACTTGCCTGAAATTAATGCCCGAAATATGATGCGTCAAAAGGCTGCAGAGCGCATGGCAATCAATGCTCCCATGCAAGGTACAGCCGCAGACATCATAAAAAAAACCATGCTTGCCGTAGCAAAGTGGCAAAATTCGCAAATCAATCCTCCAGCCCGCATGATCATGCAGGTACATGATGAACTGGTTTTCGAAGTACGTCATGAAGAAGTCGAGTCATGTACTAAAAAAATCCATGATCTCATGGAACATACAGTTGAGCTGTCTGTTCCCTTACTGGTTTCTATTGGAACAGGCGCAAATTGGGATGATGCTCATTAACAGGTTGTGCAAAAGACGAAATGACCAGGCTTTCCGGTTAGGATAGCCATGCCAATGGGTAACTGCCAGTCTTTTGGAATGCCCCTGGCAACAAGACAAAACAGCCAGCCAGGAATAAAGACATTCCTGACTGGCGGTTATTAAGAGAGGCGATTGCGCTTGAGCGCTTGATCCTGGTCTGCATCCTGTTCTTCGCAATCTTCATCAGGACGATCGCGCTTCGCTCTGTCGTCGCTCACAGGCACTGAGGAAGAAGCGGTTCCACTGGTTGCAGCGAAGAAACCGGAGGTCGATGCCGTTGCGGTGGCTGATGTTTTTTGAGATTCGAGAAGCCGTGGAAAATCGACAAGTGACCACAGTCGAGTGACATGATAGGCGGCACTTTCTTTAAGCGCAATACGATCTTTCAGATACGCCACATGGACTGGCTTCCATTCCATTTTATATTTTTCAAACAGTTTCTCTATAAACGCATTGAACTCGTGCTCAGAAATGTCCAGTCCACGAAGAATTTCGCTCTGCTGCTTATTTAATGCGTGCATATCGACCAGCACTTGCTTTATATCACCAAGTTGTTTCAGGTTATCAGGGGTGATTCGGGAAGCAAAATGCCCTCGTACGAACTCACGAAGTTCTTCATCAAGAAGTTCTGTTCCAAGTGCACGCAACAAAGGATGGCCAATAATCGATTGAAAAAGACGACGCAGGCAGCCTGAATAACAGCTTGGCTTATCGCCTTCCAGATCATCGTAATACTCCATAACCTCTCTACCATCAAGGCGTTTTGCAGGACGTATTTTATCCCAGTTATGGGCGCGATTGATGAGGGCAAGCATAGCGATAAAATGTTTGATCCGCCCTTTAAGAGTATGCCCCTGGGTAGGCTCCGCCTTTTCGTCGGTTGCCGCAGCCCAAAGAAGTACAATGTCTTTGCTGTATCCCTCAAATGGCGCATAACCCAATCCCGCCTCCGGTTTCCCCTCAGCAAAGGACGCATTAACCGCCATCCATGGGTTGGGTTTCAGTATCCAGCGCAGCGCAGTATGCACATCATGTGCGTAATAAGCCCTCAATGCACTGGCGTGCGCTTCCCCGCTGAGGCCAAGCCGCTGAAACGCATCCCAGGTCAGGGGCAGGGCTAAGTCCTTTTCATGGAGAGTGATGCGAGCCGGTTTGGCTTCATAACGTTTGCGTAGATAATCACGCAGCTCTTCCATTAAATGGTCTGTGCTGAGGAAAGCCGTATGCGCATAATGCTCTTTAAGACGAGAAAAGCGAAGTTGCTCTAACGGTGATAAAGCACGTAAGGACGATTCCCTATCCTCTACTATGGCTCGGATGTCCGCATCACCGGTAACGTCATCGGCATAATAATTGTGGGCTTGCGCCAGTTCATACACCTGCGGTATTGCCATGAGCAGCTGAATCGCCCCCTGGTTTTGGTGACGAATCGCTGTACGCAGAAGTGCATTTTCCTCATTGAGAAGCACCGTATGTGCCTGGGCACGTACACTGGGGATATGCAGTAAAAAGCGCAAAAGCTGTTGCGATGAGGGATTGTTATGTCGAGTAAATCCTATTGCCGCACGCAGAGCAAAAGCGGTGTTCGCCTCATTCAACGTAAAGACTGAGTCTGGATTACTCTCGGTAAAGGCTCTTGCTTCAGCTCGCCATACCTCACAGCGCTCGTACAAAAATACCGGCAATACATCACCACACTCCGCCTGGTGCAAAAGAGCCCAATCCATGAATGTCGGGTAGTGCAGAAGATGCCACAGTGTATCGGGATGTTTTTTGGCGCATCGGGTGAGGCGAAATTCACTAAAAGACTCGGTGTTGAATACCACCTGAAAATCATCAATTCCGCAAAGGCATCGGAGTACAGTATTCAAAAACGCTGGAGTCATCGAGCGTTCCAGGCGTCGTAAAATTGATGTATTGCCACCTGCCGCAGCATCAATGTAGATATCGGCGATAACCCGGTCAGGAATCTGGGGAGAGCCCAGTTGCTTTAATCGTCTCTCCACATAAGGCGCAACGTCGGGATGTCGCATTGCCAGTACATACAATCGATAATTATTAGACACAATCGCAGCACAAATTTGTTCAGGAGGCATGTAGGACTCAAGGTAAGGCAAGACATCAACCCGCCAGTTATCAAGAGCCTTTCTGTATGCTTCATAATCATTCGACTGCAGTGCCGCCGCCATGAAATCCGAAGGCATTAGTGCAAACATATGCTGAAGAGTTTCGGTATGACCATTGGAGGCAATTTCTTTGAATAAACGATAATTATTCTTTTGAAGCATCCACTTCATTTCATCAAGTGATATGAAGCCCTCAAGGAGATCCTGGATTTCCAGGTTATTGCCTCGAAGAGCATATTCCCATTCCTCAAGACGGGTATTCCGGATCACCTGATTTATTTCTTCAGGGGTCATAAACCTTTTAATGTACTCGCTGATTTCATTATTTCTTAATAAAACAGTTCGGGCCGATGCATAACCATGGGATTGAATTTTATTCCTAATTTCTTCATGCGATAGAAAGTGTTCTTCAAAGTACTTCACAATATCAATAAAGCCACGATATATGGCATAGTTGTACTTTTCGTAGTTATTTTGTCGAAGCACTTGCTGAATTTCTGCTTTATCCAGATATTGCTCTATGTGCCTGAGGTTCGAAAGGCAACCAGAACCTATCGCATAATGATAAACGTTATAATCTCGCGCCCTTAACTTCTGCTTAATTTCATCAATACTCATATAAGTTTCGAGGTACTCTGTAATAGCGAGATTTGAACTACTCAAGACCTCTTGGTATGCTGACCAGGAGTCTGCACTTACAATACTGTAGATTTGCTCCTTGGACAGACGAGACTCCAAGTGTTTGAGTATATTGAGATTGTCCGTCAGGGCATAGGGGTTAAAATCACTGTATTGACAGGCCTCGAATACTTGTTCAGACGTCATCCTGGATTCGAGGTGCTGCACCATCTCCATATGACCGTTTCTGATGGCCTGAATATACGGCGTGCAGCCATCACCTTCATAGTTAGACATTGAGCGTGCTTCAGCTATTTGTTCCTCAGTCATACAACGTTCCAGATACAGCAGGAACGCCATATCACCCTGTTCTGCAGCCTTGCCATAGATATCGTAATCTTTGACACTCAGTGCTTCTCTCCAGATAAAGTCTTCTAATCCTGTTTGCAACTGCTCGAGGGTCGGAACATCGCCTCTTTCGGCCGCAGCTCGCACCACCTCATATTGATTTGCTCGTAATGCGGCAGGCTTGCGTCCGGAGAGTATTCGTGGCTCCAGGTACTGCATGGTAGCGACATGGCCGTTTATAGCAGCTTGGCGGTATGCCAGATAGTAACCGGCGACAACTGCAGCAGTTCGTTGTTTTTCCGTCATGTGCGACTCAAGATACTGCAGAATCTCAACACATCCCTGTGCGGCAGCCTCTTGATAGGCCTCAAATTGATTTTCCCGAATCGCAGTATTGATGTCTTCTGGACTCATTCGGCGTTCCAGGTACCGCAAGGTATCCGCATGTCCATTGGCAGCCGCCTTTCTGTACGCCTCAAATCGGTTGGTCTGAACCATGGCCATGATGTGCTCTTCCGTCATCCATCGTTCAGCATATTCCAGGATAGCGGTATGACCATTTGCCGCGGCCTTTAGCAGAGCGCCAAAGTCATCAGCTGCAAGCGCTGCGTTCCTGTACTCCGGTAACATCAGGGTATCCAGATGTATTATTATCTCAGTATGCCCGTTTGATAACGCCTCTCTGAATGCCCGAGAATTCTGAGCCAGTACAGCCGCACATCGGTTAACAGGATTGGGGTTATTTTCAAGATAGTGCACAAAAGCCATTTGGCCATTTGCTGCGGCTTGGATGTACACAGCAAAATCATCGGCTTCAATCGCATTCCACCACTGCGCAGGTGTTAAGTGCTGTGCCGGCAATTGCATGAACGATAGAGTACCGTATTGTGCAGCAGTAACGCATCCACTAATCCAAAAGCGTTGCAGGGCTTTAGGAGCCATTTTGACATCAGGGTGCGTGATATAACGCTCCAGAAGATCGATACGTCCCATAACCAACAGCGCCTTGAGCACATCATGCAAATGGTTCCTATTAACCTTCAAGAGCACAGATAACAATTCTTCAGAAGAAGCCTCCTGATGCCCCAAGAACATGCACAACAAAGCTTTATAAGGTTTGGACCAACAATTCACACGCCGCAAAAAGGTGTCGAAATCCAAATCCATGAACGCGAGTTCCTGAGCAACCGCTTGATAATCAAATTCATGTTTCCATATCGTCCAGGGAATACGACGAGCTATAGGGTGGGCGGCGTGTTGCGATGGGGTTTTTAAAGAGTTCATACTGGCTCAACTAACCTCTTTGAGGTGAAAAATTGAACATTATAGGTTAATTTAGGCCATTTGACAATGATGAATCACGAACACCCAACAGCGTGCTGAAAAAATGCAAAAAGCTCAAAACCCCAGCCAGCCAGGAATAAAGGCATTCCTGGCTGGCTTTTATTAAGAGAGACGAGAGCGCTTAAGCGCTTGATCCTGGTCTGCATCCTGTTCTTCGCAATCTTCATCAGGACGATCGCGCTTCGCTCTGTCGTCGCTCACAGGCACTGAGGAAGAAGCAGTTCCACTGGTTGCAGCGAAGAAACCGGAGGTCGATGCCGTTGCAGTAACTGGTGGTTTTTGAGATTCGAGAAGCCGTGGAAAATCGACAAGTGACCACAGTCGAGTGACATGATAGGCGGCACTTTCTTTAAGCGCAATACGATCTTTCAGATACGCCACATGACCTGGCTTCCATTCCATTTTATATTTTTCAGACAGTTTCTCTATAAACGCATTGAATTCCTGCTCAGCAATGTTCAGTCCACGAAGAAGTTCTCTCTGCTGCTCATTTAATGCGTGCATATCGACCAGCACCTGCTTTATATCACCAAGTTGCTTCAGGTTATCAGGGGTGATTCGGGAAGCAAAATGCTCTCGTGCGAACTCATGAAGTTCTTCATCAAGAAGTTCTGTTCCAAGTGCACGCAACAGAGGATGGCCAATAATCGATTGAAAAAGACGACGCGGGCACCCTGAAAAACAACTTGGCTTATCGCCTTCCAGATCATCGTAATACTCCATAACCTCTCTACCATCAAGGCGTTTTGCAGGGCGTATTTTATCCCAGTTATGGGCGCGATTGATGAGAGCAAGCATAGCGATAAAATGATTGATCCGCCCTTTAAGAGTATGTCCCTGGGTAGGCTCCGCCTTTTCGTCGGTTGCCGCAGCCCAAAGAAGTACAATCTCTTTGCTGTATCCCTCAAATGGTGCATAACCCAATCCCTCCTGCGGTTCTCCCTCAGCAAAAGATGCATTAGCCGCCATCCATGGGTTGGGTTTCAGTATCCAGCGCAGCGCAGTATGCACATCATGTGCATAATAAGCCCTCAATGCACTGGCGCGCGCTTCCTTGCTGAGGCCAAGCCGCTGAAACGCATCCCAGGTCAGGGGCAGGGCTAAGCCCTTTTCATGGAGAGTGATGCGAGCCGGTTTGGCTTCATAACGTTTGCGTAGATAGTCACGCAGCTCTTCCATTAAATGGTCTGTGCTGAGGAAAGCCGTATGCGCATAATGCTCTTTAAGACGAGAAAAGCGAAGTTGCTCTAACGGTGATAAAGCACGTAAGGACGATTCCCTATCCTCTACTATGGCTCGGATGTCCACATCACTGGTAACGTCATCGGCATAATAATTATGGGCTTGCGCCAGATCATGCACCTGCGGTATTGCCATGAGCAGTTGAATCGCCCCCTGGTTTTGGTGACGAATTGCTGTGCGCAGGAGTGCGTTTTCCTCATTGAGAAGCATCGTATGTGCCTGGGCACGTACGCTGGGGATACGCAGTAAAAAGCGCAAAAGCTGTTGCGATGCAGGACTGTTATGTCGAGTAAGTGCTATCGCCGCACGCAGGGCAAAAGCGGTGTTCGCCTCATCCAGCGTAAAGACTGAGTCTGGATTACTTTTGGCAAAGGCTACTGCTTCAGCATGCCATGATTCACAACGCTCGTACAAAAATACCGACAATACATCACCACACTCCGCCTGATGCAAGAGCGCCCAATCCATAAATATCGGGTGGTTCAGAAGATGCCACAGTGTATCAGGATGTTTTTGAGCGCATTGAGTGAGACGAAAATTATCAGCCGGGCAGTCCTTGAACACCACCTGAAAATCGTCAATTCCACAAAGACATCGGAGTACAGTGTTCAAAAACTCTGGTGTCATCGAGCGTTCCAGGTGCCGCAGAATGGAGGTTCTCCCATTTGCCGCAGCATCAACGTATATGTTGGCGATAATTCGATCAGGAATTTCGGGATGTCGCCACTTCTTTAATTGTCGTTCCACATAGTACGCGCTTTCGGGAGCCCCCATTACGCAAGAATAAGTAAGATAATAATCGGCGAAAATCGCTGTATAGATTTGCCTTCGGGGCATGTAATACTCAAGGTAAGGCAAGACGTCAATCTTCCACATTTTAAGAGCATTTCTGTATGCTGCATAATTATCGGCCTGAAGCGCCGCCTCCAGGAAACCAGAAGGCATTATTTCAAACAAATGCTGGAATAAGTCGATATTGCCTTTTGTGACAGCATCAATCACTATTCTATAATTATCGTTTTGAAGTATCTGTTTCATGTCGTCAAGAGACATGAACCCTTCAAGAAATGCCAGGATTTCAAAATGCTCCCGGCATATGGCCGTGCCCCATTCCTGAAATTGTTCTCGCTGGAACACATTCCTTATTTCTTCATGGCTCATAAAACCACTTAAGTACTCAGCGACTTCAATATCACCTCTTGATACAACGTTTCGAAACACACCATAATCATATTTCGGTAGTACCTGTCTAATTTCTTCACGGGTTATAAAGCCTTCAGACTCAAAGTATTTCAATATTTGAATAGTACCGTGAGATATGGCAAGAGCATAATTGTGGCAATTCTGATTTCGAAGAACTGTCTGAATTTCTGCTTTAAAAAGATGCTTTTCTATGTGCTTAAGGTTCGAAAGACAGCCAGACCGCATCACTTCTTCATATAATTTGTACTTCGATGCCCTTAAAATCATTTTAATTTCTGCATCAGTCATGTAGGTTTCAAGATGCTCAACGATGGCAGTATTATTGCCACACAGCGCCTTGCGGTATGCTAACCACGAACCTGCACTTATGAATAAACGTGTTGCTTCCTTGAGTATATTGGATTCGAGATGTTTGATTATATGAAGGTGACCGCAAGAGATCGCAAGGTAATATGGATTAAAAGTACTGTTTTTTAAGGCTTCGAGTACTTGTTGAGGTGTCATTAATGACTCAAGGTGCTGCACCATCTCTATATGACCGTTTCTAATGGCCCGAATATAAGGCGTGCAACCCAAACCTTCGGGGTTAAACATTGAAATCGCTATGCTTCTTTGTGCCGCGCCCATACAACCTTCCAAGTACTGCAAGGTAACCATATCACCCTGTTCTGCAGCCATGCCGTAGATTTCATAACCGTTGGCACTCAGTGCTTCTTTCCAGATGCTGTCTTCTAATCCTGTTTGCAACTGCTCGAGGGTCGAAACATCCCCTCTTTTGACTGCAGCTCGCACCACCTTATATTGATTTGCTCGTAATGCGGCATGTTTTCGTCCATAGGGCATTCGTGGCTCCAGGTACTGCATGGTAGCGACATGGCCGTTTATAGCAGCTTGGCGGTATGCCTGATAATAACCGGCGACAACTGCAGCGATTCCTTGTTTTTTCGTCATGTGCGACTCAAGATACTGCAGTATGTCAACACATCCCTTTGCGGCGGCCTCTCGATAGGCCTCAAAGTGATTTTCCCGAATCGCGGTATTGATGTCTTCTGAACTCATTCGGCGTTCCAGGTACCGCAAGGTATCCGCATGTCCATTGGCAGCCGCCTTTCGGTATGCCTCAAATCGGTTGGTCTGAACCATGGCCATGATGCGCTCTTCCGTCATCCATCGTTCAGCATATTCCAGGGTAGCGGTATGACCGTTTGCCGCGGCCTTTAACAGAGCGCCAAAGCCATCCGCTGTAAGCACTATGTTCCTGAATGCCGGAGACATCAGGGAATCCAGGTGTATTACTATCTCAGTATGACCGTTTGATAACGCCTCTCTGAATGCCCGAGAATTCTGAACCAGTACAGCCACACATCGGTTAACAGGATAGGGGTAATTTTCAAGATAGTGAAAAAAAGCCATTTGGCCATTTGCTGCGGCTTCAATATACACAGCGAAATCATTGGCTGCAATCATCCTCTGCCACTGTTCGGGTGTTACGCGCTGTGCCAAAAATTGCATGAAAGACAGATTGCCATATTTTGCAGAAATAATGCATCCACGAGTCCAAAAGCGTTGCAGGGTTTTGGGAGCGATTTTGACATCAGGGTGCGTGATATAACGCTCAAAAAGGTCTGTTCGTCCCGTAACCAGCAGCGCCTTGAATAAAACATACAAATGCTTCTTATCAATATTCAAAAGCGTGGGTAGCAATTCTGCAGGAGAAGCCTCCTGGTGCCCCAAGAGCATGCACAACAAGGTTTTATAAGGTTGGTACCAACGATTCACACGCTGCAAAAAGGTGTCGAAATCCAAATCCATGGAACCAAGTTCCCGAGCATCCGCTTGATAATCAAATTCATGTTTCCATATCGTCCAGGGAATACGACGAGCTATGGGGTGGGCGGCGTGTTGCAGCGGGTTTTTTAAAGATATCATACTGACTTAATTAACCTTTTTGTAGGTAAAAATTTGAGCATTATAGGTTGATATAAGCCATTTGACAATTGGAAAGGGGGAGGCTCCCACTGCTGTCCGATTAAAAATGTGACGTCTTTCCGAGCGTAGCGAGGAATCTCCTGCAAATTGGCACAATCTGAATTAATGCATTAATTATCATTACCTTTTAAACTCTCTGTTTTTACAAGGAATTTAATGATGTCATCAGAAGATGTACCTGGGTTTTTATATCATTTCAACACGCTCGAAGATCCAAGAATTGATAGAAAGAAATTGTATCCTTTAACGGAACTATTATTTTTTGAACAGGTTACAAAATACCAAAAAGAAATTTAAGGATATGAACATTAGGCGCCTGCAGAAAAAGGCTGGCTGGGGAGACTCAACTCTTGATATGATTTTAATGGCCCCATTTTAATGGGGTCGTGCAACCTTGCAGGAGATTCCTCGCTACGCTCGGAAAGACGTCATATTTTTAATGGGACAGCCGTGGGGAGGCTCCATTTGTTTCAGTTTTATTTAAAGAAGATAAATCACTGCTAAGTTGGATAAGATCTTCCTGCATAACTATTTGCTTAAGAACCTGCAACGCATCAGGTTACTCAGTAAAAAACTCCAGGATCTGAACAATACAAAAATCTTTTATCAAAGATTGGCACTGTTATAATGAGCATTTTCGAGACTTTTCAAATGTTCTACCCAAGGTACAAATTTAAGTCTATCCGCATCAGATGCTTTTAACAGCATGGATTTCATAAAACACGGTTCCGTAAACAGGGTATCAACAAATTGTACCCACTCACTTGCGAGTTCCTGTTTTATTGTATCTGCTTTGGGCTGATCCAAATGTCCTCGAAAAAATGATTGTAAGGTTGTTACCGATGGTGAACCTCCTTCATTAGAAGTTTTTTGGGGGGTAACATGTATCGTCGATAGCATTTTGGCAAGTATTTGATTGTCTTCCTTGACAATCAAGCAATTCGTTTCCTTGAGAGACAGCACATTAATTTTTTCCGAGAGTTCCTGATGCAAAGACGGATTACTTGACTCGATGCCCTGTAAGCAGTTTTTAATTTTTTCAATAAGAACTTGTTGACGAATCAAACGGGCCTCCAAAAGACGATTTTCCAACCTGTCCATCATTTCCTTTAACTCACTCTCTCTCGAGCTGCAAGTAATGCGCATATAGCCCACGTCATCCCTCATCCCGAAATAGGAGAGAGGTGCTATCATAATTCTGTCTTTAAACAAAAGATAATAAGCAAGTTCTTCGTCAGTACTAACCCGCCCCCCTTTTCCCAGAGCGCGTTTTGAGTCTTCGGGCAAATCAAGGCCAAACAAATCACTTAAGTCAGTCAATACATAGAAAGACCCCTCTACTTGATAATCAGGATCAGGCATAGCAGCTCCCATCGATTTCAAGCGCTCGGCAACATAGTCAACTTTTCTTTTATAAAATTCAATTCGCTTTACTCTTTCTTCCTGATTAAAAGCGGACATAGTACGAGCATATACAATCTGGGAAGATCGGGGAGAGTGCCCCATCAGACTAATGTTTTTGGCTAACAATTTACTGGTCATTTCGGGATCAAATGACATCAGCATAGCCATACGTTCTCCAGCAGCGGACAACCCCTTAGTCGCAGATCGCATCACAATCATCCGGTCTTTCAAATCAGGAGCCAGTTTAAGGAAAAAAGGCATGTCTCTGTAACACATCTCTGCATAGGCTTCATCAAGAATAATGTGCAAGTCAGAATATTTGCGAAGCACTTCTGCTATTTTAAGCAGTTCCTCTTCATGAATAATGGTACCCAGCGGGTTGGATGGATTACAGATAAGCACCGCTTTCGGATACCCAT
Source organism: Legionella sp. km535 (assembly GCF_003990085.1). NCBI lineage: Bacteria > Pseudomonadati > Pseudomonadota > Gammaproteobacteria > Legionellales > Legionellaceae > Legionella > Legionella sp. km535. The sequence continues at coordinate 252,902 of NZ_RZGU01000001.1, read as the reverse complement.
CATCAATCTTTGCAAGTTCTATCGCAGACTCGATACTTGCTTCAAGTGCTTCTGCTGTCAGATGATATCCAGCTTCTTTCATCACCTCTACCGGGTGAAGTCTGTGCCAGGGATTATCTGAATATAGAGTGTAATGAGGAAAAGGAGTGATTACTCGGTATCCAGGGATGTCCCTATACAGTTCATTAAGTGTCTCAAATACAGTTCGAATAGCTCCAACCCCACCGGCGGTAAAAAGTACATGTTCCGATTTGATTTCTACCCCATACCAGGATGTCATCGCTTCTGCCATTATTATTCTCGCATCGCTATCCCCCTGTGGGTCACCATAATCAATAGCAGCACCGTCCATTACCACATCAAGATTTTGCATGGCTAATTTGGCCATTTCCTCAATTTTTTGCCAGTAGGCTAAATGGAAGGCAACCATATTCAGATCAACAGGATAAGTAGGTTTCCCCATGCCAGCTGAAATATATGATTCAGCAATTTTTAATTTAATTTCCTGTCTTGATTTCCCTTTTAAAACCCTAGTCCAGGTTGATAACAACATGATTTTATCCATTTTGTCAGCGGGCTGTCCGTCTGGTGTCAACATGTCAAACCTTCCTATGTGATCAAAATATGATTTTTCTGCTAATATTTTAATTATACATGATCGCGGTTATGGACGTCTAATGCGCAGGAAAACACATAAATTTCATTTTACTCTAGATGAAATGGGTGAATTTCTTGCCAAATTTTCAGAACACAGTGAACAGGTATATTGGATTAGTAATCCTGATTTTTCTAAAATTCAATATGTTAGTCCATCTTATGAAAAAATATGGGGTCGCTCTCGTGCAGAGTTATATAAATCACCTCAAAAATGGCTTTCCTATTTTCACCCTGACGATGCAACAAGTCATAATCCTCTTGACAGTATGGCTGAAGAAATCAAGCTGCATGGGGAAAAAGCCAGATACTCCGCAAATTATCGAATTGTAAAGCCAAATGGAGAGGTTCGTTGGATAAAAGACAGTGGCTTTCCATTGATTGATGATGAGGGTGTTTGTTATGGAGTAACCGGTGTAGCTATTGATGTTACTGATGAATATAAATCCACTGCAAAATTAAAAATTGCTCGAGATACCGCAGAAGCTGCCAATCGCGCCAAGGATGAGTTCATTCGTAACATGAGCCACGATATTCGTACGCCCCTGAGTGGAATCATAGGAATGTCCTCGATTCTGGAAAAGGAAGCTCAAACTCTTGAGGAAAAAGAACTTGCGCACATGGTCAACATCAGCGGTGAACGACTTTTAACCCTGCTAAACAGCGTGCTGGATGTCATTGCCTCGGGAAGCCAGTCAGAAAATAAGGTTGATAAGTCGCTAGTGTGTATCCAAAATCTGATTCACAATATTGTTGAACTCGAACTACCCTCTATCAAGTTAAAAAATCTTGGCCTTCTAGTAACCCTAGCTGATGACTTACCAGAATTAATTGAAACCGATGCCGTTAAAATTCATCGCATCCTTTTGAATTTGCTTAGCAATGCTGTCAAATTTACCGAGCAAGGTTATATTGAAATTGGGGCAAAACTGGGAAACAAAAATAAGACCATGCAATGGGTTGATTTGTTCATCAAAGACAGCGGTGCTGGAATAACCGAAAAAGACCAGAAAAATATGTTCAAGAAATTTTATCGGGGCACATCCTCCTATCAAGGAATATATTCAGGACACGGTGTCGGTTTGTACATTGTAAAAAAATACATACAGTTATTGAAGGGAAAAATAACAGTTGAATCGAAACCAAATGAAGGAGCAATTTTTAAAATATCGATTCCGGTTAAAGTGATTCAGCAGAAGTCTGCCACCTCAAACTCTCCCACGCTTTCGATATCTGAAGATACAACCTTCTATGAATCTGCATCAGCACTACAGGTACTGCTGATTGAAGATAACGCCATTGCTTTAAAAACAGCTGAAAATATACTCAATAGTATGGGTATTGGCTTTCAATCTGCACCCAATGGCGCCAAAGCTATTGAGCTGTTTAGCAAAGAAGAATTTCAATTGGTTCTTTCAGATATTGGATTACCAGACATCTCCGGTATTCATCTAGCACGTCATTTCAGATTTATGGAAAAAACTCTTGAAAAACAGCCTATTCCTATAATTGGATTAACAGCTCATTCTGAACAGGAAACGAGACAGGAAGCATTGCAAGCAGGCATGAATCTGGTACTCAATAAACCAATTAGACCCGAGCAGGTTACAGATTTAATCAAAAAATATAACCTGCAACCCGATCATAAAACAACAAGCATAAGTTCGCCTGAAATTATCAATATAAAAACAACAAAGTATGATTTGCCGGATCATGATAATGAGATGTTCCAAATTGAACAATTTGCCCTGTTTGACGAAGAAGAGGGTATTAAAAATAGTGGTGGACTTGATGCACTTAAGGATTTGCTGGAGTTGTTGATTAATTCAGAGCTACCTTCTGATTATAAGAAAATGAAAGACGCCTTTGAACATAACAACTACCCGGAAGTAGAGCGTTGTGCTCACAAAATCAAGGGCGGTGCCGTCTATATTGGCACTACTCGAATGAAATTTGCTTGTCAATATCTTGAACGCTATTGGAAATCAGGCGAGCGTAAATTGTTTAAGCAACTGTATCATCAGGCAATAAGTACTATTGAAGAAACCATTATTTATATAGAAGGTTGGCTGCAAAAGAACACATCTTGAATAATCAGGCTCAGCACGAAACCACGCAGGATTGACTGGAAAAAGCCTCGGCTTGCCCTCCCATGAACTCATCGAAATAATAAGCCCAGGTTTTGCAAATCCTGTCGATGCTGATGACTTTGCTCCAGCTGTTGTATTCATTGAATGAATGATTGTGACGCTTAAATACCTTGCAGAACGCTTCTCGCATAAATTCGGAATCGGTCCAGGCAATCACGGGAAGTTTTGGATTTTTTGAAATCAGGGTGTCGGCAAGCTCAGGTCCATTACAGTATTGGTCATCAGAGGTTACGCCTAAATCTCCATCAATAACCACCATATCCGGATAGTGGCTATTAATCAGTGATAAAGCGGCCTGACTGTTATTCACAATCGTCACAGAAACCTGTGCTACCACTGACTCCAACAAACGACGTAAACAAAATGCATTAAACGCACTGTCCTCGACAATTAATACTCGCATCTCAACTCCCTAAGATTCACAAAGTGAGTATAAGGGGTAAACCTTAACAAAAACTTAAGGATTAAAATTAAATCTCGACATCATGAGCCAATAATCGTCTGTGCGCCCTGAAATAAGTGATTGGTGAATGTTCCAGAAAATCGGAGAGCTTTTCCATGTAAATACAGGCAAATCTATCCACCTGATAAGCAAAATAACTTTCTTCTGCTCCAGCCCGGAATACTCTCTCCCACTTGGGATTATAAAATTTGGCTTGCTCTTGTATTAATTTGCTAATTTGTAAATCTATGGCTGAAATTTCCACCTGCAAATTATGAATTTGACTGTCGTATTCTCTGGATGCCTCATCAATGCTTCGAGTACACAGATTGACGTAGTGTTGTTCCAGATTTTTTTTAACATTCATGGATTCGACTATTTTTCTTTCAGTCGGTAATGCTTTTAACTGAGCCGCAATCTCTTGACCTAATTCGTCAACAACCAAGGCGGTTCGCCAGTTGCAATCTTTTTTCAATCTTAAAATATCGCCATAGATGTGATCACCTATATAAAGAATCTCATCACCGCTAACGTTAAGTTGCTCCGTGAATTTTTTAGCATTGCCTCCTTGATAAACCCCTGGAATGATAGCCCCAGTCACATTGGTCATGGTGCCATTTTCAGGATTAACGGATAAAAACCTGAGGTTGTCGTAAAAAAACCGGGGTTTATTTGCTAAAGTAATGACGTATTCAAACAAGTCGCGCCAGGTTTCGCCCTTATTCAAAAATGGAGTAATGGCATAATCCAGGAGCAATTTAGTATAAGTGTATTCCGAGTTGGTCAAAATAAATATTTTTTTTCCATGGCGAATAAAATGTTTTAAACCCTCTACGACCGCTTTTTCTTTGATAACGTATGTGTCTAAATCCTGAATAATAAGATTTTTTAAACTGCCATCCGAATGCACTTTATCAACACAATATTGCACATCCAACGCTATAGTCTGGTAATTAGGCATTTCTTCTGGAAACGCTTCTTTTAAATCGACCAACTGACCGTATAACACACAAAAAGCAATCGAAAATGAGGTATCAATCGCCATGTAATTGGGATCACTTAAATCAACGTAAGTACTTCGGTAAAATTTTTGCTGCTCATTAAAGCTGATTAATTTCGTTCCATGATAGCTTTGTCTAATTGCACCATAGCGACTTAACTTTAAAATGTTACCGTTTTTACTGTCGATAACCAAACCGCGTATGGCATCATGATAATTAAATTGCAAATTTTTGATGGCTTCAGGATATTGTTTTAATTCAACCAATCGCTCTTTAATCAACTGATACACCAGGGCTTCAAATGCCTCTGAATTATATCGAATCAAGGTGTGATCCATATCCAGACCAATTAACTTGATTTTTTTCATGTTGATAATTCTATTGACAAAAACCTTGTGTGCATCCATTTTTTTTAAAACCTATAAAATGAGTCTTTTAACCAGGGGCTTTTGATAATTGCTCTACAATCCCTGCTGTATTCCTGCTTATTTCAAGCTCTTAACGTCGTCTACTGAAGCTACCAGCACCTTATCTGCCAAACGATGAGCAAACAATCCATTTTCAACTACTCCAGGTATCTGGTTAATGCTGTCTTCCAGTGCCATGGGCTGAGTAATGGTTAAATTAAACACATCAAGGATGATATTGCCATTATCCGTTACAAATCCTTCTCTGTACTCGGGATCCCCGCCTAATTTCACTAATTGTCTGGCGACAAAACTACGTGCCATGGGAATCACTTCAACTGCAACAGGGAACCTGCCGAGTTGAGTAACCACTTTAGAATCATCCACAATACACACGAATTTTTGGGCTACATTGGCAACAATTTTCTCACGAGTAAGAGCACCGCCACCGCCTTTAATCATTTCTCCGTGCTCATTCACTTCATCCGCACCATCAATATAAACAGGTAATTCATGTACCGCATTAAGATCAATGACCGGAATACCTGCAGCTCGCAATAAGGATTCAGTTGCTTTGGAACTTGCAACACAGGCATCAATTCGATGTTTTACAGACGCTAATTCTTTTATAAAAAAATTTACAGTAGATCCAGTACCCACGCCAACGACCATGTCGTCTTCAATAAAAGCCATGGCTGCTTTTGCTGCTCTGATTTTCAATTCACTCATTGCTTACTGCCTTTTTGTCTTTGCCTGATTACTTCATATAATGAAACACCAGTAGCCACCGATACATTCAAGCTGTCCACCGTACCTGCCATCGGTAGTGAAAACAGACCGTCACAGTGTTCACGAGTCAAACGTCTTAATCCTTCACCCTCCGCACCGAGAGCAATCGCTACAGTACCAGTGCAGTCAATTTGATATAATGATTCATCTGCTTCACCCGCTGCACCGTAGATCCAAACACCTTGCTCTTTGAGAATGTCCATAGCTCTAGCCAGATTTGTAACCCGTACTAAAGGAACGGACTCCGCGGCACCACAAGCTACCTTGCTGACTACGGGAGTAATGCTGGCACTTTTATCTTTAGGGATCACCACAAAATCCACGCCAGTTGCATCTGCGGAGCGCAAACAGGCCCCCAAATTATGGGGATCGGTAACACCATCCAATATTAATACAAGGCCTGGTTTTTTACTGGCCTCCAATAAAGGAATTAAATCGGATTCACCATACTCCGGTAATGGACGGGCTGAAGCGACAACCCCTTGATGAGTAAACTCGGCAAAACGCTGATTCATTTTCTGAGCGCTTAATTTTTCAATGCGTACCTTTGCCTGTTCTGCTTTATCCAATACATCTTGCACTCTCTTATCAATTCTGTCTTGACTAACAAACAGAGTGTTTATCACTCTATGGGGGTTAGCCAATAAAGCATTAACCGCATGAACCCCATATACAAACTGCTCACTCATTGCTAACTTCATCCTCTGCAGGCTCAAAATCAATTTTACGCTCGTCTAAATCAACACGTGCAACCAAAACCGTCATTTTATCGCCCAGGCGATAGACTTGACCGCTGCGGGCGCCAATTAAACGATGTTTTACTGAATCAAAGGTATAATAATCATTTTTTAACGAGGTGACATGCACCAGCCCCTCGACATATATTTCATCAAGCTCAACAAAAATACCAAAACTGGTGACCGCGGAGATTCGTCCTTTGAATACCTGTCCCAATTTATCTTGCATGTACTCACACTTCAGCCAGGTCACGACTTCTCGCGTTGCTTCATCAGCACGACGTTCGGTCATGGAAGAATGTTTGCCTAAACGATTCATATCCTCATGAGTATAGCTAAACTCATAAACAGGGCGATTATCCAACAAATGGCCAATTGCTCGATGAATCAACAAATCAGGAAATCGCCTGATTGGTGAAGTAAAATGAGTATATGCGGAATAAGCCAAACCAAAATGCCCCTCATTCGCTTCAACATATTGGGCTTGCTTTAAGGAGCGTAGCATCACCGTTTCGATTAAATGCTTTTCAGGCCTGTCGCCAATCGCAATCATGGTTTTTTGAAAATCTTTAGGTGTTGGTTTTCTACCGCCTGTGAGTTGCAATCCCATCTCACCTAAAAACTGGCGTAAAGCGGTTATTTTATCTTCTTCGGGAGCCGCATGGACGCGATACAAGGTAGGAATTTCTGCTTTTTCCAAAAACTTGGCTGTTGCAACATTAGCCGCCAACATGCACTCTTCTATTAATTTATGGGCATCATTACGAATGACGGGAACGATGCATTTTATTTTCTTATTTTCGTCAAATTCTATGCGGGTTTCAGTCGTCTCAAAATCCATCGCACCGCGCAATTTTCGAGTCGTTAATAAAACCTGATACAATTCGTAGAGAGAGCCCAGAACAGGCCATAAATGTTGGTGTTTTTCATCGGCTTTCTGCTCTTCAAGCCATAATCCAACCTGGGTATAGGTTAATCGAGCCTGAGAATGAATAACCGCTCGATAAAAACGAGAACGTGCGATTTTGCCATCCATACTAATCGACATCTCGGCAACCATACACAATCTATCGACACGCGGATTCAATGAACACAGTCCATTGGATAGTGCTTCCGGCAGCATGGGCACAACCTTGCCGGGAAAATACACAGAATTACCACGCCTGGATGCTTCTTTATCCAATGCAGAGTCTTGCGCTACATAATTGCTTACATCAGCAATAGCTACGTAGAGTTGAAAGCCGCCTTTGGGCTTTTTATAGCAATATACTGCATCATCAAAATCTTTAGCATCTTCGCCATCAATAGTGACAAACGGCAATGCTCTCAAATCAGTTCGATTCTTAAGTTGGTCTTCGGTAACCTGTTGTGGAATTTTTGCGACTTCCGCCAGAACGTCATCCGGCCATTCAAATGGAATACCATGGGCATGAATTGCGACCTGAATCTCCATGCCCGGGGCCATGTGCTCACCTAAAACATGGATGACCTTTCCAATAGCCTGTGCTCGTTTATTAGGATAGGCAATTAATTCGACCAATACCATTTGACCGTTTTTAGCACCGTCGGCAAATTCAGGGGGTATGGAAATGTCCTGGGTCAAACGTTTGCTGTCAGGTAGAACGAAACTCACTCCGTGATCCGTAAAAAATCGGCCGACTACAGTAGCATTGGCGTGTTCCAGCACTTCATGAATTTTACCTTCGGGTCGTCCTCGTCGATCGACTCCAGCCTGGTAGGCCAGAACCACATCCCCATGCATAACTGCCCGCATTTCTTTAGCAGAAAGTACCATGTCTTCGCCACCCTCATCAGGGACGAAAAAACCAAACCCATCAGGATGTCCTTGCACAGTTCCACGGCGCAGATTGATTTTTTGCAGCAGACAAAATCGTCCTCTTCTGTCTTGCATTATTTGTCCATCGCGCAACATGGCTTTCAATCGAAAACCCAGGGACTCCTGCTTGCTTTCTTCATCCAAATGCAATTTATCAAATAACTGATTTCTTGACATAGGTCTGCCATACTCATCAAGAACTTCCATAATGAATTCTCGACTGGGTATTGGGTCGGCATACTTTTCACTTTCCCGTTTATAAAAAGGATCTTTTGATTTTTTACTCACCTTTCACCACTTATATATTTTATTGTCATAATTAGTACTTAAACACAGTTTAATCTGTTCTACCACTTATCTATATAACTAGCAAGAACAGACACATTTATATAGAGTGAGTCAACAACCTGCATTTCTAAGTCAACAGGCCTTGAAATTGTTTTGATAAGTCGTCAACCCCAGTCGATTAAGATGAGCAATTATCCCTTTACTTCGCTACAGGTAATTTAAAACCACGCCCACCAACAGCCGCTGTCAAAGCGTTTAAGGACATGTCTTCACTAACCCAAAAAGTGCCTTCACTTCCAGAGGGAATTTTTACCCCTTTCCACTGACATACCGCAATGGCTCCTTCGCAGGGAACCTGTTGCTCATGACCTGGTCTGGACTCAATGCAATTTAATTCAAATGGAGGTTTATCGACAGCCAAAGCAGACCAGTTACCCGCCTGCAATCGCGTTGTCCATCCAGCACTGGCGCCAGGATTAGTAACAGGATGAGTGATCCAAAGATCGGCACTGGTAAGATTATGAATAAAGACCAATTTGCTGCTCTTTGATTTCAAGGTTACCGACTCACCCTGGACAGCAACAGCCTGGCACCCATCAGGCAGGGTGGATTCTGCCCAGAGGCACGCACTGACAAACAGTAAGCAAAGAGAGAATACTATTCTCATGACACGCTCCATAGTTATGTTCCAAAATTATTTAAATCGGGCAGTTAAATCGTAGCGAATCATTTAATAGACTCCACTGCTTTATAAAGAATTATATAGTTATCATATCGTTCTGACTAGCGACAACTTCGTTCCACTTCGGAGGTCGGGACTCCTGAGCAGCTCCAAATAAGGTGTGTTTCTTTGTATTGCGATGAATCGTCGGGGCATTTATTACAGGACTACGCTTTACAGTGTCCAGGAGTCCGATTAATTGTTTTCTTTTCACACGAAATCCCAGGCAATCCGTATTTATGCCCCTGGTTTCTGGTGTGTTTACTACATCAGAGGCCTGTCGACGCTCTAATCCTGGTGAATGATCATCACATAACTTAACTATTTTGGAAGTCGATTGTTCTGCAAAAATACCATAATGCCATAATCGTTTAACCGTTTTTAATAATCCAAAATAAAATTCGCCTATATTGGCATGTAAACTTCTTTCCACTTCAGCTTCGGTTGCACCTTTTTGTAAACGCTTTTTTAATTCTTTATCAGTACACGTCTTAGCCAGAGCGTCACATCCCTGTCGCACCAACTCGTACTGTTTATTTTGCCCCCAGTAAGTCAATAAACTCAGTTCAGCCTGCGGGGATTTTATCTCAGAGTTCATGATTTTTTTTGCATAAAACTGAGCCATATCACTTAATACCACCCCATCCAGCTTTTTGGGATTTTTTAACATCACTTCCTCCAGGGCATCAAATAAAACAAAACTGACATCGCGCTGTGGAAATTGGCGTAATAACCCTGAAACCGGATGAAAGAATTCTGTATGATTATCGAAGGAGTCAAAATAATCCTGTAATAAGGTCAAGGCTGATCTTTTTTGGCCCGAATAATTCAACAGATACACGCAAATCATTGGGAGTTTTTTGGTATTAATTTCTTTCCAGGTCTCCAGCATTAAATGCCGCCAGTCCAATAAAATTGGACTGTCATTGAGTTCCTTTTTCAAAGGTATGTGAATAGGCAACCAATCCTTTTTATGGGGAAATTCATCTAATATTTGCTCTTTTATACCTTCAGGTATCCAGAATTTATCAATTAATCTCTCCAGAAAAACACGTGAAAAGGACAAACGGGCAACCGATTTATTAAATCTTTTTTTATAATAAAACAATGAAGTCTGTCCCAGGCTGGCGCTCCTGAATATTAATTCCCCCAGGATTTTATGCCCAATTGAAGAATCATTATCTAATAAACGCTTTTTACTCAAATGCCTATTTGTAAATTTTGCCATTTCATCTAATTCACGAGTTTGCCATGACCCTTTAACCGAGCGAGGCAGCTCTGCTTTTGAAAACAAGTGCGCATGCTGTTTATCTAAAACATGCAAAGCTAATTTATATTGTGCTGTTCCTTCCCAAAAAGAAGTTTTATTTAAAGCGGAGATAACAGCAATTACATGATTTTTATTGAAATATTGAGTCACTCGACTGATTTCAGGATTTTTTACATGCTGAACAGCCGTTTGAGATCGATCATTTAGAAATTCTTTGAGCACAACGGCAGCACAAGCCTCTGTTCCAATCAATTGCAGCAGCAACGCATCAAATTGAGCTGCTTTTTTGTCTCTGGGCACTAAAGCAAGCGCATCGCTCAGGATGCAATCCAGCTTATTTTTTTTACTGTAATAGGCAAATCGCGATAAACCCTCCGCAAACCAGGGTTTATCATAATACTGAGCCATATATTCAGCCAAACACCCAGTCACATGATGCCGATCGAAAAATTGGTGAACATCTGCTTCATAGGAACCACTTAAAAATTGCGCCCGCTTTTTATCGTGTTTTAAAATGCTATGAAATAATTGAATAGCATTAGTCTTATGCCGAATATTGGCTAATAACCCAAATACCTCATCATCACTAAAATGATTGACTATCGATTCAAAAGAAGCTTGATTAATGCCCTTTGCCATATTCTGTAGCGCGGCTGAAACACGCCGTTCAAACCACTGAGCTCGCAAAGTTCCAGCACCAGGTCCCCCGATTTCGTAGAACACGTCCAGTGAGTTTTCAAAAAGCACGTGCTGAATCAATAATGCCAAACCTGCTGGCGACTTATCCAATATCCGCTGCGGAATTGACCTCAGTACGCGAACGCTCAACTCTTTTTGCAATTGACTGGCACTTCTAACCTGGCCTGATTCAGATAAATAGCCGATTGCTTTTCCTGCCAGATCAAAGAGAAGTTCATTCTCCTGGACGGCTCGTGTCTGAATTAATGGTAAAGGCTCTTCATTAACAAAGGTAATGGCCTCATTAGCCTGATTGATAAATCCAATCTTCAATCCGGCTGAATTGTATAATGCAATGTCCTTTTTACGATCTAAATCAGCCGATTCAATAGGGATTTGTGAACCTTGTATATTCAATCGCAGAAGAACTTGATTGGGGTCAGTGCTCAATAGGTTTTCAATTTTTAATACCGACTGATACTCCATTACAATAGCTCTGAGCAACAAATCAAACCGCAAGGAAGAATGAACCTGACTGTAATAGCCATAAAGCACTTGCAAAGCGCGATCCCCAATTTCATTTCCCTCTTTTAGCTCTTGATTGGCCTGCTCTTCCAATTGAAACAATAAGTTATTTATCCTGTGCTCAATACTCATTTTTATTGTTTTAAATCGCTTGGCTAACCAATCCTCTTGGGGGCCAAATTGTTTCTGCAAGTGCAAATTAATGCGTTTTAAATGTTCTTTAAATTCAAGCGTATTGGTATTACGTTCATTCGACGCCAGGATGATCTTGTTCAATTCAGTTTGACTCAGGGTTAAACCAAGCAAAGTCAATCTATCGATTAGTTGTTTTAATACTGCTGATGAATGTGCGGCCACAAAATCAGGAGAGATTAACAGCTTCTCTATACTCTGGCCGTCAAAACCTTCATCTGTTTTATGATGTGATCCATCCTGAAGAGGCTTGGCCAATGTTGGAGTCAGTGGTATCTCGAAAAGAAAATCGTCCATTTGTATAAGGCGGGCTTGTATCCTCTTCAAGCATTTTTTATCAGGCGCACAGGATTCGTAGCAAAATAAGGACAGCATTTCCAAATACATCTGCTGTTCTTCAATACCCTCCTGAGAACATTTTTTTAAACAGAAATCAACAATGAAATAATATTGATCCGCATTCAAGCCACTTAGAAATTCAATTTGTGTCAGGGTATCCATCTTCTTTAACAGATCATGAAGTACCGTAATAAATCCCGAAGCAACCGATGTATTATGATCCAATGCGGATTGATAATACGCACAAATAGCCCATAGAGTCTCTAAATGAAGGGGAAAAGGATAGGCATCTATAGACGATCTCAACTCAGTCAGTTTGTCCATCTCATTCGTACCTGATGAAAAAATCAGTAATAAAAGTCGAAAAGACATGAGTTGTATTGCCTGCTCTGCAAATGAATCAAGATAGCGAGTAAACCATCCGGAACAATCAGGTTGGCGTAAAAATTGAAATAAATCGTTTCGCTTTATTGCCTCCAATTCCTTATTACTTTTACTAAAAAAAACTTCCAGTAAAGCATGAAGATTGGGATCCTTATTTAAGCGATCCAAAGCCATAAGGGAGTGTTCCATAGACTGCTCAAGTACCCTGATTAATTCATTAGGACCTTGCTGTTGTAATGCGGTAATGATTGGCCAAGCCTCTGCAAAATCATTTAACTGATTACAAATTCGAGCATTGAATTCATGATTATCGATCTCCTCACCGCCATCCAATGATTGTGGCGATTCGAGAAGCAGCTCTCGTAATTGCTGTCGTAATTCTTCTGGGGCATAGACGGATACAATGGGAAAAATAGGATAATGCCCTGGAAATTGCGTGTTTGAAATGCTCTGGGCGTTTTTTTCATTGAAATGTGCCGGAATTTGTCTGCAAAACAGATCCGTTACATTGTCTGAATCTTCATTAAAATGCTTTAACAGCCAATTTTTTAAAACAGGACTTGTTAATTGGTGAATTTGTGATTTTACGATATCGATTAACAGCTTCATACCACTTTTCCTTAAAACCGCAAAAATCCCTGGCACTTAATTCCTTCAAGAACAATACGTTAAATATACAGTTAATTCACTAATTTGAAAATGAAGAAGTGCGCCTTTAGATAATATACATACTGTGGTTATGAGATCACTACAATTTTGATAGAATGTTATCTCCTGGATCATTATTTTAAATGATCAACGCACCTTCATAAGGATGAAACATAATGCATATATGGGTAGACGCTGATGCCTGTCCCAAAATAATTAAAGACATTTTATTTCGCGCAGCCATACGCACTAAAACCCACATGACCTTGGTGGCTAATGCATTCCTGACGTACCCCAACTCACCGTTCATTCGTTCGGTACGGGTAGAAAAAGGCTTTGATCAAGCCGATAACTTCATCGTCAGTCATATACAAGCTGATGATATAGTCATTACTGCAGATATTCCTCTCGCATCTGAAGTTGTTGCAAAAAACGCTTTGGCCATTAACCCACGAGGGGAAATTTATACCGCAAATAACATCAAACAGCGCTTAACCCTAAGAGATATGAATGAGCAATTGCGTTCTACAGGAGAGCGTATTGGTGGTCCACCAGCATTAAGCATCAAAGAAAAAACCGCATTTGCCAATGCCCTGGATCGCTGCCTGGCTAGAAAAAAGTGAACAGGAGCTCTTGGCATTACATCTATTTCCCCCTGAACAATCTTCACTTTTTAGCATAGAGCCAAGGGATTCCGCGGTCATAGCCGCGGAAATTCGAAGCATGATAAGCGCGATCATAGCCGAGGAAATTCTATGTATGATCATCGCTAATACCTCAACCGAATTCCCGCGGCATTGACCGCGGGATCCACTGGGCTTAGTCAGTGATCTACTCACGAGATAGTACGGAGCGTAGCCAGTGTCAACAGATCCTAATTCAAGCCCAAATAATCACCAATTTGACAAATAATCTTTAGCCACCTAGAGTTTAAGTAAATCTTGACCAGGCTATAAACATGAAAAAGATACTTGGTTTTATCTTGTTTATAAGCAGTACTCTTCTCTTTGGAACCCCGATCACTGTTGGTTTTATTATTACTCCTCCTTATGCGGTCTTTGCAGACGTGGATAAAAAAGAATTTTATGGCTTTAACATTGACCTGATGAATGAAATTTGTAAGCGAATCAAAGAAGACTGTGTGTATAAAGCCATCACGTTTAATAATGAGTTGGCAGAATTACAAGATGGAACTGTTGATCTTGAGTTCACTCAAATCCCGATAACCAATGATCCTACAGGCAATTATTTATTCAGCCTTCCTTATTTAATCAGTGATGGTCAATTTGTGACCCTAAGCAACAACAAATTGAATGCGATTAGCGATCTAAAAAATAAACGTATCGGTGTTATAACCGATACATTATATCAAATATTGCTCAACTCAAATTATGATGATGGCCTAATTACGCGATACTCAAATTTTCCAGATATGATCTCAGCACTTGAAAATAATAAGATCGATGCCGTTTTCATTAATAATCACCTCGCGCATTACATGGTGTACAATGCGTCATTAGATATCAAAATGATTGGTAATAAAATTCCTATAGGGGAGGGTTATGGAATTCTCGGACTGCAAACCAATAAAGCCTTAATAGATAAAGTGAATACCGCTCTGCTCAGCATGGAGTCTGATGGTACTTATCTCAATATCTATACACTGTACTTTGGTGAAGACCAATAAACGTTCCCCCTAGCTTAGCAAGGAAGTTGCTGATTAACCTCCATTATTTCCCCATTGAAAGAATGCTGGATTCACTCCCATAAAAAAGGTTAAACTATTCAACTTTTTAATCAGTAGGATAGATTATGCATCAGGATATCAATCCCTCAGTTATCACCAACCTGCATAAAAACTGCATCATCGCATGGAAATCTTCAGGGGTCGAACACCAACATACGCAGTTTCTTCAATTGGTTGAAGAAAATCATGCATTTAATTATCAATTATGGCATGCCGAAGATCGGGCACGCAGAGATGACATGGGTTTTGAATTTGTATATCAGGCGAAACGTGAAATCGATACCTGTAATCAGCTGAGAAATAATCGTATGGAAGCTATGGATGAATGGTTGTTTCATTTATTGCGCCCAGCCAATCCCGCACAATGTCCTGTTAATTCAGAATCACCAGGGATGATTATTGACCGTCTCTCCATATTGGCACTCAAATCCTATCATATGAACCTTCAGACCAAACGTGCTGATGTCAATGAGGAGCATAGAAACACCTGCGCACTGAAACTGACCACCATACATCAACAATTAGAACAATTGGCACTTTGTCTGGGGCAATTACTGACTGAAGTACACGAAAAAACACGCACCTTCAGAATATATCATCAATTTAAAATGTATAACGATCCTACGTTAAACCCTGAATTGTACTCTGTGGACTAGCAGTAAATATTGAAAAGTCCTGTTCGCTCCTGGCGTGGCGTATTTCTGCTTTGACTGGTTTTTTATTAAAAAATCCGAAAGGGGATGAAGCGGTGGGCAAAGTACTCTGGGAATCAGTCCGAGGATTTTTGCTCTGGATTGACTCCCCCTGTGACTCGGTTTGGAGCAGTACCTTCGGTGTTACAGTATCATTAACAGACTGAGGCTCAACTTCAGCGGCAAGATCGACTTGTCCTAAAGGTGCACGCCCCAGCCCCCTTGCCAAGGCTCTGAGCGCCAGGATAATACCAAAGAATAATGCACTGAATACGGATAGAACATACATTATCGGTGTATCTTGATAATGCCCCTGTTCGTCCATCTCCTGTAGAGGATTTCCGGCAAAATCAACAAATTTTTGTCCTTTACCAAAACCGGAAAATAAGGAACGAAACACTTCAAACCATTCCTGAAAGAAAAACTGCGGAGATCGATCAAGAAAAAGACCATCTCTGATTGATTGCTGAAAAGACTCTGGCTCAAGAAAATCAGCGGCCCCATTCAATAGATTGTTCTTCATTTCAATCAATTCATCGAATGGATGATGTTCAGAATCATCTTTCTTGTTTAATTTAAAATAAGTTGTAACCAGAGATTGAATTGCAAAACCGACCATAAACACCAAGCCAAGAGTGACGCAGGTAACAAGCAATGCAGGTGGAAAGGCTATACCTGTTAATACCAATATAGAACCCACCAAAAATAAGATACTTGCCAAAGCGCTGTAAGCATACAATCCGTTTTTTATTCCTAATAAAGCAGCAGACAAATAAGTAGGGGTTGACTGGTGTTTGAGCAGATTTCGTTTATCCTCAAACCGGTTGATTAACTTATAAACTTCCAATTCCAAACAGCGAATGGCGATATGATCCTCTAAAGTATTATTGAGTTTACCCCTCATTGCTAATAATTGCGCGTAGCTGGTTTCCAATTCCTTGGTAATCAAAGTCAATTCACATTTAGTATGAGTGACAAACAATCTGAGCTGAAAATCATATTCTTCATATAAACGGGTTACAACACAGGCAATAGTGTATATAGCGCAAATAATGGCCATTGATGCCAGCAAGGGAGGCGATAACATAGCCAGGCCTAACACCCCGACATACAAATACAAACCGTCAATGAAACCACCAGCAGCTACTGCAACAAAAGCCTTGCAACGTGTATCAAATGATTGTGATTGTTCTTTGATTTTTCCCAGGTAGGATTCACTCTCTTCCCTGGTTAGTGTTCTCAACTTTTTGATTTCAAGCAAAAGTTCCGCATTGGCTGTCATCATTACTTTTCGGTCATTGACCATTTTAAGCAGCCAGGTTCGATTGACTGCAGCAAAAATGCCAAGCAATAATCCAACCGGAGCGATAAGATATTTTAAATCAATCCCTCCAATTAAACTAATGGCGACTATCGCACTTCGGAATCCCTTGTACGCATTTTTCAGCCCCTTCATAATGCCACGAAAATAAGGCCAATCCGTAGCGATGTATTTTTTAATCGAGTCGGCCTGTTCTTTATCATACAGGGTTGCCAGAAAAGAGAATGATACCAAAAATAGAGTTTCTATAGAGATTGCGATGATTCCACCAGGAGTCATCATCAAGTCGTGCATCTGATCATTGGTGCCACTTGGAGTACACAGATCAAAAAAATATTTGAACATGCTGTAGGAGGAACTGAGCGAATCCAGAACCGCATAAGCGTAGTATACGGTGCGATCTTTATTGAGTTTTTCCGCGAGAATTCGACTTTGCGCGTCGATACGGCCAGCTATTGCTAGAATGAAAACTAAATCTACAGGTTTTATAGTTTGTTTTTCATCACTCTTAAGAGACATTAGTGCACGTATGGGCCATCAGCTAAGATTGCGCAGCATTGTATGCATTATTGCGCTTGATGTCAATAAAATTTTCATCCTGAATTAAAAAAATACAAAAATCAAGGGCGATTTATGATTTTATCACACTCAAAGAGAAAAAATATGAATAAATTTGAAATTTCTTTAACTAATCTCTTTCACGTACTGTGACTTAAGACTCAAACCTGATACGATATTGCACCAATTAATATATATAACCCTAATTGAGGATTAGATGAGATCAATACTTGCTCTCTTTTTATTTATGTCACTATTGACTGGATCTGCTATGGCAAAAAGTGAAGTACAAATTTATGGTTATGTTGAAAAAGCCACATTGGTGGATAAAAATCTTACTCTCTCGGCAAAATTGGACACCGGTGCAAAGTCCGCATCATTAAACGCAGTAAATATCACTGAAATCGATGTAAAAGGTGTACCTTATTTACGTTTTACTGTTCCTACCAAAAATGGCGATCATATTTTTGAGTGCGAATACATAGGCAAAGTAAAAATTAAAGTTAGAGCCAACGAGTCAAATCCCGGGTTACAAAAATCCGCTCCAATTAAACGCCCGGTAGTCCTTTTAAATGTAAAACTGGGAGATAAAGTCAGAGCCATACAGGTTAATTTAACCAACCGAAAACGCTTTCTCTACCCGCTGCTTCTGGGGCGAGATGCGATTATTGATTTTGATGGCGCAGTTGATCCCGCCCTTACCTTTACTTTGAAATCCAAGAGCTTTGCTAAATAATGAAAAAGAACACGCGACATGTCTACGGCCTCATCCTTACCCTGTTTCTGCTCGGTTCTGGAATATTTTTATACCGGCATATTATTTTGGATGTTCCTCTAACAGACACTGAAACTATAAACAGCTGGATGGTTGAATCGAATTTACGCTTTACTGCAGACAACAACACTCCGATTAAAGCCAGTTTTACCATTCCTTATTTACCCCCTCATTTCGCGATTCTTGATGAATATTTTGTCTCCAGAAGCTATGGGGTTACAACCAATTTAAACGGTTATAACAGAGAAACTGTCTGGTCTATCAGACGTAGCCATGGTGCTCAATCACTCTATTACCGAGCCATTTTTCGCCAAACAGACAGTGATGAATCATCTTTACCCAAACCCTCTGTCATCAAGTCACAGCCCCTGGATGACAGCCAAAGATCGGCAGTTGAAACTATTACCAACCAGGTCAGACAATCATCTGCAGACATCCAGACTTTCGCTCAAAGCACTATTAAAGAGTTAAATAAGAAAGATGGAAATGCCAAATTATTAGTTGGGAATGAGTTCAACGATGAAACCATCATCAATGCAACCATTTTATTACTCAATCAATCGAAGATTTTTGCTATGCCGGTGAAAGGCATCTATCTGAACCAGCAAAGCAAAGCGGATTTAAAATCCTTGCTGGCAGTATTTAATGGAAAGCGCTGGATCTACATTAATCCACGGACTGGCGGAGCAGGATTACCTAAAGAGTTTCTCATCTGGCAATACGGTAATGATCCTTTATTTAACGTAACTGGTGGTAATAAAGCCCAATTTTCACTTACCGTTTCTCCAACGCCAATTAACGCACTCAGTGTTGCCAAATCCAGAGGCTTGCAATCCGATTCACAACTCTTGCGATTTTCACTTCTTCAGCTCCCGGTGAACGTTCAGGCCACTTATAAAATCCTGTTAACAGTACCTATTGGGGCCTTTATTATCCTGTTGCTGCGCAATTTCGTAGGCATAAAAACCTTTGGCACCTTTATGCCGGTATTAATTGCTTTAGCATTTAGAGAAACGCACGTTGTCTGGGGAATAAGTCTCTTTGTTATCATTGTTTCTTTTGGCCTGCTCGCCCGTTTTTATCTGGATCAATTACGATTGCTTTTGGTGCCGAGGCTGGCTGCCATTCTCACCGTAGTCATTTTGTTAATGATATTCATTAGTGTGGTTAGTCAAAATCTGGGACTGGATTCCGGGCTATCTGTTGCTTTATTCCCTATGGTTATTTTAACCATGACCATCGAACGGATGTGCATTACATGGGATGAACGTGGAGCATCCGAGGCAATCAAATCGGGTGTCGGCAGCCTGGTAGCCGCTGTTTTATCCTATTGGGCAATGAGTTACGAACCCGTGCAATACTTGGTATTCGCGTTCCCAGAACTGCTTCTTGTTCTCCTGGGATTTATTTTGTGGTTTGGCCAATACCGCGGTTATCGACTTTCCGAACTAAAACGGTTTAAAGCACTTGCGAGCGCTATAGAATGATCCGTCTCTATCGTCGCTTAAAAAAACACGGTGTTTTAAGTATTAATCAGCGAAATACTGATTTTGTCTTGCGTTACAATCCAAGAAAGTTATTTCCCTTGGTTGACGATAAACTTAAAACAAAAAAACTTGCGCTAAAAGCCGGAATTGCTGTTCCCCCCTTATACGACATCATAGAAACAGAACAACAAATCCGAAACATAGAGGAACGATTTTCTCCCTATAATGATTTCGTTGTTAAACCCGCACGTGGATCTGGTGGTGATGGTATTTTAGTTTTCAAAGATAAAGTATACGGCCGCTATCGACAAATTAACGGAAAACTGACTACCCATCAGGAATTAAGTTACCATCTATCATGCCTCTTATCAGGTGCCTATAGTCTCGGGGGATCCTCTGATTATGCCATCATCGAAAAACGAGTCGTTGTCGATCCCGTTTTTGCCGAAGTCAGTTATGAGGGCATTCCAGATATTCGCATCATTACCTTATTGGGTTATCCGGCAATGGCCATGGTGCGTTTGCCCACGCGGCTTTCTGGCGGCAAAGCAAATTTGCATCAGGGAGCAATTGGTGTTGGGGTTGATCTTGCAACCGGAAAAACTCTTGGCGGTGTCTTTCAAAACGATACCATTGACTACCATCCCGATACTTTGAATCCTATTGTGGATATTGAAGTACCTTACTGGAACCAAATCCTTGAAATTGCATCGAGTTGCTACGATTTAACCGGATTAGGCTACCTGGGCGTTGATATAGTATTGGATAAAGATCAAGGGCCTTTAATGCTGGAGCTTAACGCAAGGCCAGGGTTAAATATTCAGATTGCCAATCGTGAGGGCGGATTAAATCGATACAGAGCTATTGAAAACCGGTTTATGGAACATGGGCAGGAATCTGCATCGGATAAAGTAACCTTCAGCCGCGAACTTTTTGCCCGGTAACAAACCAAAATTAAAATCGGGAAGAAGGGGCACCAATGGAAGGACGCGCTTGTATCTCTTCAAATATCTTTTGCCGTGTATTGAGCCAGTCTATTTGTTCTTCCAGAACTTGTATATTTTCTAAAGGGGCAATGTGATTCAAATTCTTTTGCATCTCTTCCCAGAATAATCCTCTAACAGCAAATCCCTGCCTTGCTCTCTCTATAGAAGGATTAAGACAGTTCGTTTCCATCGCCAGTTGCAGCTGGTGCTTTTCATAAGATAAATCTTCAAGAACTAATTCTTCGGCCTGAATCCTGTCTCGTATATTTTGCCAGCCTGCCTTTTTAATCTCATCTACCAATTCTTTTCTGATAATGTCTTCAGTAGTTTCAGCCGCCATACGGCCTATATGAACGTTCGACAGCTCTTTAGTGTGAGGCATACTGCGACGAAGCATATGATAGAAATTTCGTGCGAACATCAATTACAACCTTTTTTTTGTCTCATATTATTACAAATATCAATTTTTTTGTAAACCAAGCACAAATCGGTTAAAAAATAAACTCAAGTTGGTTTTAAATTGAACTGTGTTGTAATATAATCATCCATCTATTGTTTACAGAGATTGATATGTTTGGAAAAGGCATCTCTTCTTTTTTATTCCGCCCCCGGACCACACCCGCCCCCGTTCAACCACAGAAATGGTTTGAAAAGCAACTGATGGAAAGTGGATTAAATGCTAAAATTTCCAGAGAACACTTAAAAAAATCTCAGGCTACAGTTAAAGTTTATTACAACACCAACTATCTGCCCGACGAACTGGCTGTTCAGAATTCATTAACGAAGATACCCGCGGTTAACGTCGCAGGAGACCGATCGGGATATTTCCAAAATGGACTCAGTTTTCCGTCTGATCTTGATTTTTTTGCTAACATCCCTGAAGGCCATCCTGAATTATTATCTCCTGTTGAGCGGCTCATATCGGCAAAAAAGCTGATTTTTTCAGAAAGTCATGTTTTTGCCTCAGGTGGTTATCCCAATGCGAATCCAGTAAGGGTATATCCCAAGCCCATCAATGTTGGACTTTTTTCTTTACCTGGCGCTACCTTCGAAAACAGTTATCTGCATTATCGATTGTTTATGCTTGATCCCAAGAACTTTAAAATTAATACCGCTAAATTTGAATCAATTTATAAAAATCTGCCCACTGAATTTGCAGCAGCAAAAAACGAATTAGGTACTTATGATTTAAATCATTCATTAATACGTATCAGAACTGGATTACCCTACCTTGCCCGAACGTCCTCAGGAACATACTATCCATCCTTTACCCAATCCAATGCGGTAATTTTTCAATCAGAAGCGTATTTTCGACACCTGTTAGAAGATACTTCGTTACTGTTGACCTCTGTAAATGATGCGGCAAAAAGTACGGGCAGGCCTGCATTTTTAAAAGCAACCGCAGTAGGAATGGGTTTTTTTGCCAAAATTGATGGGCATTATGATATTCAGCATATGCTGTACCCTTATTTTCTAAGAGCCTTCAGAAAACTACTCAATGAACAAAGCTATCCCTGGATTGCTAAAGTAGAATTTCCCTTGTTTAGCGAAAGACAACACATGCAATTTGAATCGGTTTTTGAAGATTATAAAAGCTCCATCGAGGTCATCCGAACCGGCCGAGATGTATTACAGTTCACAGAAAAAGAAACCGACATCTATTTTCCCTGCGCGGTGAATCCATCCGATGCCTTTGCCTATACAGGCAATGAATGGGGGTTTGGCAGCGTTGAATCAATGATAGGTAACAACAGTTCCCTACGCTTTGATCAAGTGATCCATGCAAATCCTTTACTGTTAGACATCAAGCATCATATTCCTGTCAGAATAATGGAAGATTACCAAGCGAAAATCGAAGCAACCAGCATCGCTAAACCACGAAGCCAGAACCTCAAAATAGAAACAAACATCCCTCAAGCAGACGCTGATCCTCGGTCACATCAACTGCGTCTCTAAAAATTGAATT
Source organism: Legionella sp. km535 (assembly GCF_003990085.1). Lineage (NCBI taxonomy): Bacteria > Pseudomonadati > Pseudomonadota > Gammaproteobacteria > Legionellales > Legionellaceae > Legionella > Legionella sp. km535. The sequence continues at coordinate 230,308 of NZ_RZGU01000001.1, read as the reverse complement.
TTTGCTCAGAAAGAAAAAAGGGTGATGCAGTGCTGAAATAAATGTTCAGCACTGCATCACCCTCGGTACAGCTGAGACTAAATCGAATAATCTGTCTTATTCATTTTTAGGGAATATTCAACAGCACCAATTATCCTTTCATCCCCTTCAACGCGACTTGCCAACCGTTCCGAAGACATATCGGTATAAAGATGTTGGCAAAAGGCCGCAAACGTCTCTTCACTGCCATTAACCAACAGCCAGTTAAGGATATTTCGCTCTGAAATAAAATCCGTTTTACGCATAGTCTTAGGAAGATCCTCATTAAACTCAACCATTAAATTAGGAACCATTCGACCGTCTAAAAATTTACTCTGATATGTAGGACAGGTCGATGCGAGCCATTGCTCCAAAGGCTGATGTTCCAGAACCAATTGTTCATGTTCTATATCCAGGCTATCGGCTTCTATTCCTGTATCGATTTTTAGCATTCCTAAACACGTTGCTGAACCGTAAAAGATATGAATCCAGGATTGAATTGTATGCGTTCTATTATCTTTTATGAATTGTTCTAAATGCTTGAGAGATGAACAAGCACCCCAGCCAAAAGGATTCTCATTAAATTTTTGATACTGTTCTACATCAGAAAACCGTAACGCCATTAATTCATCTTTTGTAGCTCGAGCGATTAATCCTCCCTGGTTATGCAACATGGCATGACTTCGACCGTCTACACGAAACAATAATTTTGGTTGTTGCAATTTGACTAATGGACGTCCTACTCGCGGATTTCCCAAATTATTCAGAGTATTCCCTATCTCATGAGTTTTATCCTTCACTTTTTGTTTTACATGAAAAAACCATTTTGCGGAATACATAGCTTGCCTCTTTATAATAACGATGATTTGTAACGCTGAAGCTCTTTGCTTCTCATGATCAAAGCGATTATATCTGGCAAATATTAACTAAAAATTAAGCACCCTGCCTTATTTATTAAAAGATTTATAGAATTTAGGTGCTGTTGACATTTCATTATGTTCAAGCTTACTTTCCGCGACTTGTTCGCGGAATCGATAGATCTTGCGCAAAACAAGAATATATTGCGCCTAGAAAGATTGAATTGGATCCCGCGAACAAGTCGCGGGACGTCCAAACTTGAATTGTCAACAGACCCTAGAATCGATTGACCATTTCGCGTTCGATGCCAAGAGAGGCGTTGGGAATAAATTGATGAATACTTAACCCACCCTGATATCTAAGACCGGTGTGGTTTTTAAATCAGCCGGCAGCATGCTCAATAAATAATCTCTTAATCAGATTAAATTCATTGCACACTCGCAAACCCAAACCACGCAACGCAGTTAACGGGGTAAACGAATGAGTAAAGACTTGTTTAAAGCCCTCCATTAGCATAATGGTTTGCCAGACAGCATGTTTGCGCTCTCGTTGATAGGCACCCATTCTCTTGCTGGATATTAAGGTATCATCCCCTTGATCCAGGAGTTTTAGCCAGGAAGTCACATCTGCCAATCCCAGATTTAACCCCAATCCTGCCAAAGGATGGATGGTATGAGCTGCATCACCAAGAAGCAACCACCGTTTTCCAGTGTATTGCTTCACATGCCTCATTCTTAATGGAAATTGGTGCCGTTCGCTTGTTAAGGTGACCTGACCTAAGTGTTGAGCAAATGATCGGGTAATTTCAGTATTAAATTCACTCGGCTCCAGGGCCATCAATTTTTGTGCTCGAACAGGATTAGTTGACCAAACAATAGAGCATTGATGTGCATTGACTAAGGGTAAAAATGCCAAGGTTCCATCCGAATTAAATACCTGGTACGCGGTTTTTAAATGAGGTTGTTCCGTTTGTACCGTTGCAACTAATGCATTTTGATTATAAGACCAACTGCTTACATCAATCTTTAATTTATTACGGGTTGGCGAATTCGCACCATCTGCAATCATCAGTAATTGCCCTTCCCAGACACCATTAGAACTGGAAATCCTAATCCCATTCTCAATATGGGTAACGTCTTCAACAGCACAATCAGAAAACAAACAGAGATTGGATTCAATCGAAGCCCGTTGCAATAATCCTTGTTTTAAAATGGACTCTTCGATAATGGAGCCTAAATTCTGTTCCGCAATAAGACGTGAATCAAAATCGATGTACGCACCGCTCGAAGCGTCCCAGACATGCATGTGGTTGTATGGAGATATCCGTGTTGCATCCAGACAGTCCCATACATCCAATTTCTGCAATAAACACTGTGATGCCCTGTTAATCGCATAAACACGTTTATCCGTATCAGAAACATCGGCTTCTAATGGCCCCGCATCAATTAAGGCAACAGAGTAATTTCGTTGAGCCATAGCAATGGCCGCGGATAATCCAACGATTCCTCCGCCGATTACAAGTACATCAAATCTCTGGCTCATTCTAACTCCCGTTTGCTTAAGGCAATGTCACAAACCAAATCAGGTATAAACCCGCCAAACCCGCGTGCATAACGTGCAAGAATGTTTTTTAGAGCCGGAATATTATCCAGGGCAATGAGACCAATATTTCGTGCCAGACCAACCCCGGGAAAACGACTGGTAAAGAGTTGAATCAAACCATCCGTAGAGCGGGTTATCACCCGTTGATCATGCAGCCTTAACTGCAAGTACTCATCCAGCATGTCCAAGTTAAGCCCTTTTTGGGCGATACATTGCGCGAGAGTCGCTACGTCCCGTATTCCAAGATTAAAGCCCTGACCTGCAACCGGATGCAGTGTGTGTGCCGCATTACCCACAAAAACAACAGGCCAGTGGGTTTGTTGAGGCATCAAAACCTGTTTTAGTGGATAGGTAAATCGTTTTCCAACCTGGACAAATCGTCCTAAACGATACCCAAACTCATGCTGCAGTTCTTTAAGAAAAAGGCCATCACTTAAAGCCATTAATTTTTTTGCTTTTTCTGGAGGCATAGCCCAAACCAGGGACATTTTCTTATCCTGCATGGGTAGAAGGGCAAGAGGACCATGAACGGTAAATCGTTCATAAGCCTTGAAATTATGAGGCTTTAGCAAACCTATATTGGCAACAAGTGCATTTTGCCCATAACTTTTGGATTGTGCCGTTAAAGCGCAAAATTTACGGATTTCAGAATCAGCGCCATCAGCAGCAACAATTAATTGTGCTTCAATACTCATGTCGCCAGATTGCGTTGCAACGGTTACTGTTCTATTGTCACGATCCAATGCCGTGACAGTTGCTGGAGCCAACAGCTGATTTTTGTCTAATAATTGATGTAATGCCCGATTAATATATTGTATTTCAACTACATAACCCAGAGGATTTATTTCATCACCCTGCAATCGGGACACCCCAAAGCGGTGCTGATCTGAAACATGAATCATAGTAATTGGCGTCACATAGTCTTTAAGAATATCCCACACACCGAGCATGCTTAATATGCGCTTGCTGGCCGGTGATAAAGCAATAGACCTGGCATCAAAATCTGGGTTGACCTTATCACTAAATGGCTTCGATTCGACCAATAAAGTACGATGCCCTAAACCATTCAAAGCCAGCATTAAGGTGGCACCGGTCAAACCACCACCCACTATGAGAATATCAGTCTGTATATCAGCCACGCATCAACGCCTCAATTTCTTCTACATCAACAGGTAACGCTGCAGTTAATACTTCATGACCTGTAGGAGTAACCACCACATCGTCCTCTATTCGAACCCCAATATCCCACCAACGTTTGTCTACGCCACTCATCCCGGTGCTAATGTAAATTCCTGGTTCTACAGTCAACACCATGCCCGGCTCAAGAGGCCGCCATTCATTATTTATTTTATAACGTCCCGAATCATGAACATCAAGACCCAACCAATGGCCTGAGTTGTGCATATAAAAAGGCTTGTATGCTTCTTTTTCAATAAGTTCATCCACGTCGCCGTGTAAAAGTCCCAATTCAACCAGACCAGAAGTTAATATTCTGACCATTATTTGTTGAACCGAATTCCAGGGAATCCCAGGTTTAATAACCGCAATACCCGCTTTTTGAGCTTTAAGTACCAGTTCATAAATGCTTTTTTGCTCTGAGGTAAATGTGCCGCTAACAGGAAAAGTCCGAGTAATGTCTGCTGCATAATTACCGTATTCACCGCCTGCATCAATAAGCACCAAATCACCTCGTCTCAATGGCTTATTGTTATCAGTGTAATGAAGAATACAGGCATTTTCACCACTTCCTACTATAGGATCGTATGCGACACTTCGGCATCCATGGCGGCTGAATTCATGAATAAGTTCCGCTTCCAATTGATACTCATGCTCCATATGTTTACATACTTGCATCGCACGTTTATGCGCGCTTACTGAAATACTGGCCGCACGTCGCATTAAATCAAGTTCTGCTTCGCTCTTAAACAGCCGCATCTCACTGATTAAAGGCTCCAGATCACAAAAAGTCTCAGGCGCTTTTATTCCTTTTCTGACTTGAGATTTAATCGTATTCAAAGTCGTCATTAATCGTTTTTCCAAGGACAAATCCCTGCCAAGGATAAAATAAACCGCGGTCTTCCCGCTCATGAGCTTGGGCAACTCGTCCTCAAGACTGGCGATAGGAAAGGCCTGATCCATACCCAGCTCGCTAATGGCACCATCCTGCCCCAAACGTTTGCCGGTCCATTGCTCCTGAGCCGGGTTACGAGGACGATTAAACAAAATGCTTTGGCTTGACTTACCTGAAGTGATTACCAGCAAGGCATCCGGTTCATTAAATCCCGTTAAATAATAAAAGTCACTGTCCTGACGAAATCTATAATGCGCGTCACCATTACGCAGTGATTCATGTGCCGCTGAAATTATCGCGATACTGTCGTCAGCTAATTGTTGCGCTAAATTTTTTCTTCTGGTTTCGTATTCGCTAAATAAATGCACCATCTTCACTTCCTTTTAAATTAATGTGTTGTTTCCGAACCGCCCCGTTCTCGTTCATTCATCACTAAATCACCATGCAGACGGATTACCGCCAAACGCGCATATTCACTTACTTCCATCAATGCTTTTTCATCTTCTTCATCAACATCCAGAGTCTCACAGTCCAACTCGGCAAATTCGATAATGTGCTGAAGCGCTTCCTGGGCTTCTTCTTCATAAAATTGATCCGCATCCACTCCAGCCATAGTCAAACCTTGCGTAAATCCTTCACACCACTCACTAAATGCCTGTGCTCGCTCAACTAAAGATTCATTCTCATCAGGAAGTAATAATTCAAACTCAAAATCAAAGTTGTTGATTTGCTGCTGACTTATTGCATAAACAGAAAACATAACCAATAAAGCATTACGGCTTTCTTCATCTTTTTTATTGTTCAGTAGGGCTCGTAAATAAGCCTCGCCCTGACTGTCTGCTCCAGCACAAAGATAACCACACATCATCCCATGCAGTTCACTGCCAGATATACTGAGTGACAATACAGCAATGGATTCGGCAAAATCAGCGTACTCTGGTAAATGCAAGTGGGTATTTTCTACAGACATAATTCACTCGTTTTAAAAAAATTATTAATGATAACCGATTTACAGTGAGTGTTCACCTGCATTAATCACGTTAATCAGGAATTCACACTATTTGCTGCATTCGAGCAAAATTGCTACTATTTAAATAGTACATTGCTACTTCAAAGGCATAATAATGACTCCTATTAAATCCTGTAAAGTTAAAATTTTAAATAAATCATATGAAATAAAGTGTCCGGAAGGCGAAGAAGGCAATTTACTGCTCGCGGCTGAGAAGCTTAATGAGCAAATGCAGATTAATAAAAGCAAATTTAAAATGCTTGATAATTTTCATAATTTATTACTTGCGGCGCTGGATATTGGTCACGAGTTAATCCTGTGCAAAACCGAACAAGAACAACAACGACTTAAAGTGACCCAATTCATCACTTCTTTGGAAAATAAAATTAACAAGACCGTTGGCGGTGAAGCCGATAACATGCCACAAACAGATTAATCACGTAGTTTACTGTAAGGCACTCTATAATAAATGTATTGGAATAGTTGAAAGGAATTCATCATGCGACGTCAATGGTATATTGGATTTGGGGTAGTTTTATTAACGTTTTTGGCCCTGTTCGCAATGTTTCATGACATCAGATGGTTTATCGGTTTCATGATTCCTATACTCATTCTCTGGATTTATGATCTGTGTCAAAAAAAACACAGTATTTTACGAAATTTCCCCGTACTAGGTCACGTCCGATTTTTTCTTGAGTTCATAAGGCCAGAGATTCAACAATATTTCGTAGCAACTGATGAAAGCGAACTTCCGTTTAACAGGGAAATGCGTTCTCTTGTATATCAACGAGCAAAAAACACCCGTGATACGATTCCGTTTGGTACAGAACGCGATATCACCAGCGTAGGGTATACCTGGGCCCTTCACTCACTGGTACCCAAGCACGCCGCGGAAGTTGAGGACCGCATAATGGTAGGCGGACCGGATTGCAAAAAACCCTATAATGCCTCTCGATTGAATGTTTCAGCAATGAGTTTTGGCTCCTTATCCGCAAATGCCATCATGGCATTAAACAAAGGGGCAATGATTGGTGGTTTTGCTCATAACACAGGTGAAGGAGGGCTAAGCCCTTATCATTTGCAAGGTGGCGACATCATTTTTCAGATAGGAACTGCCTATTTTGGTTGCCGAGATGAACATGGCAATTTCAACGATGAGGAATTTATTAAAGAAGCCAATCGCAATGAAGTTAAAATGATAGAAATCAAACTGTCCCAGGGGGCCAAACCCTCGCATGGAGGCATATTACCGGCAGCCAAATTAACACAAGAAATAGCCACAGTGCGAAAAGTTAAAATGGGAACTGATGTACTATCACCGATTGCTCATTCCACGTTTGATACTCCGGTTGGATTATTGCATTTTGTAAAAAAACTCCGTGATCTTTCTGGAGGAAAGCCCATTGGGTTTAAACTATGCCTTGGCCGCAAAGATGAATTTCTCGCCATATGCAAAGCCATGCTAAAAACACAAATATTGCCCGACTTCATTACGGTTGACGGGGCAGAAGGGGGAACAGGTGCTGCTCCGGTGGAATATGCCAATTTTATAGGCACGCCATTGGAAGCTGGATTGGTTTTTGTTCATAATGCCCTTGTAGGAATCAATGTTCGGGATAAAATTCGAATTATCTGCAGCGGTAAAGTAACCAATGGCTTTGATTTGGTTACCAATATTGCTCTGGGAGCGGATATGTGCAACTCAGCCAGAGCGATGATGATGGCCGTAGGCTGTCTGCAATCAAAACAATGCAATGCCAACACCTGCCCAACCGGAGTAGCAACTCAAAATAAACGGTTGCAATTTGGCTTGGTAGTCGACGAAAAAAAACATCAGGTAGCCAACTTTCACAACAATACAATCAAGAGCTTTTTAGAAATGGTTGGTGCTTTGGGTTTAAATAATCCCAGTGATTTAAGACCAAGGCATATCATGAGACGCATCAGTGTCAATGAAGTAAAACCCTTCAATGAACTGTACGAATATCTCTCACCTGGCCAGTTGCTAGGTGATAATATTCCTAACAGTTTTAAAGAGTTTTGGGACCTGGCTAATCCAGAAAAATTTTAGGGTCTGTTGACTATTCAAGTTTCGACGTTCTGCGAACAAGTCGCGGAACGTCGGCTTGAACATAATGAAATGTCAACAGACCCTAGATGTAAAACATAGCCCAAACTGCTCGATTAAAAATGATCAATATGACCATCATACTTACAACTATGCTATACTCATTTTATGTTGTGCACCGTATTTCTAATGCGTAACGAATAGTCATCATCGAAGGAATCGATATATGGATATAAGAGAACGCTATTTAGTTAAAAATCGTACTCATGAGGAGATACGGAGAGGAGGGGCCATTGGCAATCTCAATGAGGGAATTGAAATTACCCTGCATAACATACCCACTCGTTTAATTGCCTGGCCTGGGAATGGTTTTCAAACTGAAAGCATTCACGTTTTAACCCTGGCTCCAGGGTTAGAAAGCCCAATGTATCAGTATCAAATTTCTGAAGAAGCTTTATTGTGTGCGCAAGGAAAGGGCGAAGTCTATCTTCATAATCAATGGGTTGAAATTGAAGCCGGTGATATTGCTTATTTTCCTGAAAATATTCCGCATGCTGTCCGAAATCCAGCCGGAAATAAAGAAGATTTTGTTTTGGTGAGTTCGATCACCCCGCCTTTAGTTAGCCTGTATGAAAAATCAGGTTTTTATATTCAGGACTTGGGTAAAATCGATTTTGACGCAGCAGAAGCCGCAAAAGACCGAATTATTCCAGGTAACTTGTCCACAGAAAATCAAATGCATTTTAACGACTCTCATCCGAAGCTTCGTGCCTGGAATATGAAAGCCAGTGAAGTACGACATAAAGGAGCATTGTTTAACGTATTTATGGGAGCTGAGTTCACAGCCAATGGCAGTCCTATGCGATTTGTCTTATGGCCTGGTCATGGTGCACGTCAATGTGGATTTCACTTAACGCGTTGTTCTCCAGGTGATTTATTTGCTGCTCATACTCACCCCGTTTCTGATGAATGTGTTGTCATTTGGGCTGGCTCAGCCCGAGGATTTCTGGATAACCACTGGATAGAAATGTACCCCCATGACTGTTTGCTCGCACCCTGTGGCGTTCCCCATGGCGGTCCATTAAATGTAAAAATCGAATCAAAGGGATTGCATGAAGCAAAAGCACACACACTATGGGGAGGATTTGCATCACCGCCTCAAGGTGATTTGTATCTGCGAGCTGCTTATATAAAAAATCAGGAATTTGATGATCCACCTGCGATACGGTTTACTGACATAGAGCCTATAAAATAAATGAATATTAAAGACAGCCTTACACCACGCTCCATTATTCTAAAAAGTCATGTCAACAGATATACTTTTTTAGGGTTAGCCATTGCTGTAAGCAGTATATTGATTGCCAGCCTGATCGTTTCATATCAAATGACTGGCTCGGTGAGTTTAGCCGGCTTTATAAAAGCGCAACGTTCCAATCCGGCAATTTGGGTATTAGATTTAACCCCTTTTATGTTCGTCTATTGGGGTCAAGCATTCTGTGAAGGCCTGGTAAACAGAGCACAAACCCTATTGGTTGATCAAACCCGAGAATTTTTAAATATCAGTGGAAATCTGGAGTTAAAACTCCGATACGAGAGTAATCATGACAATTTAACCAGTTTACCGAATAGCCGCATGCTAAGCGAGCAAATGAAACAAGGGATAGAACAATTAGGCACCCAGGGGCAATTGGCTCTCATCATAATAAAAATTAATGATTTTCAAGCCATTAATTATAATTTCGGGACATTTAACGCCAATACGGTTTTGAAACAATTTGCCGATCAATTAAAAAATCTGCTAATCGACCCTTATATGCTGGAGGTCTCGATCGGGTTGAACATGGTTTCGCGCTTGCAAAGCGATGAGTTTGCTTTTTTACTCCCCAGACTAAAAAAAGAATTCAATACGAATGAATTATTAGAAAAGATGCTGAAATTAATCCCGTCGAATTATGCTATTGATGGTATCAATATAAACATCAACACCACAGCCGGTATTGCCGTCTACCCATTTCATGGTCAGGATGACGTAACCTTGATAAACCATGCCAGCATTGCCGTATATCATGCTCGAAAAGACGGCAGGCCTTATGCCATCTATAACCCGGAAATGCAGGATGATTTAGTCCAGAATCGAATCATGATCAATGAATTGAAACGCTCTATTGAACATAATGAACTGGAAATTTATTATTTACCCATCATCAATCTGGCTTCCGGCCAAATCATAGGGGCGGAATCTCATATACGATTTGAACACCCTGAATACGGCATATTAAGCCCTGAAAAATTTATCCCCTTGGTTGAGGGTACGAGTTTAATTCAACAATTAACCGAATTTATGCTGAAAGGAGTGATTCAACAAATTGCCAGTTGGCAAAGCGAAGGCTACGCATTATCAGCATCAGTCAATCTGTCAGTAAAAGATGCTTCAAATAAAGAGCTACCCGGTCTCATCGAAGAATTACTTGATCGATATAAAGTACCCCCTTCCCGTTTTATACTGGAATTTACTGAAAGAGCCTGTTTAACAGAACAAACTACAACCAAAGAAGTGCTTGGCAAGCTCGCTGCAATCGGAATACAGTTATCCATTGCAGATTTTTGCAGTGGCGATACCTCGTTTATTTATTTAACCAATTACCCAATAAACGAAGTCAAAATTGAAAAATCCTATGTATTTAAAATGACGCATGATCCCAAAAAAATTAAAATTGTTGAGGCAATTATAAAAATTGCCAATACATTAGGGCTAAAAACGATGGCGGATGGAATTGCTGATCACGATACTTTAGAACGATTAAAAGAGCTGGGCTGTCAATCCGGTCAAGGTGTGTATTTTTCTCATCCCGTCAAAGCCGGTGAATTTAAATCACTATTGAATAAAACATTTCCACGTTAACATGAATGCACCCCAGCAAAGCATTCATTTAATATCCACTCTAGAACTATTTTTATCACATTAATATTTTTTTCTATGTTTTAATAAAAAAGCGCTGCTATAATGTAGTTAACCCGATGGCGAGTGATTTTAGAACCAACGCTCATTAGCCAGGGGAGCATCCTGTAATTGGCGTTGTGCAAGCCCACCATAGCAGTGGGAAGCCTGAACCGATTCATCCGCCCCCCACTTGAACCCCAGGGTTCAAAATCGATGACTGTCGGGTTATACCTTCATTAACTGCTCTTTCAACAACAGATACTCATCCCTAACCTTGGCGGCCTGTTCAAACTCCATGTTCTTGGCGTGCAAGTACATTTTCTTTTCCAGCAGATTAATTTGCTTGACCAGCTCTTGCTCTGACCAATGCATGTATTCAGGTACTTTTTCTGCCACAGCCGTTTTTCGCTTACCGATATAAGCGCCTTCCATAATATCTTCCACAGACTTATTAATCCCCATGGGAGTTATGCCATGTTTCAGGTTAAAGGCTTTTTGTTTTTCCCGTCGTCTGTCTGTTTCATCCAGGGCTCTTTGCATGGAACCAGTGATTTTATCTGCATAAAGAATCGCCCTTCCTTTTACATTTCGTGCAGCACGACCTATGGTTTGAATTAAAGAACGATCCGAACGCAAAAATCCTTCCTTGTCGGCATCAAGGATGGCCACTAATGCAACCTCCGGCATATCAAGACCTTCACGCAGTAAATTAATCCCCACAAGGACATCAAATTCGCCCAAACGTAAATCACGGATGATTTCAACCCGCTCTACTGTATCTACATCGGAGTGCAAATAGCGCACTTTAATTCCATGTTCCGTTAAATAATCCGTTAAATCTTCTGCCATTCTTTTAGTTAAAGTAGTCACCAGAACACGCCCCCCCTCCCTGATGACCTGACGCGTTTCAGACATTAAATCATCGACCTGGGTTCTTACCGGCCTGATTTCCACTTCCGGATCAATTAATCCGGTGGGGCGAACCACCTGCTCGGCAATGTTAGATGAGTGTTCCTGTTCATAAGGCCCTGGTGTTGCAGAAATATAAATAGTTTGCGGCGAACGATCTTCAAATTCCTCAAACCGTAAAGGACGATTGTCCAAGGCTGAGGGCAAGCGAAATCCATAATTGACCAAGGTTTCCTTACGAGACCTGTCTCCTTTATACATCCCGCCAACTTGAGGGACAGTCACATGCGACTCATCAATGATCAATAAGGCCTCAGGCGGCAAATAATCAAACAAGGTTGGCGGTGCTTCACCGGGTTGACGTCCAGACAAATAACGAGAGTAATTTTCAATACCCGAGCAATACCCAAGCTCCTGCATCATTTCAATATCAAAACAGGTTCGTTGTTCCAGACGCTGGGCTTCAACCAGCTTGTTTTGTGAATTAAATTCAGCAAGACGATGCTGCAACTCATCTTTTACTAACTCAACGGTTTCCAATATGCGTTCACGTGGCGTGACGTAGTGGGTTTTAGGGAAAATTGTAACGCGCGGCAAACGTTGCAGGATTTCACCGGTTAACGGATCAAAACTGGCGATATTTTCTATCTCGTCATCAAATAATTCGACTCTGATCGCGTCTTTTTCTGAATCAGCTGGAAAAATATCAACAACATCCCCATGCACCCGGAACTGACCTCTCTCCAGAGTTAAGGTATTTCGTGTGTATTGCATTTCAGCAAGGCGTTTTAAAATTTTACGCTGCCCGCATTGTTCTCCACGGGAAAGATGTAATACCATACGTAAATAGGAATCGGGATCACCCAAACCATAGATTGCAGAAACTGTAGCTACGATTATGGCATCCTTACGCTCGATTAAGGCTTTGGTTGCTGACAATCGCATCTGCTCAATGTGTTCATTGATGGATGAGTCTTTTTCTATAAAAGTATCGGAAGCAGGGACATAAGCTTCTGGTTGATAATAATCGTAGTAGGATACAAAGTATTCCACTGCATTATCAGGGAAAAAAGCTTTAAACTCGCCATAGAGTTGAGCCGCCAGCGTTTTATTTGGCGCCATAATTAACGCGGGTCTTCTCATGGCCTGAATAACATGGGCTATAGTAAAGGTTTTACCCGAGCCGGTTACGCCTAAAAGTGTTTGTTTGGCCAAGCCTGATTCCAGGCCATCAATTAACGAGGCAATTGCAGTAGGTTGATCACCGGCTGGTTGGTAATTTGAATAAATTTTAAATAAGTCTTTCATATTCTATATTATATGCTAGGACACTGATAATTCACAGGAGTAACAGATGGATATCGCATTGGCGAAGCGTGTACAAAAAGTAAAACCCTCACCTACTCTGGCGGTAGCTGCAAAAGCAGCTCAGATGAAGGCACAAGGCCTTGATATCATCGGTCTTGGAACAGGGGAGCCAGACTTTGACACGCCACAACACATTAAACTTGCCGCCATTGCAGCCATTGAAGCGGGGTACACCAAATATACTGCGGTAGACGGGATTGCTGAATTAAAAGAAGCAATTCAGAATAAATTCCGGCGCGACAATGGTCTGAATTATCAGATGAATCAAATTTTAGTTTCCGTTGGCGGAAAACAGAGTTGTTATAATTTATGCCAGGCATTCCTCAACGCAGGTGACGAAGTCATTATTCCCGCACCTTATTGGGTTTCCTATCCGGATATGGTTCTATTGGCTGAAGCAGTGCCGGTCATTATTTCAACCACTCCTGAGCAACGGTATAAAATCAATGCACAGCAGTTAGAACAAGCCATTACACCTAAAACCAAAATGATATTCCTGAACAGCCCCTCCAATCCCTCAGGAGTAGCCTATACATTGGATGAGTTAAAAGCTTTGGGCGCTGTATTGAAAAAACACCCCAATATACTTATTGCTACTGACGACATGTACGAACACATCATCTGGAGCCAACCCTTCGCCAACATACTGAATGCCTGTCCCGAGTTATACGACAGAACCATCGTACTGAACGGCGTTTCCAAAGCCTATGCCATGACCGGATGGCGCATTGGGTATGCAGCAGGTCCTGCGCCTTTAATTAATGCCATGAAAACCGTGCAATCCCAATCCACGTCCAACCCCTGTTCCATAGCTCAACGAGCTGCTGTAGCGGCCTTAAATGGCAGTAACGACAGTGTCAACGAAATGGTGAATGCATTTCATCAACGCCATGACTATGTAGCGGATCGATTAAACAACATCGAAGGCATTAATGTCATCCCGGCTGACGGCACCTTTTACATCTTCCCCAGTGTCCAGGCCATCATCGAGAAACGCGGCTACGCCAACGACATCGAGTTTTCCGAAAAATTATTAAACGAAGTTGGAGTCGCTCTGGTACCCGGATCCGCATTCGGAACAGAAGGCTGCATCCGCATATCATTCGCCACTGGAATAGATACATTGAAAGACGCATTAAACCGTTTACAACGTTTTTGTAGCGAATAATAAAAATAAATTCAAAATATACTTGACCATTAAGCGGAATCGTTTTAAGATTTCGCCTCAATTCCCCGGTAGCTCAGTCGGTAGAGCGGATGACTGTTAATCATTAGGTCGGCGGTTCGAGCCCGTCCCGGGGAGCCATATCCAGTCTAGGTTTTGGCGAATTCCAAGTTTTACCATCCTGAAGCTTGGTACCAGTTTTGGTACCGATTGTTTAATACATTTTATCCCCTATAATTTGTAATATATTTTACCTTTAAGCCGTTCAATGCAAAACATCAAACAAACAGAAATAGCCCAATGGCTTGAACAATTAGAAAAGATTCCAACGGGTAGTTGTTCGTGCCCCAGTTTTTTAAAACCATTTCATTTTGTTACTATTGGATTAGCAGTAAAAAAAGCAGGGTGGGAGACTATGAAGTTACCAGAAGATCTTATGCAATACGCTGCAAGAATGAAGTTATGGGATGCGATAAATTTATTACCTCCTTGCAATGTTTCAGAAAATCAGAATACCGGAAAATTTTTACCTGTTCAGGCTTTTCTTGATAATCAACAAGATGTTTCGCATATTACAGATGAATTAACCAAGATTATTTTAAATACTGCATCAAAGGAAATCCGTGAATCTTTAACAATTTGCTTAACTGAGTTAATAAATAATTTTTTTGATCATGCTGGAGTTAAGTCCGATTTACCATGTTTGGTTTGTGCACAAAGCTGGCCTAAAGGTAAACTAATTCAAGTTGCAATAGCTGACGCTGGAATAGGTATTAGAGATTCCTTAATTGAAAATAACCAATTGATTACTCGATTAGAAAATGAAAATTCATGTAAAATTGCTTCAGAATATGGTGTAACCAGTAAACCTCAAAACGATCATTCAGGATATGGTCTAACGCTTGCTAAAGATTTAATGATACAAGCAAACGGAACCTATATTTTGGCTTCTGGTAATGAAATATACTCTTGCTCAAAAAATAGCACAGAATTCCATGATACAATTAATTCTCGATGGAATGGGACTATACTTGTATTAGAATGGAAAATTGATGAACCACTGGATAGTAAATCTATATATGATAGTTGGCCTGTGGCAGAGGGGTATAGTGATGAAGACTTCTTTTAAAATTCAACTTAAAGATTTAGTAAATGACAACTCTTCTCGCTCTAATGCAGCCAAAGCTTTTGAGCTTATTATTGAGTTTTTAAATAAATATAACTCGATTGAGATTAATTTAGCTGATGTAAATTTTACACCATCTGTTGCTGATGAAGTAATTGGTAAACTTGCAGAAACCCTTGGCGCCAGAAGATTTAAAGAAAAAATAATTATTTCAAATTTCTCAGATGCTCAAATGTCACTTATGAGACATGTGATTGGACGACGAATGTCTAAAAAACAAACCTATCATCTATAGCTTAATATAATAATGCAACCACCTATAAAATCACTGAATTTGCCCTGTTTTAAGTTTAGTGTTGGTCGAGCGGCTCACTCAAAGTTGAAACCCAGCAATGCTGCGTAGCTCGAAGTTGGGGGCAAATCAACCGTAATATGGCAAACGGTTTCGCCTGTTTACAGCCATTTTTTAATCCGTTACCTCCTATATATTTTAAATTGATCAAACAATTATTAAAAAATTGCTACCTTTACTTACCCTACTAAACGTCCAGCCACAAGTTAAGGGTTAAGGTGGCTTTGCATAAGACGTCGGTTGACGTTTCGCCGGAATTTCACCAGCTCATCAGTCATGCTTGATTCCAAATTAGCAAAGCGGTGCTTGCTTCGCAAGGGATTTTGGAAAGAATTTTGTCCAATCCCGATTGGCGGGATCGGACAAAATGCTGAAATGTGTTGATTTTACGCGGTAAAATCAAGGTGGTTTTTCTGCGTCACTGCTGGAAAATTGCAGTGACGCAGAAAAAAATAGAGGTAAACAATAATCTTTGACTCTTAAAAGGATGGGTATTATGTGTTATCCCATGCACTTCAGTCATCTTGAATACCTACCTGTTTATTATCACAGTCCTGTACAATTGGTGCTGAATGCTCAAACACATATGGATTTGTTTGCCAACATTTTCTAGCTAACCAGTTAGCTGGATATTTCCATGTAGGTACCCATACTCCCATCATGACCTGGAAATTATAACTTTCAATTTGCCTGTTTAGTCCCGCCATTATCTTTTCAAATAAGGTATCATCAGGATTAAGTTCTCTAAATACAGAAAACGCCGCTTCCCTATCAACGGGGTGTGGATAACTTTTCCAAAATTTTTCAAATTGGCTACACACATATATATAATTATAATCTTCTGACTTATGAGGTGGGTCGGCCTCAGGGGTATTGTCTGTGTCTGGTTTTTGTCTTAACTGACAGGATTCCCCTGATCCTAAAGAATTTTCCTGTGTCGGGTTTGTGCCGGGATTAAGGTTCGACTTCGATACGGCCTTTTTTGGCGAAGGGTTATCCAATTCAGCGTAAATACACTTTACTATCAGATGCCTTTCAGTTGACTGGATTTCAATAAGACCAGCACGCTCAAGCGATTTAATGGCTCTTTTCATTTGCTGGAGACTTGGGCTGCCTGTTTTAACGCCTGCAATGGGTCCAACATAAAGTGTTTCACGCAACGATTGGTAACTAATCCTGCGCTTGATGCCTACAATACAACTTTGTCTGTCCATGTAGGGACGAATGCCCATCAGGTAAACTACTCTTTGTATATAAGGTAATTCCAGTAGCGCGGCTAACTCGTGCGCATTAGCGAATAAAAAATTCATACCCTTCCATTTAAATACAATTCCAATAATCATTTTTATTTGCCAGCTGGCATTTTTTCATTTTAAGAGTCTTATTAAGGCTGTCAATATAGATAAAAGATGTGTTACTAAATGATATTATTTGAACCAGAAAAAATTTTGAATTTATGGAATTCGTCATTGCAATAGTAACAATATCGAATAATGGGCACTGTCTGTGTTAATACCTTTGTTGTATAACGATTTTCATTATTTTCTGATAGATTCAGCACAAGTTGCCTTTATATCAACCGCGATTGGTTTAAAAATATTTAAAATATTCTAGCTTGGCTAGAACTTTTAACTTAAAAATAAACTACTCTGTTTCGTTAGTTTATTTTTATGCTATATTATCTAGTATGACTAGAAAAAATGAAACAAAATTAAACCATTTCTTGGTTAGCTCACCATCCGGTGAAGTTTTGACTTCTGACTGGCTTGAATCCCATGGTGTATCGTCAAAGCTGGCATGGTGGTATGTTCATACCGGGTTATTAGAAAATCTTGGGGCAAAAGCTTATAAAAAGGCTGGTGATAAAATAGGTTGGGCTGGCGTTGTTAGCGCACTACAAAACCAATTGTCGTTGCCTGTACATATAGGAGGTAAAACCTCATTGCGGTTACTAGGTTTGGCTCATTTCGTGATGATGCAAGCAGGTAATCGAGTGGAGTTATTCGCACCTCTGGCAACAAAACTTCCCAAATGGCTGAAAAATACTGAATGGAACACCGAATTTGCAATAGTCAGAACATCTATATTCAATGATCTCGATAACCAATTAGGCATCATAAAACAGACTATAGACGGTAAAGAATTACAATTATCCTGCCCAGAAAGGGCTGCCATGGAATTACTCTATCTCTATCCACAAGATGAATCATTCGATGAAGTGGTTTATCTGATGGAAAATCTGAGCCAACTTCGTCCAAAGGTTGTACAGGCGCTTTTAGAAAGTTGCGGTTCTGTCAAAGTAAAACGGTTATTTATGCATCTGGCTGAGGAGTTTAATCATCCTTGGGTTTCTGCGTTAGATTTAAATAAAGTTGATCTTGGCCAAGGCAAACGAGTTATGGAAACAGGGGGTAAATATTATCCCAAATACAAAATATCTTTGCCAGAAATAAAGGAGCTGTAAGTGAGTTTTGAACAAATATATCAAAATCAAGTGGCATTGTTGATAGATACCTTACCAGTTTTAAATCAATTTGAATGTTTTGCATTAAAGGGAGGTACGGCTATTAACCTATTCTTCCAAAACATGCCAAGATTAAGTATTGATATAGATTTAACTTATTTATTCATTGAACCAAGAGATGAATTTTTGATAAACATAGAAGCTCAACTCACCAAAATGAAACAACTGTTAAGTAAAAAAAATTTAATCATTCAAGAAGTTCGTACGAAAAGTGGAGTATTAGCAAAGCTATTGGTTTATCAAAACAATGCTGTGATCAAAATCGAACCTAATTTTACGCTTAGAAGCACTGTTTTTCCTTGTGAAGATAAAGAGCTATGCCAAAAAGCTCAAGATACTTTTTTTAAATATGTTCGAACAAAAACCTTATCCAAAGCAGATGTTTATGGCGGTAAGATTTGTGCAGCACTTGACAGGCATCACCCTAGAGATCTATTTGATGTTAAATTATTGATAGAACACGGTGGTATAAATGATGAAATAAGACAGGCTTTTGTAGTTTATCTGGCAAGTACAAACAGACCTATGCACGAACTTCTTTCACCTCAGCCCACTAATGACGTATTTAAAAGAGAGTTTGAAACATTATTTAATAAGCAGTTTGCTGGGATGACTGATTTACCAGTTACTCATACTGAATTACTTCCAATACAGCGTGAGCTCGCCATTCAATTAATAAATGACTTTAGTGATAAGGAAAGACAATTCTTACTCTCTGTAAAATCAGGTGAACCCGAATGGTCATTGATGCCTTTATCTGGCATTGATCAATTACCCGGTATCCAATGGAAATTACAAAATATTAATAAATTGGAAAAACAGAAAAAACAAGAACTGCTAGATAAACTAAAAGCTGCCCTGCAAATATAATTCTAATCACATGGATTTAGCGAAAGGTAAATGTATCACCTTGTCCTGTAATAAACTGTAAACGTAATTTGCCCAGCTATCTAGTGCTTCCTTTCTTTGCGGTAACATTTCATTGCGGTTATAAGTTGCCATGATTCTCGGCATCTTATGCCCAAGGCATTTCTCTATCACCACAGGATCAATTTGCAGTGCTTCTCCAAGCTGAGTGGCAAAGGTACGACGGAGATCATGTGCAGTCCATTCGGGAATCCCTAAACGATCCTGAATACGCTTGATAGCCCTTGGTAAGGCATTTTCTGTCAATGGTTGACGTCCATCAATACCGGTCAATACATAGTTTGATTTACTGATCAATTTTAATTGTTGTAATAAGTTTATGGTCAAATTGCTGAGATGCACTTTATGTAAAATACTGGCTTTTGAATGAATTGCGGGAATAGTCCAAAGCGATTCAGCAAAATTAATTTCATCCCACTGAGCCAAACGCAGTTCAGCAGTACGCACACCAGTCAGTAAAATAATCTTAATGGCAATCCGAGTCTGTGGTGCCATTTGAGAGTCGTTACTGTCCAGAAATAGCCAGAGAGTTTTGATTTCTTCCAGACTTAAAACACGCTCTCTTGGTTTCTCATGACCTCCAATATCTCTTGCACGAATGTTAGAGGCTGGATTGGTACTCATAGTGCCTCGGCTGACTGCATAACCAAACATTTGTTTGAGCGAGCTTAAAACGCGGTTTGCGTGGACGCTTGCTCCCCGTTTGACGATCTTATCTAGCGCTTGGGTAATATGCTTGGTTTCCAGTTCATCCAAAACCCAATCGCCCAGAAGCATTGTGATATCACCATCTATTTGTTTTTTAACTGTTAAAGGACGTTTTAAATGCTTTTCGACATAATGGGTATACCAACTTAAAGCCAATTTTTTTACAGTGTTGTCCGATTTGGCTTGTTGTTGTTTCGCGTGCTCTATAGGGTTAATCCCTTGCTCTTTTAGATGTTCCGCATCCAACATCAGCTCTCGTGCTTCCCTCAAACCAATTCCCGGATACTTGCCCAAAGTCATCTTGTATCGCTTGCCATCAAAAGTGAATCGAAAGATCCAAGATTTACCCCCTCCTGGCATCACTCGAATTCCTAGCCCACTAAACTCGATTTGTTCAAACCATTTTTGCTGAGGTTTTAAATTGCGGATGTACACATCAGTAAATTTCATAACTGGTACCAAGATGATTTTTGGTACCGATTTTGGTACCACTAATTGTGAATTTAGATAATATTAAATGATATTAAAACAAAGTCAAATATCAATAAAAACCTATTATTTACATGAAATTATGATTTTATTTGAAATCAATTGATATCGAATAATAAATGACTGTTAATCATTAGGTCGGCGGTTCGAGCCCGTCCCGGGGAGCCAACTCCAGCAAGGCTTCTAAGCTCTCTCCTCAAAATATCAAATTTAACGTGTCGAATATGTGTCGAAGTTTGGTGATATATTTAAATAGATTTTAATTTGCTGGGATTAAAGATCTGTTCCCACAAAAATATTGCATATCTATCAGTCATTCCTGAAATATAGTCAGCCAAATAATTGTACTTTTGTTCTTCGAAATTTTTGTTGCTGCGAGCTTTGGAAATATTGTATTGAACATGTTTAGGAATTATTTTAAATAAATCTGTTGAATCATAATGGTTGCTTATTAGTAATTCGGCTTCCATAATTGCCCAAAGATCTTCTATCACTTTTTTTGCAAGTAACTCTGTTCTTGCAACTTCCGGGGCTTTCAGAACGTAATTTTTATAAATGTCCTGCTTTAAAGAAGAATAATTTCGGCCGGATCCAAAATAGAGTATATTTAAATCACAGTCGCCTGCTTCAAAATATCCATCCAACAATTTTGGTAAGTTATTAATATCTTCATTTTTACAACAGTTATCTAGAAAATTATCTAAATTCATTTTTGTTTTTTGCATCATGGCCTTGATAAGGATGGATGAAACTGCACCAAAGTTATCTAAATCGAAACTACTATGAATAAAATCGGACCAGGTTTTTTTATCCAAATGATACAGATTTTCTGGTAAATCAATATCATTAAATAATGTTAAAACATCTTCTCTACTAACAAGGCTAAGTTTCATTGCGTCTTGTAAATCACTACTAATATAAGCAATATCGTCAGCAGCCTCCATTAAATAACAAGCAGGATGCCTCAGACTTTGAGTATTTGTAATATGAAATAATTTTTCCAGGGGTATTTTTTCGAAACTATAAAACCCGGGAAATTTCGATTTTTTTTTAAAGTTAGTCGATTTATACTTCATTATTCCGTCAATCAAAGCACATGTTACTTCATAAGGTTTTCGACCCTCATTTCCCAGTAAGAGCCTAACGTTTTGTTTGTTGGCTTCAAAGCAATTAGTATCATCTACCCCCCTCTTTCTCATTAATTCGTTGAGCGTTCTTTCACCTCTGTGACCGAAAGGAGCTTGCCCTATATCATGTACCAGACAAGAGGTAGCCACTAAATCCTCAAAATCCTTTTCAAATGGGGTTTCATTTTTTAAATCAAATTTTTCTATCAATTTGCTTACAAAAAATCTAGATAACTCTCTACCAATCTGTTCAACCTCAATGGAATGAGTTAAGCGAGTTCTTGGATAATCAATAAATGGATTAAGGTAAACTTGAGCTTTGTTTGATAATCTTCGAAACTGAGATTTATGGATAATTGTTCCGTAATCCACTAAATACTCAGATCGCTCAATATTCACGTCCGTCCTACGACTGATTCCTTTATATGTGCAGATGCTACTGTTCATCCATGAAATTGACATTATAAAACTCCTAATTCACCTATTTATCATTTTAGACCAAATAATAAAGTAAAGGGGTCAGATCTTGCCGTTTGCCTTTACCATGAGCTAGAAATCACAAAAATCAGAAACTTAACACGATATGAATAGCAAGCGGCACGGGGTCGCGTCTTGACATTTGCTCTTTTAGAAATAGGCAAAAGTCAAGACGCGACCCCATTCGTGTGGTTGGGAAACCATTACTTGGCCGTTTAAAAGAGAAAACACGATTTCCAAGCTTTTTACCCGCACTTGGGGGTATAGTTAACATTATTGGCAATTGGGGGTAAAAATAGCACAGATAGAGGGTCAGATCTTGCTTTTTGCTTTTCTCTATTTTAAAACAAAAGGCAAGATCTGACCCTCTATCTTTTTGCTATTTTAAAACAAAAGGCAAGATCTGAACCTCTATCTTTGCTCTATCTTTTTTTGGGGGGGGTACGAACGTTGCTGTTAAAGAGGTTAAATAAACCTGTTTTTCAAATATTTGTCTATTTTGAGGTTAATTTCTATTTAAAGTCTACTTTTAGAATTAATCAGACTAATGACTTGAAGTGGATTTAGCTCACAGCTGTTCAGATATCACTTTTTTAGCGTCTTTTAAAAGGAGTAATAATTGATTCTCTCTTATTGGAGAAGGTTCAAATCCAAATCGTTTATAAAAAGTTTCGGCTTTCTCATCTATAGCATGAACTAATAAAGCTCTTACGCCGCTTTGTTCTGCAATTTGCAAGGTTTTTGATATTGCATCTTTAAGCATTGCCTTCCCAATACCCTTTCCTTGATATGTATCAAGAACAGCTAATCTTGCTAATATGACAACAGGAATAGGATATTTGCCCATTCCCTTTTTTATGCGATCAGATGCCTCATCAGCTTCTACCTGCCCTACTGTAAGACTGTAATAACCAACCACAAAATTATCATCAGCAACTATGAAAGTAGTGGCAGAACCAGACATTTTTGCTTGAAAAGCATATTTTTTTAACCATTCATCTAATTCTGGGTAATTACTATTAAAATCAGTTAAATTATGATCTTTATTTAAAGGTTCAGGTTTTTTTAACGTCATTTAAATCCCAAGGAGATGATGAAGAAAATAAATCCTTTAGCCCTTCATTATCTTGCTCTGGGCGGTCTAGAATTTCGGAAAATTGATTAAAGATATCGCCAGAAACCATAAATAATCTCTGATCTAAAATAATTTTTTCAGCAGCTTGATACGCACTATCCGTTATAAATTCAGTCAATGACTTATGACTTATATCAGAGGCCATTCGGATTACTTTGGCTTGCGATTCAGATGCACGAAAACCCAATCGGGAAGTTTTAGCACGCACAGTCCTTGATTGTGGTCTTCTCACCTTTCTTGGATCTTTAGCCGTAGGTGTTTTTGTATTGTCCACCTTTCTTACATTTGTCATGATATTTCTCAAAATAATCTCTATTAATTACATGTTAGTACAATTGACGCACATTATCAATGAAAATCCCTTTTCAAGTAAATAAAACGGGGCGGCCTGTTGAAAAATATGAAAAAACTTTACTCAAATTATCAAAAATGATCTAATCCGAATTTATTTTCAATGAGTTAAATTATTTGTATGCAGAAGCAAGCATTGGGGTCAGATCTTGCTTTTTTGCTTTTAATTTTATGCAAGTTACTGATTAAGGGGCTATAGATTAGGAATATTTTTATGAGTAGAACTGAAATATATAATGGAAGGATTATTCGATCTAATCCATTGGTCCCACATATAGGCGGATTCTCTTCTAATGGAGTTATTGAAATTCATACTAATAATTTTGTTGACGTTTCTCAACCAGACAGTTTGCAAGCTAGGATATTTAATGGTGAAGATGATGCAGATATATTTTATATTGAAGGTGCAATACAATTAATTGATCAGGGATTAGCCTGACCTAGACCATTAACTGGTTATGAATATCCCAGTTAGCCTATTTGCTTCGCTGCTCACCGCAAGCTGTATTCCACTCTTTAGTGAATTTCTTTATACTTGTGCCACAAATTAATATTGTAGGAAAAATATGAACATAAATACTGAATTAGCACCAACTGTTGAGGAATACTCTCAGGCTATGAATCTTATTGGGTCAAATTTATTTTCATCCTTAGTTCAAAGTATGGAAAAATTACAGCCCCATTTTCGCAATCAAAAAATGGTTTCTAATGCCCTATCTTCTTTTATAGTTAATGTAATCTATAAACAATCTTCAGGAAATAGTGAAAAAATACATCAAATGTTGGATGAAATCCTGAAACTGGTAAAAATTCAATTGGATAGTATTCCTTGAAATGAAATTGTATATCAGTAAATAGCCTGTTTGCTTGCAAACAGGGCTTCATTCGCCAAACTCACCTTGCAATGACTTGCCGCCCCAATTGTTCGGTAACATTTCTTGTCTGGCATAATTCTGAAAACTTGAATAAGGCCTGTCGATAACCTTTTGTACTAGACCGTGCTTAACTGGATTAAAATGAATATAATCTATATGAGTAGACAAATCTGACTCATCACGTACCCGATGTTCCCAAAATCGTCTCTGCCACAAATTATACTCATCTCGGGCATTTTTTAATAATGGAATACCCAATAATTGGATCTCTTGAGAGTAATATGTTTTTAATTGACGCACTCGAGTCGAATAAACCAAGTCACCCTCCGGAAGTTCCCACGGCTGTCCCATTAAAAATGTGACATCTTTCCGGGCGTAGCGAGGAATCTCCTGCAAATTGGCACAATCTGAATTAATGCATTAATTATCATTACTATTTAAACTCTCTAAAAATACATATGCTCATGTATTTTCGATTTTAAATCCGGATGAATTTAAGAAGTGCTTTATTTCCTGGATTCAATCATTCCAACAAGCATTGGGTAATTTGATAGCCATTGATGGCAAAACATTAAAGAAATTTAAGGATATGAGCATTAGGCGCCTGCAGAAAAAGGCTGGCTGGGTAGACTCAACTCTTGATATGATTTTTATGGCAGCATTTTAATGGGATCGTGCAACCTTGCAGGAGATTCCTCGCTACGCTCGGAAAGACGTCATATTTTTAATGGGACAGCCGTGCGGAAGTTCCATAATCATATGCAAGTGATCAGGTAATACTACTATTGATTTGATACTAAACGGATTATTCTTTTTCGCACGGCGAATAGACCATCCTAATAATCGGATGTATTTTACTATTAAATCTGATTTTCTATTTTTTAACGTTAGTGTAAAAAATAAGTATCGCCTCGAGTTTGATCTCGTCTGTATTTGACCATGTAATTCTTCCTTTGCGCCTTGCTGAGGCGAACAGAACATGTATATATTGGAATCGATAGCTTCAATAGACAAAATCCTGGTTTACACTATCTCTTAAGTTATTTTTAGCAATATTGGTCAAACAATCAGTTTAAGATCGAAGTAACCTGAACCCTGTAAATATAACGATAGTTGAGTGAGAACAGTATGAATTATGAACGTCAGTTAAATAAAGTAATCGATTTTATCGGTGAGCATCTTGACGACAAACTCACTTTAAATCAACTGAGTGATATTGCATGCTTTTCAAAATATCATTTTCATCGCTTATTTACGGCTTTTACTGGCTTATCTTTGCAACAATATATTCGTTGGCTTCGCCTAAAAAGAGCAGCTCATCAATTAATTGTTAATAAAGATACTTCCATTATTGAAATCGCAATCAATTCGGGGTTTGAATCTCATGAATCATTTACACGAGCCTTTAAAAAAGCGTGCAATCTAAACCCAAGTGAATTTAGAGCACAATCAAGCTGGCAAGCCTGGGAACAACCGCCGTATTGTTTGCCTAAACAAGGTAATATGACCATGAATGTAACGATTAAAAATATAAATGCACGACGTTTAGCTGTATTAGAACACCGAGGAGATCCTCGAACAATGGGAGATAGCGTTAATCGATTAATTAGCTGGGCTAAAGCTCAAACTATTAGCCTGAAACCTAAAGCGGGAGAAGCCTTTGGATTTGGGTATGATGATCCTCAAACGACCCCACCAAATGAATTTCGTTTTGATCTTGGTATTACGGTACCAGAGCAATTGAAACTGGAAGGTGAGATAATTGAAAAACGATTACCCGCAGGCCGATACGCAGTAGCCATTCATCAAGGTTCACGTAATAACCTGAGTGACACGGTGTATGAATTATACCGTAATTGGCTGCCAACATCAGGTGAAGAACTGGGGGATTTGCCTTGCATTTTTTGTTATTATAATTTTGATCATGAGGTTGCTGAAACAGAATTACTCACTGAGTGTTGGTTATTTTTAAAATAATCAACAGATCCATAATTCCCCCTGTGTATTAATAAAAAAAGTGCTCGCAAAATTTTGCTAAAGTACAAAATAACAGCAAAAATTAGATCAAATATACACAATCTGTGATATAGTGCGCCATTTTTTTTCCCGTGGTTGGTTTAATGATGAAAACATTTCATGAGGCGGTTCGCTTAGGTTCTTTGGATGACATCAAACAATGGATTGATAATGGAGCTGATATTGATAGCACTGATATTAACGGCAATACACCGCTGATGCTCGCTGTTGTACGGCAACGCCCGTTGATTGTTCGTTATTTGCTGTCTCAAAACCCTGACCTGTTAAAAGCCAATAATAACGAGCAAACGCCAATAACAGCAGCACAGGGAAAGAATGAAAACATTATTCGTATGTTGGTCATTCAGCATGCAAAAGTTGAACATTTAGCTCAAATTAATTCCTATGATACAACAGAGCTTATCATCAATAAGCTCATTACTACATTGTTGTACAAAAGCAAACGTCATGGTTGGGATGATCAGTATTGCATTAACCTAAGATATTACATCAATTCCCTGGACTCTTCGTTTGAGGAGAAAGATGAAAAAGCATATGAATCGTACCTCCTCCATCAAGAAACAACTCAACATGATTTTTTTGGTTCCTGGTTGTCAGATGATTCGGATTCGGAAGAAGAACAAGCGTTTCTTGCCCAACCAGAAGAAGACCGTGAGGCTATTCTCTCTGAAGCCAAAACTTCTCAGTCCCATGCTCAGCGAAATAATCTTTTTTATAGAAAAAAAAACAAAGACTATCAACGTGGCGATTTTAAGAAAATTAATGACGCCTCCAGCGTATTTAAACTGCAGGATCGTATGCAAATTCATCATCCTAAGTCAGAGGATATGGATGCTGTAGCGCGAGATCTGGAGAGACTTAACGCATATATTGGGCTTGGATATTCTATTGAAGAAGCCCAAAAAAGAGTAGTAACCCAATTCAAAATTGCGCAATATCGAGGCGTGACCTATTTAACATCAAGATGGAATAAACCAGCACGTGAAGGCCATCGTAAAGCGGATGAGTTAGGACAGCCGCAATACAGTGCCTCTGTCTATAAAGCTGCTGGAATTGATATTTTTAAAGATTATGCGGATGGACGGCAGCGTCTTAAAGATCCAAAAACCAGAAGAAAAGTAACCTTGATAGCTAATACACTTCGTGAATTATTATTGACTTTTCGTGAACCTCGTCCCCTTGCCTGGAAGGGCTACAGCTACTCAACCTACGCTTATTTTTTACAAAATCTCTATACTCAAGCCTATGATGCATTTCATCGATACATATCGCAAGATCCCATGCTCAGTAAGATGCTCATTAATGATGCTAACCCTTTTCTTTCTACTGGCGGCACTCCGTATCATGCCGATAAATATGCCTATGGCATCAAACCCTATAAGGGTCATAAAGATGAGCGGCTCAGACCTCGGTGGAATAAAACAGGCCGGGCAGAGCGCCCATATTCAGGAGCGGTTTATGTCTCCTTGCATCCGCTCACCGATTTTGATGTAGATGGCCCTTTACATATTCCAACATTGACATGGGATGCTGAAATCAGACTGAGTAGTGAACTCAACATTGTCCCTGAAAAGGAGTCCTGTTTTCCTTCCTTTTTGCCTGGACAAAGAGTCATCTACAAACACATTGCAAAATATCCTTCTTTTGTTGGACCCTACAAACAGATTTATCTTGCCAAATACGGTATAGACGAGGTGTTTTATAATACGTTACAGGAGATGTTGGAGCATGCTGCGCCACATACAAAAGAAATGGTGGCTTTTAAACAGATTTTAGGTGAGTGGTTGTGTGGGTTTCACGAAGTACGATTGATTGAAATAGCCCGTAAGAAAGCCGAAGAAGATGGGTATGTTTTGATTTATAAAGGCATAGGAAAAACCTTTTCGCTGACTCCGCCTATTGATTCACCTCGTTGTAATACAAGTACTAATACTGAAGAAGTTAAATCACCAATCAATCAGATGGTAAAATTTCGTAGAACGTTGGCGCGTGGAGTTGGGGATAAAATCGTTCGCTTGACCAACCCAAGAGATTACTCCCAATTGCTTGGTAAAATAGATGAATCATTACTGTCTGAACATGGTTTAGCTGGCGTAGATGACAAAAAAAATCCGGCGCTCACCTTGCCCATGGCGTTTGCACTTAATGCTTTGAAGCACAAACGCTACTTTGCTTTAAGATATATGTTGCGTACACCATATTTTATAAATTGCTTTAATGATCCTTTCCATCGGGTCAATACTGACAGGCTTTTAGGCGCATCCTTGCTTCATTTAGCGGTGGTGAATGAAGATCGAGTAGCATTAGGGCTCTTATTAAGCTGTAAGGCATTGCAAATTAGTCGTTGTGATCAGTCAATCAGCCACTCGTTCCAGGGAAGAACATTTTACGAAAAAATCTCACCACTTGCTTTAGCCATTATTTCTAATCAACAGGACATCTTTCGAATGATGCTCAGCAGTAAGCGATTCAATATAAAAGAGGAAGTGGGTTGTGTGAGCACCAAGGATGTTGATAATTGCGAAGTTCAGGCCTGTTCTGATGATAGCGATCAGGATACCTGGGAAAGAGAATTTGTACCCTCAGCACAGGATAGGCTGACCAGAGAACCTGAAGTTAATTTGGTGCAATTAGCTATCGAACACGCGACTCCTAAAGTAGTTGTGATGCTGTTGCTTGCTAACGCGCCCTCCCGAGTCAGAGGCGCTAGTCAACGACATGCTCTGAGTAATGCCAGGCGCGAGCAACTCAGATGGTTTTTTACACCACCACCAAAGGCGGAGGATGATTTGATAAAAGATCATCTTTCAGGAGTTTTTGATGGCTTGCTAAGCCTTGCCAGATAACTAATAATAAACGATGAAAATGAGTTCATGGATTGAATAATGAAATGAAAAAAAAATTCCTGAAAAGAATAACCACCTTTTTATGCTCAGGGCTTTTATTGAGTCAGATGCCAGCCAGCAACGCGTGCACACGTGCAGTGTATTTAGGTTCTGATAATCTGGTTATTACTGGTCGCTCTATGGATTGGAAGGAAAACATGCAGTCCAGTATCTGGGTATTTCCAAGAGGGATGAAACGTAATGGATTGGCAGGCCCCGAATCACCACAATGGACATCAAAATACGGATCAGTGGTTATCTCTATATATAACTTTGCAACGGCCGATGGAATGAATGAGCGTGGCTTGGTCACCAACATGCTTTATTTGGCAGAGTCAGATTATGGCAGTGCCAAAGAAGGGCATCCTCCTTTATCGGTGAGTATATGGGGGCAATATGTTCTGGATAATTTTGCAACAGTTAATGAAGCTGTAGAGGCCATGTCTAAAAAGCCCTTTCAGATTATCGCGCCCCATTTACCCGATGGAACAGCAAGCACAGTCCACTTATCATTATCCGATTCAAATGGCGACTCCGCTATTTTTGAATACATTAATGGCGAGTTGGTGATTCATCATGGCCGTCAATATCAGGTGATGACTAATTCACCCATTTACAGCAAACAATTGGCAATCAACGAATACTGGCAGAACATTAACGGTTCTGTATTTTTACCGGGAACCATCAGGGCTGCGGATAGATTTGCCAGAGCCTCATATTTGATTCAGTCTATTCCCAAACAAGTGGATAAAAATTACATTCAAAACGTACCAGAACAGGCTTATACCTATCAGGCTATTGCTGGAGTATTGGGGGTGATACGCTCTGTTTCTGTTCCTTTGGGCATCTCAGATGCGGCAAAACCTAACCTTGCATCAACTATTTGGCGCACCATCTCTGATCAAAAAAATCGTGTTTATTATTTTGACTCATCAACCTATCCCAACATTTTTTGGGTGAATCTGAAAAAAGTTAATTTTGCTCCCGACGCTCCAGTGCTAAGTCTTTTAGTTGATGGAGGTACTTTTTATGCGGGAGAAGTATCAAAACTGTTAAAACCGGCGAAACCTTTTGAATTTTTGCCGGCACAATAAGTAAAGGGATCAGATCTTGCCTTTTGTCTGTACCATGGGCTAGAAATCATACAAATCAAAAATTTGTCACGATATGATAATAGCAAAAGACAAGATTTGACCCATCTGTCTACGAATCAAGGACAGTTTCACTAATAGAACTGCAGTCATCCAGTCTAACAGCCGCTCTTTCATTTTCCATAATGTATTCTGTTTCAAAAAGAAGTTAGATATTAAATATAGGTTAACGTATAATCCGCGAGCTCAATTGAGACAACTGTATTTTTTAGGGAAATGGCCCTGAACAAGTATCCCCTGTCATCTACAGATAGTGAGTTATAAATACATATGAAATAATTTAGATTTGGAACAATTTTATGCAATCTACAACAGCTATTAAAGAAGCACTTGAACAAAAGAAAATGCAACAAAACGAAGCATTAATCAAAGAGTCCATTTTAAATGAAATGCTGCACAACGTGTCGGAAAATACGCTTCTTTCTCCAGAATTAAAGTCAGCCTTGATTTTGGAAATAATAAAATTAAATCTGGATACTTATCTCAACATACAACTTTCTTTGGACAATAAAATCAACCCTGAAGTTGATAAGATACACGTCAATCAATCGAATCAAACAACCACTACAACTACCGGCAGTGAAGCACCGGCAAGACCAGTAAAGGAAACCCATTCCAATCCAGTAGTTACCAGTGATTTAGTTCACATTGACACGCCTTCAAAATCTCGTTCTCGTAGTCAAAATAGAAAGATTTCACTAAATTTGGAAGAAAGAAAAGCAAGGTGTAAAGCCTCTAAAGAAGGCGACTTGGCAAAAAGCAAAAGCTCTCCAAAAGATAAAAGCTCACCCAGAGATATAATAACCCAGGCAGGCTCAAAATCGTCCGATTCTCTTCATGATACCGCTCACTCCTCAACGCCTTCACCACGCAGAAACTCAAGCAGTCCACGATGGTTTCTTGCTGGGAGCGAAAGCAGTGAATCTCCCAGAAAAAGAAGATCATTTACCAGTCCGCATAGTGGAAAAAAAGAATCACCAAGAGATCAGACATTCACTGATTTGCTACCAGTAAATAAGGAAACCCTGCATCAGTACCTCAATAAATTGAAACCCTATTTAAAAATGAAAGACACCGATATTGCTGTATTGACTGATGAAGACAGACCACATATCCACCTGGTAGTTACCCCTCACCGAATAATGAAAACGAATACATTAAGTCAAACCAAAACGGTCATTCTTGTCGATAAGCAAAAAATTGAAGGAGAAGGGGCTAATCGAGTAATCAGGGGATATGATTTAATAAACAAACAGTACCTGGCTGTAAAAATACTTAATAAAAGCGTCACTAAAGCAGTACGTGACATAGAAATCGAGAATCTTAAAAAAAGAGGGTGGTTTTATGCGCGTTACCAACTCAATAGTGACGAGCAAGCCTTGATCATGAAACAAATACCCGGGGATACCTTGTTGCAAGTTCTTTATGTTACGGATGACACGGTGTCCAAGCATGATATCTATGCCAACTACTGTCCTCATAAAAAAATCATTGATTTTGAACTGCAATTGAAAATTATCATCAATTTAATGAAAGAAGTATTAAAACTTCAGGAACAATATGGATTATTGCATCGAGATTTAAAACCAGAAAACATTAAAGTATATTATGCAAATGATACTATTAAAGTGCGTATCATTGATTTTGGCGACGCCGTTCCTGTTGATTCCGAGATAAAAGAGCTTTGTGGGACTGATGGTTACACCGATCCGGAAATAGATAGTCTGGAACATCAAAAACCATACCACAAAGAACATGATTATTTTTCTTTAGGTGTTATTATTGCTGAAATTCTTACCACAAGAAATTATCAGAAGGCTATTCGCGAACAAAAAGCGTTGGTTGCTCATGAACTATTTACAAAAAGAATATCTCCCAACCTGATTCAGCAAGCCATGGATGATGTATTTAGGCCTGAAACGGTAGAAGATCACTATGATAGTGTCTCTGATCAACAAAAGAATTTACAGCACTTTATGCTTGTGGAATTGAAAAAATTAGCAAAAAAAATGATCATGACGCGGCTGCGTCATTCTTCTTTGGAAGAGGAAATCCATCGCATAGAGACTATAGAAAAACACGTTCATAAGTTTTCCAAAAAAGTGGAACATTTTTGGGATGCAAAGGACCAACTGCAAGTGTCATTAAATAAAATGAATAGAAATTTCAATGCGGGTTTTTTCTTACCTCAAAAAGAATTTCACATTAATTCAGCTCAAGATGCAACTGAGTGCTTTAAAGAAATGCATCAGTCAATAGCTGAAGACGATTTCACTTTATATATTTAAGGCGATTACAAGCCCGTGCGGAAAGGACCGCTTGCTGAAATCAGTTATCTTAATGAATTCAGCAGATATCGCACGTGTCTTAAATGCTTCATTCAGGACACGTGCTGAACGTATTTAGAGACCAGGAGCGGGTGTCTCATCACGTTCAGTAGAAGCTACTGCAGCATGTAATCCAGTAGAGGCTCCTCGAGTTGTCATTACAAGCAACGATAGGGGCAATACAACTAAATCAAGAACCGCCTGACACAAGTCGTTAAATATATGTTTTGCGACATTAAAAAAATAAGATGCGTTATGCTCATCCCCAACTAATTCATGGATTCCGGAAAGAACAGCGCTACCAATAATAATCGCGCCAATTACCGCAGGCGTGGTTATGAGCACAGCGGGATCTAAAATTGCCAATCCAATCATTGCTATTGGTAAAAAGGTATGGCGTGCGCAAAAAACAAACTCTTCTTTAGACTCATAAGGCTGAAAGAACATCTGATCTACTGTACGACGTTTACGTGGAATAACAATATCGCTATTTAAACGATTTTGAATTACGTGATCTGAACCTGTTAGAAAACTTATTGATAATTTGCCAGCCATAAATATCCTCTAGTCTTGTGTAATAAATAAGCGCTCAAGTATACGTCGAGGCAAAAAAAAGAGCAATGTGAAAGTAATTTGGTTGTCTGGGTGAAATCCACTGACAAACGGGAAACAACTCCTTACTTAGGTATTTTACCAAGCAAAAAGCCGGAGCGGATCATGGCTTCCATGCAATAACCTGTTGCAACAACTGTCTTTTGCTCACATCTTTGCCCATGCCCAACGGTTTTGATCGCGGAACCACAAAAACAAGGGATCCCGCGGTCACAGCCGCGGGAATTCGCTTGAGATGTGAGTACATGCTGCATTTCGAATTTCCGTGGCTGTGACCGCGGGATCAAAAAAATAGGAGTGCCTGTTTGCTCGCAAACAGGATCATGGTTTCTCAAGTGTTTAAGTCGAAACTTATAGTTGGTGCATCAAATCCTGGTTGCGAGCACCTGTCTCTTGATCATATCTTGCCCACGACTAGCGGATTTGATCGCAGAACCAGGATGGCTGTGCTAAAACACGGGATCCCGCGGTCACAGCCGCGGGAATTCGCTTGAGATGTGAGTACATGCTGCATTTCGAATTACCGTGGCTGTGACCGCGGGATCAAAAAAATAGGAGTGCCTGTTTGCTCGCAAACAGGATCATGGTTTCTCAAGTGTTTAAGTCGAAACTTATAGTTGGTGCATCGAATCCTGGTTGCGAGCACCTGTCTCTTGATCATATCTTGCCCACGACTAGCGAATTTGATCGCAGAACCAGGATGGCTGTGCTAAAACACGGGATCCCGCGGTCACAGCCGCGGGAATTCGCTTGAGATGTGAGTACATGCTGCATTTCGAATTTCCGTGGCTGTGACCGCGGGATCAAAAAAATAGGAGTGCCTGTTTGCTCGCAAACAGGATCATGGTTTCTCAAGTGTTTAAGTCGAAACTTATAGTTGGTGCATCAAATCCTGGTTGCGAGCACCTGTCTCTTGATCATATCTTGCCCACGACTAGCGGATTTGATCGCAGAACCAGGATGGCTGTGCTAAAACACGGGATCCCGCGGTCACAGCCGCGGGAATTCGCATGATATGTGAGTGCATGCTGCATTTCGAAATCCCGCGGCGAAGACCGCGGGATCCATGAAGTTAAACCGGACTGGTTTGTAAAGATGTGTATAAGATTCAGTTGCGAGCAACCAGGCTAACTGCATTTCGAAGTGACCCGATATTTTATCCAAAATCCACTTTAGAATGAGATGGAGAAATTATGGATTTAAATACTTTTCTTTTGCTGCAAATCAGGATAATGTGCTCTTTTATTAACATTACAAACAAGGATGAACACTATGCCATTTAACCAAACTTTTTTTAATGAATGCATGGAGGCACACAGAGGTCGAGCTCCAGGCTATAGCATGGAATGCTTATTTGCAGATGCCTTGCTGCAAACGTATCATTTTATGAAATATCTCACCGTAACATTAATCTTTTTGAGCCTAGCTTACACTATTTACAATCACGCTCATATCAAGCAAACCCCAGAAACAGAGTATAATCGATTAAATACTCTAGACTAATCACCACTGAAGCGAGAGGTTATTTGTTTGAAACCGGATTCAGCTTTATTTTTGCTATTCCTGAATAAAACTATGTCTACAACACATTGCTTTTATCAGGAATAGATGTCACCGCAGAAGACATTGAATCTGTGCTCAACACCTGCTTTTCATTTTCAGGATCTTCATTGAGTACCTGATATCGTCTATAGAGCAAAACTTAGCTATTTTAAAATCAAAAAATTCCACACTAACGTTTCTGGGGACTTGAAGAAAGCGATACCTCATCTGCGGCAGTTAAATCAGATTTTGAATTCTTTGCAGCATCCAACTGATCCTTCATCAATTTTGTATAGAAACCAGTATTGGAGCTTTTTACTAAAGGATGTTCCTCATCCACCCCTCTCGATTGCTTCTCACTTAATCCAGTTAAAGTGCTCACTGGCTGTGCATGAAAAATACAACCACCGTTTGGATTTTTATCATATCCTGTCCACTGCATTTGGGTAGGAGGTATCAGATATTCAAACTCCTCAGGCTTTTTTGAAATACTTGATATGTATTTCCCAATAACATTGGAATAAACAATCCCGGTAATGACCCCCGAGTTGATACCTTCTTCTGTCATTGCCCTCATAAATTCCGATTCGATTTTCTCATGTGATGTACTGATAAACCCCATCTCCTGAGTAACAAGACCACCTTGTTCAACGGCTTTAATTCGTTCTTCAATGTACTCTTCACTGAATTTGTCTTCTACCCTAAAGGTATGTACTGGATGGGTTTCCGAAATCTGATTGAGGCCACTGCTCACAAAAGCAATATGGCATAATGTTTCGCCCAGTTGCCGGGAGTCAAGGGAAGATACTTTTTCAGTCGAACCTCTTAATAAACTGTTACACAGAGCATAAAATCCACCTGAATAAATATTGATAGCACTCTTTTCTGACCAATTTAATTGTTCCAATGCCTTGGGTTTTGATGATGCCTTTTCTCGCTCTTTATAATCATTATCAGTAGGAATACCATCCAAATCGGGCAATCGGGGAAGTTCCATTGCTAATCCACTATTAATGAACTTTTCATAATGTGCCGCGTCCTCTTTTCTCAAGGTCACATGATTCATATTAGCGAAACGTATTATTTCACTCATATCAAAGATCTCATTTTGATACCTTGCATACAAAATTTCATCTTTTATTTCAAAGGTAACAGGCTCTTTGTTGTTTCCAAGCTGGTAATCAAGAAATGCTGAAATCAAGTGCTCAAAAGCATAGGTATATGGGTTTTTATTCAATGGACCATATTCAATATGCTCCTGCACAAGACCCACTTTTGTTAATTTTTTAATTAGTTCGGGATTCTGCTGGACAAAATCTTCTGTTAAACTCATTTTCAGTACCGCATACAGCCTATATGATTAAATATAGACCAAAAATGCGGTAAACTATTCTCGGGTATTTCGATGTAATCAGGTAAAGTCACACACCACCAATGAAATGCCATTATTGAATTGGCAATTTAACTATTTTAAAATATCAATGAGCCTTGGAACAGTTGGGCAAGAGGCTTCTAAACGAGAGACCATTGGAATTGAATCATTCACCTTTAAGTAGTTCTTCTGTAGGAATTTTATCTGTTTGTCATATTTTTTTAATAACAATCAGCAACATATTAGTACAATATCCCATTGAACTCTTTGGGTTTCATACAACCTGGGGGGCTTTTACTTACCCCGCCATATTTATTCTAACCGATCTGACAACCCGGCTCACTTCCGCCAGTGCTGCACGAACTATTATTTTTCGCAGTATGTTTCCTGGATTAATCATTTCTTATGCTGTTGCAAGCTATTTAGAAACTCAAGACTTGAGTCTTTTTTTTGTTCTACACCCTATACCTTTACGTATAGCATTCGCCTGTTTTATCGCTTATGTTGCCGGGCAGCTTCTTGATATCTTCATTTTTCAGCACTATAGAACTCATTCGTCCTGGTGGCTAGCCCCTGCACTGTCAACTACCGTTGGGAATCTCATTGATACTCTCTTATTTTTTGCTATTGCGTTTTATCAAAGTTCCAATCCTTTTTTAAATCAGCATTGGCCTGAGATTGCTGCTATAGATGCCCTGTTTAAAATCATCATTAGCCTGGTTGCATTTGTTCCAATATATGGCTTCTTGTTAAACAGGCTTCGTATCCGTTATGTGAATCAAACAATGGCATAGGACAGCAAAATCCCAAGTGAGGTATCGCCAACAGGTACTTCCTAAATTCATGCGCCTATGTCTTCAATTTGAACAGACTTTTTAATCCAAGTTCTATTGCATGGTCTTCTGTTTTTTCGATCAACTGCTCATCTTTGTCAAACGCAGTATCATCACCGATAACAGCCAAAATTGCTCCACTCAGAATAGGTGGATACAGTGAGTTAGAAGCGTTTCTGAACGCAGTATGCAAACTGGAAAGAATAAATAATTGCGCACACTCCATCTCGCTGGCCAATACCCCCGCTCTTTTCAAAGTCGTCATGTAGGAACTGTTGTCATCCATCAATGAAAAACCAAATTCCCTGGCAAAAAGTGAGCTTTTCGAGTGAACTATTCCGGTATGGATATTGAATGCTGCTGAAGACATATCTTTGCTCGCTTCCTGAGAAGCCAGAACAAACTCCAAAGAAGCAATTGCGGGGTACTCTTTGTAAATATAATCCCAGCTGGCCTTGTCATCCCGTACAGCACCCGTAACGATAACCAAATCTCCTGAGCGAACTTGACTTGGCAAGAGAGTTCCTGCAGTACCAACGCGCAGAAAACGACTGCCTCCGAGCAGCATTAATTCTGTAACGATAATATCGGAGCTACCGCCCCCCATAC
This sequence comes from Legionella sp. km535, assembly GCF_003990085.1. Taxonomy (NCBI): domain Bacteria; kingdom Pseudomonadati; phylum Pseudomonadota; class Gammaproteobacteria; order Legionellales; family Legionellaceae; genus Legionella; species Legionella sp. km535. The sequence continues at coordinate 192,840 of NZ_RZGU01000001.1, read as the reverse complement.
CCGTTGAAATAACGGCGACATCAAGGCTCCTGTGATCTTGTTTTATCACACCAAGATAACAATTATGCTGTCGTGGATGAGGTTTTATCTGAACTGATTCAAAATGTTCACTGATGCGTTTTGCTCGGCCATCTGATCCGGTAAGAATAATATATCGCCCCAAGGATCCATTACCTTTCAAATCATCAGCAACAAGGCCTATATGCCTGGGCGACATGTCTGATTTTATCATGTTTAAAACCCCAAGAGTCAAAGCACTATACCTCTATGAACCCAAATTCAACGCATCCTATTGAGCACTATCAGGTTCCAAGTTGCATATCTGACTGTTTCTCATCATCCAGGGTTTGGCTGTCATCGTGTTCTGCATGCTTTTCTGGGACAGAAGGAAGTTTGGCGTCATCTATTCCCTTGCCCGGATCTTGCACCGTTTCAGACATTGGTGACAAATTCGTGGGGCCCTTCTGTTGTTTTCTATACTCCTCTATGTCCAATCCACTAGGAGTCAATTCATCGCCTTTAACAAAGGGCCGACCATCACCATGATATAAGGTGCCATCACCTTTTGAGAAAGCCATCACTTTATTGGTTGCATGATCCACGACAACAAAAGGTCTATTTAATTCAGCCTGTTTGTGGAAAAAATCAGTCATAGCTTCCTTGGTAGGAAATGCAAGCGTTACCCTGCCATTTTCAACTTTGGGCTCTCTATACCAATCTTCTTTACTAAATTGCTTATTATAATCTTCAACAATGGGATCAATATTTTTACTTGAAACATCTGCCTTCGGTAACTCTTTTTCTTTCGCCAAGGCTTCTTGCAATTCCAGCATGGACATTTTCGCCAATTGGCTGTTCTTTTCCATAAGTTGATTTAATTCCTGCAATTGCTGTTCTTCCAATTTTTTTTGTTCTTCTAATTGTCTCAATACGATTAATCGTTCCAGAACTTTTTTATCATGCATGTTTTACTCCTGATGATTCGATTTATAATTAAAGCCATATGAGAAAGTATAGTCCAAATCAAAGGTTACTCAGCTAATCCAATATTTTTAACACGTGTTATCCATCAATATTCTTAAGACATATCCACGCTCTCTTCATGACAAAAACCTGTCTTGACCGCGCCGGTGGGCAAGACGGGTTTTGTGTCCTGTACCAAGCACGATATTAAATAATCCTTATTTTATGAACTATCTATGATATGATTGCCGCGGAAAATGGCATCCGCTCACACTACAGCCATTACTGAGCAATGACAGGCCAAATCAAAGTCTCAACGCTCATTCCAAACCAATCAACAATGGAAATTTAAGCCGCATTAACTTAATGACAGGACTTGGATTTTTTACACTAAAATATTTATGAAGGGATACATAAGCACATGAACACTAGATTTATTATTATATTCATTTTGCAGCTTTTTTGCGCATTAAGCTTTGCCGGTGATGTTGGTCCTGCCAAAGAGGACAACTCAATCAGGGTTTATATTCCGGATTTAAAACCAGGATTTGAATTTACAGCAAGCGCTACATACCTTCAGCCACACGCAGATAATTTAGGCTGGGCAGTCATTACAACCGTGCTCCCCATACCCTCGCCTAACTGGCAGGTGGAAACGATAGATCCTGAATATCAAATGGGCTTTAATCTGGGAGCGCGTTACGTGTTCTCAAACCCGGGTACCGATGTCCAACTGAACTGGTCGCACCTCGATTCCCAAGACCGTGATGGAGTCATTGTGAATCCAACATCACAGTGGGTTTCTCCTTTCTCCCAAACAGGAACACCCCCGACCGCAACAGGTCAGATCACTGGCGTTTCCTTATTGAAAATAGCCGATACCCAACTGAATTTTAATTACGATTCCGTTAATCTTGATCTGGGAAAATTTATCAATTTTGGCTCTAACCTGCAAAGCCGCCTGTTTACTGGAATCAGTTCCGTGTTTATTAAAGAACGATTGGTATCTACCTTTCGTGGTTTACCATTACCCATTTTTGTATTTAACAATACCACGTCGTACAAAGGCATCGGGCCAAGATTAGGACTTAACAACAACTACGAGTTATATCGAGGTATTCATCTGATTGGCCAATTCGCAGGCTCGCTCCTTTATGGCAGAATGCAGCCGGCTCAATACCAATTTACCGGTACTTCCAAGGAATTAATTGCAGCGCAGATCTATGTAAACCAGGAAGGGCTTGCAAATCCCACAGTTAATCAGCTGGTTACGGCTCTGGATGCAAAACTGGGTTTAAGTTATCGATACCTCTATAATCAAAAAACTGAATTAACGTTTGAAGCGGGCTACATGGGTGCCTTGTACATTAATCCTCTTTCAAGTTACGAAACCAATACCAATGTTATTGCCATTGATTCAGGTTCACTCTCTACATCAAGTGCCAAACACACCCAAAGTAATTTTTCAGTAGGCGGACCTTACGTTTCAATCAATGTACGCTGCTAATAGATAAGATAACCGGTGGAACAAAATGTTATAGTACTCATTCCATTGGTTATTTTGTGCTACTATTATCGGCATAAAAGATAAAAAAACACGATCTGTTATGACAAATCAACTCTGTATGCGTTGTTACATTGCTGGTAAAGTTCAAGGAGTCTGGTTTCGTGCCTCAGCCAAAATTGAAGCAGATAAACTGCACATAAATGGTTGGGCTCGAAACCTGGATGATGGCAGGGTAGAAGTATTTGCTTGTGGTACCTATGAACAATTGGAGCAATTTCATATTTGGCTCCAAAATGGGCCTCGACTTGCCAGGGTAGACCGCTACGCCAGGGAAGATTTACCTTGGGAAGAATACCGAGGTTTTGTCACGTTATAGCATGGTTTTTCGGTCTTGATGTATCTGCATAAAATCATTGAGTTGTTTGGCAATACGCTCTTTTTTTCTCAAAGAAGAATCATAAGTGCTTACCAGCGGTAACGCGGGCTGATTGTTTAAGGCTAAAGCCAATCGATAGGTCATGCCTCCCTTGCTTCCCCTACTTTCCTGAATGATTACTTGTTCAACATCTGAAAACGACAATTTTTGCTCCTCTGCATAAAAAAATCCTTTTCGTTTAATCACGATTGTTTTCAATATCCGGTCAAAATCAACGCTCACCCCTCTTACCGCAAGTAAAACAATCCCTAGTAATGAGATAAATGCGGCTAAAATATAAGCCCACCAAGGTGTTGGGTACGGAATCTTGAAATGTGTATCAAGACTTTGGTTAATGTAATTATTTATAGCCTGAGCAGCACGGTCTTTATTGATTCGACCACTTGAGCTTCCACCTGTAAGATTCACGTCACCATTACCTGTAACGAGATTTACCGAGTAAACCGTTCCCCCTTTACTTGAACGGCCACTCATAACAAAAGCTCCTTTTAACTGGCCCAAATCAGTAATTGAGTGATAAATATTAAAAATACTGCGTTCCAAGGTGCATGATTTAGCACTGTTTAATTGCTTCTCTTTACAAACAATCGTGTATTCCAACATCATAAAGGAAATTGCCAATAAACTACCAATGAGAATCACTAAACCCAATATGTGAAGAATCCATTGACTGATTACCAATTGTAACTGGTTAGCACCGACAGTAATTATTTTCATAAGAATCATCCATTAATCATCAACATCTGTATCGACTTTTAGTAAATAAACTTTATAACGGCCGGGACGAGCCTTTTGTAATTCATTCTAAAATGCGGAGTTAATTTTAAATAAATCATAGCTGAAACTTTATTGTTTGTTATATAGTGCCCGAATTTCAATAAATGGAGTTTGGGTTATGTTATTTCGCTACAGTATTCTATCTGCACTATTATTAGGGGCATTGAGCACCTCAGGATTGACTCAAGCAGCCATAAATAAAGATCGATTAATCGTTACAAACTGTATGGTTAACAAACTCAAAGAAAAAGCCAGGGTAATTCATCAAACGACTGAATTCAGTTTGATTGAAACCGAACTGGATAATGAAATATTAAATACGATGCATGAGAACAGGCCAACTTGCGGAAAATTTCTTAACCTGGATGCCTATTACTCCAATACTCCTCATACAACACTGAGTCCTGAACAGTTAATACAGCATTTTACACACAACAAAGAATTATTCAGTAATAAATCCTATCCAATTCATCATGAAAAACAGGTCGAGCAACTATTTAAGCTGATCGAGCCTGGCAAGATTTGGCAAACCAATCAACATTTGACCAGTTACCTTAACCGCTCGGCAAAATCCGATACCGGTGTAGCTGCCGCTCATTGGTTTAAAGAGCAATTCGATACACTGGCCCTAGAATATGGACGGACGGACGTTAACAGCTATTTTATTGCAACAGGAACAAAATACCCTCAACCTTCAACCATAACCGTAATTGGTAAAGATAAACCGACCGCAGCAATTGTCATTGGCGCTCACATCGATACCCTGGATGGAAACATGCCGGGAGCAGATGATGATTCCAGCGGCATATCAGTAGCCCTGGAGATAGCCAGAACATTGTTAGCATCGGAAATTCAACTGAATCATCCTGTTTATATCATTGCTTACGCAGCAGAAGAACGTGGTCTGGTCGGTTCTGGTTATGTTGTGAACCATTTTTTAAATAAAAAAATTCCTGTTAAAGCGGTGATGCAGTTGGATCAAGCAGGATTCAGGGCAAATCCAAAAGACCAAACGATATGGTTACTTAAAGATTATGTTGATTCGGATCTCACCCGATTTATCGCTCAATTATTAACTCAATACGTCAAAATTCCAGTAGCTTATACCCGATGCGGTTACGCGTGCAGCGACCACGCCAATTGGACAAGGGAAGGATTTAGCGCTTGCTATCCTTCAGCGACCACCCTGGATGATGATAATCCCTATATACACACTTCTGAAGATAAACTCGACATCATTAATCTGGAGCATATGGTTAATTTTTCAAAGCTGGGATTGGCCTTTGTTGCGGAGCTTGGTTTGAACTAGATTGAGTCCCCCAAAAATGACTCATATGCCTGTTTCATACACCCAAACTTCGGTTCATTTAAAAGACAAAATGAACCGAATTATATCTGTCTTAATAATTCCTTAAGTAAATATGAATACACTGTATTCTCTATTTATTTAACTTTTTGGAACGAACGATAATGACCAAAGTAGTAATCTATACAGATTTTGATGGCACTGTAACCAGTAGATCGGGAAATAAAGCTGTATTTACCCCCTTCTACCAATCGCTATTAATAGGTTATGAAGAAGGTAAAACTCAGGATTACAAAAGAACACCGATGAAGTCCGTCGAGGCAATCCAGGAACTGTTCGTAACAAAATTTGGTGAATACACCGAGCAATTCGACTTCAATAAACCTGACGCGGACATGCTTATGGCACCGTCAGCTGTACAATTTTTCCATGAATTATTAGCAAATGACCAGGTCAGTATTAATATAGTCACTCGAAATCGCTCCGAGTACGTAAACGCGCTGTTTAAGTATCAGGGATTTTCTGACAGTGAAATCAATAAATTAACCTATATGGAGAGTGGCTTTAAATTTGAAGATGTTGATAGAGACCTTAAAGTGCGCGATCTACGAGGTCAACGTCCATCATCTCTATATATTCTTGATGATTCGAGGAGTGATTTCTTTGCAATGCTTAATGCAGCCAGATTGAATTCTTATACCAACGAACAAACTAAAGCATTTAACAAAGAACCAGGACAATTCGAGTGGAATCTCTACCTGGATGATGTCAAAGCAGACATTTTAAGACCCGAGGCCCCCATAGTGGAACCCAATACGGAACATCAGGACTCACTGACTACTGAACCCTCTACGTCTGCCTCGTCTACGCAAACCACAGATGTGGATTTACGGGTAGCTGGAATCTTCAACCTGGGAACATCAACAATTCAAAGGAGCGATGAACACGCTCAATCTACGCCACAACAGGAAATAACTGACGGGCAGAATTCAACTGTAGTGATACAAGCCCCTGTATCCGATGAGGCTCCGAATAACCATCCTCATCCAAAATCTGTACTACCCGATAACACCAAAACACAGCAAACACCACCTCTGCCATCAAATTCCAGCCCTGCAAAAATTATGGCTACAATGGCTGGATTAGGCTTTAGCCTTGCCTTTATAGTTGGTTTTGCTTTAGTAGCCAGCGGTGTTTTTGCTCCTTTCGGATTGGGTCTCATTGGAGCCACAATACTTGGAGCGGTACTTGGCGCCCATACAGCGCTAATAACTGGAGTATTTGGATTAATAATTGATATAGCCAGACAACCCAGCCCTAATGCGGGACCAAAACTCAATACCGATAACTCTATCCAAAGTTGCAGCAGCAGCATCATCTCGTTGCGTGGTTTAGGTGGAAAAGCACCTGTTTCTCAGTCTGATGTTCCTGTCGCTCATTTTCCAGGAGTACTCTTGGTAGAACACTCTTCAAAAGAATATTCTACAGCGGATCAATCTACTTCCCCAACACAAGAGTCCTTTAAGCCAGATTAATAACTCCTAAAGCCAAAGTCGCATCAATAAGTGTTCATATTGACTTCAATTGATGCGACAAACTCATCCAAAAGATATAGAAATTATACGTGTGCTCTCTAAATGCGTTATCATAGCGCCAGAACTTACGAAAAAACCCAACAATACAAGCATACACACAGGCTTGATGACTGGCTTTGAAACTCTTTTGTTTCATGAAGCGATTGGGCTTTTCCGTAAGTCCTGTTCCCTTTATTTAATCAATGCAGGAAATCAGCCATGAATCAATTACCCAATTGTCCTAAATGCAATTCTGAATATACCTACGAAGACGGCGCTCTGTACGTTTGCCCTGAATGCACGCATGAATGGGCTAAAGACCATCAAGAAGCAGACCAGGAACATTCACGCATTATAAAAGATGCTAACGGCAACATCCTTCAAGATGGCGATTCAGTTACGGTCATCAAAGACTTGAAAGTCAAAGGTTCATCACTGGTAGTCAAGGTAGGAACAAAGGTAAAAAACATTCGCCTGGTTGAAGGCGATCATGATATCGATTGTAAAATTGATGGAATAGGGCCAATGAAACTGAAATCGCAGTTCGTGAAAAAGATGTAAAGCCTCCATAACTGATTCGTGGCTAAATCAACCATTCAAATGGTCTTTTTCGCCACGATGAAGCAATTAATATTTCCTTAAGGAGCAGTGATTATAATTTGGGCACGCCCATTCGAGTCCAATATACCGGAGTTTATATGAAAACTACTGAAGAATTACTCAATCTCCTTAATGTAACAGCAACAGATACTTTTGGAGACATTCAAAAAAAATATCTTGCATTAAAAGAACAACATGAACGGCTTGAATGGATGAAAAAAATAGGTGCAATTAAACCCTTTGGACCGCAAGCAGCCAAATTAATTCCTGTTGTCGAGCTTCAAAATGCCTGGGCTCATATTGATACCGAAACCAAATACCAACACTACAAAGCTACCGGAACCTTTCTAGCTGTAGCGTCATCATCACAAACAAAAGAACAGGAACTAAGCGATCAAAACAAAAGTGCGCCTCTATTAGATTCACTGACCAAGTCGCGCCCAGCCCCCAAAGGACGTAGATTGCCCACCAGAAGAAAAGCAGGTGAAGACGCATCATCAACAGTACCACAAGCTACCGAGCCAAATAAAAACACTGCATCACCATCCGAAAGACAATCAATACCTGTTCTATCTGCTTCAATACCAGCACAAACCACCGAGTCAACGCCTGTTGAACCCGAAAAACAAAAAACGATAAAAGAGCTTCAGGCAATCGTTGCAAATGGAGTCAAAGGTTTGGCTATACCCGCTGAACCAATTACACTAGATACCAATCCTGAATCGACAGAAAGCAATAATCAACTCACGGCTAAAGAGCTTCAGGAAGCTGTACTCAAAGCAGTACAAGACTATACCCAATACCATAGAGTTGGTGACAAAGGAAATGCTCAAGTGAACAGAGGACAAGGAGATGGCTTCTTTAGCTTTTTACGTCACGGAGCAAAAGGTTTAGCCACTGCAAATGCATTATACAGCTCAATAAATTCAGATACACTCACCGCACAAGAGATTGTAGGTACTCTAAAAGATTTTATGGGTGATTCATCCAGAGCCTATCATCATCATTCATTCACTTCATATCTTGCTGACGCAATGGCACAAAAGAGATTAGTAACTGCACACCAAACGGCACGCTACAGTCAAAAAGAATTGGTTCAGGAAATGGAGCAATGGATACAGAATAATTCAACCCCTGAACAAACCAAAACCTTATAAAACGCACTTTAGCCCTGTTGATTCGATATCGGAAGGCAGGGCTTTTTTCAATAGATCAAAACATCACGAAATCTGAATAGTGTTCACGCATTTTAAACAGGATGCGATGGGTCCATATGAATTATATTTACAATTACTGTGCTTTTTTTTACTATCCTGCAAATTCATATATAAATTTTGGAGTAATCAATGGCCGGGCATTCGTTTTTTTCTCAACTCAATGCAACATGGGATGAATATTCTTCTTTAAGAAATAAATATTCAGACGCGATCCCTATTCCACAAAAAAGTTATTTTAACCGTATTCGGTCTATAGATGAATTCGCAACTTTAGCAGTTCGACCGATTGAGAAACCATTGTGGCTGGGCATTCATACCTTGAGCTTTTTATTAAAAGCGGTACTATCCCTTGCTGTATCTGTTATTTTAGCACCCTGCGCTTTGGCATTGGTGATTATTGCCCCTACATCCGACTTAAGCAAAGCCACCAGCGAAACCTTCAAACTGGCAGCAACGCATGCACTGGTTTCAACTGGAATGGCCTCCTTGGCCCTGTTTTCAACCGCCCTTGCTTTAATGTTGAATCCTCTTTACCTGGTCACTCGTGCCGCATCAACTGTTGTCGACAGCCTCAACACAACTACTGAAACGAGTTGTGGATTCAGCCTGACCCGATAATCAAATTTTAAGCCGAAACACTCGTTTCGGCTCCACTCTTCCTTTTCAGATATATGATTTAAAATGATTTTTCTTATGAACTGCATTAAAGTAACCAAAGAATCAATATCGATTTGCAACACAATCAATAAAGGAAGGAATCATGCGAGTAAAAGCAGCAATAGCATTTGCAGCAGGTGAGCCACTTGAACTAGAAATGGTTGATCTGGAAGGACCGCGAGATAATGAAGTTTTAGTAGAAATTAAAGCAACCGGAATTTGTCATACCGACCGTTATACTCTGTCAGGACAGGATCCCGAAGGACTCTTTCCAGCTATTCTGGGGCACGAAGGAGCCGGGGTAGTCGTTGAAACAGGAAAAAAAGTAACCAGCCTGAAACCTGGCGATCATGTTATACCGCTTTATACACCTGAATGCAGGCAATGCGAATACTGCCTCTCCCAAAAAACCAATTTATGCCAGGCCATTCGCAACACTCAGAGCCGGGGCGTCATGCCCGATGGAACGTCTCGATTTAGTCTGAATGGCAAAACCATTCATCATTATATGGGAACATCAACCTTTGCCAATTATACGGTTCTGCCAGAAATTGCTCTGGCAAAAATTCGTAACGACGCGCCATTTAATAAAGTATGTTACATCGGCTGTGGAGTCACTACAGGCCTTGGAGCCGTGTTGTTTAATGCCAAAGTTGAAGCTGGAAGCCGAGTCATTGTATTTGGATTAGGTGGCATTGGTCTTAATGTAATTCAGGGAGCACGCATGGTGGGCGCGCGGCAAATAATTGGCGTAGATAAAAACCCTGATCGTAAAGGGCTTGCAACACAACTTGGAATGACTGATTTTGTCAATCCAAACGACGTACATGGTGATTTGGTTGGGCATTTGGTTGAATTAACCCAAGGTGGCGCTGATTACACCTTCGAATGCATTGGTAACGTAGACATCATGCGCCAGGCCTTAGAGTGCTGCCATAAAGGTTGGGGCGTTTCAACAATTATCGGTGTTGCCCCAGGCGGCCATGAAATCTCAACTCGCCCTTTCCAATTAGTTACAGGCAGAGTTTGGCAAGGATCCGCTTTTGGAGGAGCGCGTGGACGAACTGATGTACCTAAAATTGTTGATTGGTATATGGAAGGACGAATTAATATTGATGATCTGATTACTTATGAGTTACCTTTTGATCAAATCAATGAAGGCTTCGAATTAATGCGCAGAGGATTAAGCATTCGCACTGTGCTTAACTATTAAAAAGCGGTTTGCTAATGCATGCATTACAACTGCATGCAAAATCATTAATTACCCTGCTTACTCATCAAGTTTATCGCCTTATTAACTCAACGAATCGGAACACTATAGTTCCGATTAATACTGCGCCAACTCACGCAATACACAGGTAGCATACGCTCCTGCTGGCAATGTAAACGATAATTCAGCAACAGAATCTTGAATTGAATAATTGCATTGCTCAATATGAAGGATGTTGGAGCGCCAACCCTCTTCCAAGCCATTCCGCTCCAATCCAGCCAACCATTCACTCCAATCTGAAAACACTTCGTTAATCAGCTCACGAGCCCTTCCCTGCACCATGGGTTTGCCCTTACCTGGTAATGGGCTTGCCGGAGCAATGTCCTTATCCTTAACTCGATTTAATAACTGTTCATCCACCTCATCAATAACAAAAATACTGTTTGATCCTCTGAGTTGAATCACATCGCCTGGCTGAGGGACATTCCAGGTTAAATCGAGTACTCTTCGGGACAAGACTAAATTATAAAGCCATGAACGGGCAGCAGAACAATAGATTCCCTTTAAAAATCGATCTTTAACTTTTCGTCCCTGTACCAGCATTTCTTCTGCTTTTATCAAGTTTCCACCCTCGCGGCCAAACCGCTGCTCCCCAAAATAATTAGGAACGCCAGTCGTTTTAACAAGCTCCACTCGATCCGCTAAATCTTGTTCATTGGAGACATCCCTCAATCTCATGACAAATTGATTGCCAGCTAAATAACCCGGCCTAAGTTTTTTATTATGGCGCGTGCATTCTAAAACCCGCCATCCCGGTGCCTCAAGTGTTTCAATACCAGGAATAGTCTCACCAGGAGCATGAATGCTTAACCACTGAGTAGCTAACGCCTGACGATCTTTTAAGCCGGCATAACTGATCAGTTTTATCGGTTTATTAATCAACCGACCCAAAGATTTAACCACCTCTTCGGTAGTTAAACCTCTTTTTTCTATACGAATCAGAATGTGTTCGCCTTCACCACTAAACTGTCCCTCAAAATACTCATTAACCTGAAAATCTTCAGGGGCCAATTTAAAACTGACCGTAGATTTTGGAATACCGTGTATACGTGGCCAATCAAGAGAATACATCAACAAATTCCTTGGAAAACCGTGACCAGATCAGCGTTTATCGATCAATGGCCTACGAATGAGTGAGAATAAAACATGTGAGAGTATATCATGAGAAATGGATTCGATTAAAACAATGTGATTTTATCCTCTGCTGATAGAATCTCATGGCCTTGATCTATTCATTAATTAAATACAATAAAAATTTATCACTGGTCATTTCTTTTGAGAAATACCAACCTTGAACCAAATCACAGTGAAGAGTTCGAATCAAGTCTAATTGTTCCTCTGTTTCTATCCCCTCTGCAATGACTTCTAATTTTAAATTTTTGGACAGGGCAATAATACTGCTCACCAAATTCAAATCATTATTATTGGTATTAATACTCTGAATAAAAACGCGATCAATTTTCAAGCTTTTGACCGGATAGGAGCGGATGTACTCCAGTGCAGAATAGCTCATACCAAAATCATCCAGAGAACAATGAATATTCATTTTATTTAACTGATTTAAATGAGATAAAATTATTTTGTCGTCATCATTAAAGGCAGATTCTGTGATCTCGAAAATTAAAGACTCGGGATGTACTTCCGCTTCGTTTAAAATGGACTTAAGTTGTTCAATAAAATCTCTTTGTTTTAACTGGACAGGTGAAATATTGACCGCAACCTTTATATTTCTTCCTGTAATTAATTGCCATTCTTTAATTTGTGAACACACTCTTTTGAGTATCCAATACCCTAGTGGAATGATTAGACCCGTTTCTTCTGCTATAGGAATAATTTGTTCTGGAGTAATCGACCCCAATGACTGACTATTCCATCTTAATAAAGCTTCTGCTGCTATGATTTTATTGTCTTTAGTATCAATAATAGGCTGATAGCACAGATAAAACTCATTACGAGCCAGTACCTGGGGTAATTCGGCCTTGATGCTAAGATAATGAGTCGCTATATCCGTCATAGAGTTAGCAAAGACTGTCCAATTGTTCTTTCCTTTCATTTTGCTTTGATACATCGCAGCATCTGCATTACGCATTAGTTTTTTTGCATCGATTCCATGATCAGGATAAATGGCAATTCCAATACTGAACGAAATATATAACTCCAGCGATTCAATTTTAAAGGGACACAAACAAATTTCCCGAAATTTCAGGACAATACGCTCCGCATCAGAGATATTATTTATATTTTCCAATAGCAGCATAAACTCATCACCGCCCAAACGGGCAATTGTATCAGTCTGTCGGATGATAGAGAGGAATCGAGCTGATAATGCCTTTAACAGCATATCTCCTGCAGCATGCCCCATAGAGTCATTAATCTGCTTAAAATCATCCAGATCAAGAAACAACACTGCCAGTTTTTTCTCACTCGCATAGGCCTTTGAAATAGCACGCTCTAATTTCCTAACGCCATAAGAGCGATTGGGTAAATTGGTTAAATGATCGTAAGTTGCCTGATGTTTGAGCATTTCCTCATAACTTTTTTTCTGAGACACATCTTCCATAACAGCTAAATAGTGGGTTGTCTCCTCATTGTCATTGCGAAGTGGGGATATAATTGCGGATACCCAAAAATCTTCCCCCTTTTTATTTCGATTGAGCAGCTCACCTCGCCATTCTTCCCCTTTGATTAATTGATTCCACATTGACTCATAGACTTCTATTGGAGTTTTACCTGACTGGAGTATTCTTGTATTTTTTCCCAAAAGCTCATCAGCACAATACCCTGTCTGCTCGAGCACTTTGGCATTGACGTATTCAATAGCCCCTGATTTATCAGTAATCATTACTAATACAGGAGTTTGTTCCAGAGCACGAGTTAATTTCCTGATGGTATCCTCTGAACTTTTTCTGGCAGAAATGTCTCTTGCGATAGCCAAAACCAGCTTTTCACCAGTGGCATTAAAAATACCCAGGCGAACATCAACGGGGAACGAAGTTCCATCCTTTCTTTTATGGCGTCCTTCAAAGGTGATGGGACCGTTTTGCAAATCCAGCCAAATTTGATTCAATGCCTCTTGTGTCGCACCAATTTCAATATCCCAAACAGATAAAGTACAAATCTCTTCCCTCGTATAGCCTAATGACTGACAAGCAGCGCTGTTTGTTTCTACAAAATGCCCGCTTAAATCATGAATAAAAATGGCATCCGCAGCGGCATTCATCAAGTTTCGGTATCGTTCCTCACTTATCTTCAACTGATTAATCTGCTTAATCTGCTCTGTAATATCTTGTTTTATAGCTATATGTTGGACGACTTTGCCAACATCATTAAGCACAGGAACTATGGTTGTTTTAGCAATCCAATCGCTGCCGTCTTTTTTTCGTGATTGAATTTGGCCTTTCCAAATCGCTCCAGAGTCTAACTGAGCCTTTATCTGTTCAAATAATGTGATATCTTCTATAGGCGAACGTAATAAAGACGATACGGATTTATTAAGTGCCTCAGCAGCATCGTACAAGGTAATGTGTTCAAAAGCAGGATTTACATATTGTATTACTGCTTCTTCATTGGTTATTTCTATAATGTCACCCGCCTTTTCCAGGATAGTATTCAGTATTTTTTCTCTGTATTTAACGTTCATTTTCGAAAAATTAAGAGCACACACTCCTAAAATATCTTTAAGAAACGGAGTCACTAAGGCTAAATAAGGGGCAGGTGAATTAAACCAAATACTAATACAAATCAGTTCATGCTGTGCTTTTTCCAAACAAACATCAATGCGGTTCGTTACATTATCCAGTCGCTGATGGTTAAGTCTGACTTTTTTGATTTTTAAAAGCGAACTGGTTGCCAATTTCATTGAGGCCTGTCGCAACTCTTTTTGAATATCGAAATCAGAACCGTAAAAGGCAAGGGGATTAATGGATTGGTGCACATCATACTGCCAGATGACGATTGTATTATTTTTAAACAGAGGATGTTGAATCAAGACACTAATAACCTGTTCAGCATAAGCAGGTAATGACATGTCATTATGACTGATGTGGATCAATTGACTGATCAGTTCACGCTCGTATTTTTTCACACTTAAATAATCATCATGGCTCTTTGGATGACTTAAATGAATCGCTAAAAGAGATTTTATTTCTTCATTGGTCATTCAAAACTCGCACACAACGATCAAATATAATACATTAAGTTTAGGCTCTTATTCTCCATTAAGCAAAATAAACTTATTTCATTTTTCATCAGACACTCATCGAATTACATCGTCACCATAAATTGAATGATCATTTTTGGTATATGCTTAATAGAGGCTTCAACGAAGGAAGTTATTATGAGTTTTAAAAACAAGGTGGCCATAATCAATAGCTCCAGAACTCCATTTGTTAAATCCCAAACTCTCTATCTGGGGAAATCAAATCAAGATTTACTGGGTGCTGCTTTGGCTGATTTAATACACAAGACGAAATTACAAGGCCAAATATTAGGCGATGTCATCGCTGGTGCAGTGATTAATCATCCGTTTGACTGGAACCTTGCTCGAGAGGCGGTATTAGGAAGCGAATTATCTCCAGAGACTCCAGGGCTAACAATACAACGCGCCTGTGGAACAGGATTGGAAGCGGTGAATCTTATTGGATTAAAAATCGCCAGCGGCCAAATCAGTGCCGGTATTGGAGGAGGCACCGATACGAATTCAGACATCCCCTTAATTGGTCAACGAGAGTTAACTCATTTTCTAATTAAATTAAAACAAGCTAAACGCATTACGGAAAAACTGGCCGCACTTAAGTCATTCAGGCTCAGCATGTTAAAACCCCAGCTCCCCGAAGTAAGAGAACCACGAACCGGTTTGTCTATGGGAGAGCATTGTGAATTGATGGTAAAAGAATGGAATATTTCCCGCGCAGCGCAAGATGAACTGGCCCTGCTCTCCCATAAAAACGCTGCGCAAGCTTATGATGAAGGTTTTTTTAATGATTTAATCACCAGTATCGATGGACTAAATCGAGATACCATTACTCGTAAAGACACCACCTTGCAAAAGCTGGCACATTTAAAGCCAGCCTTTGATCGCTCAGATAAAGGAAGCCTGACAGCAGGAAACTCAACCCCGCTGACTGACGGCGCATCCGTTGTTCTATTAAGCTCACCTGAATGGGCAAAAGCCCGTCAATTAGAGGTACTGGCCTATTTTGTGGATTGCGAAGTCGCCGCTGTTGATTTTGTGCATGGAGCTGGATTGTTAATGGCTCCCACCATTGCAGTGAGCCGCTTGTTAGAAAGAAACAAGCTACGCCTGCAAGATTTTGATTATTATGAAATTCATGAAGCTTTTGCTGGTCAGGTACTTTGTACGTTAAAAGCCTGGGAATCAGAAGAATATTGCAATAACATCCTGGGACGCAAATCCGCACTGGGACGCATTGATTTAAATCGACTAAATGTAAAAGGTGGAAGTCTTGCTTTAGGTCATCCTTTTGCGGCAACGGGTGGTCGAATCGTAGGATCTGCAGCTAAAATGCTTGCTCATAAAGGGAATGGCCGCGTTTTAATCAGCATCTGTACAGCAGGTGGCATGGGGGTAGCTGCGATTCTGGAGCGCTAGATCGAAATCATCAATCACCAGTTCAGTTAGGTAGTCTTCAATCCACGCACCGGAACATCCATATGATACACATAATGATTAATTATTTGCTCGGCCTGTTCGCTGGTTAATGGTTTCGTTATGGCACCTTCCATGAAATACTGCTCACAATCGTATTTTATTACATCGGCTTCATATCCCGTTAAAGCGATAATAGGAACATGATGATTCGTATCTTTTTCCATGTTACGTAATTGCTTGGCAACAACATATCCTGAAGTATCCTCCAGACCAATATCCATTAAAACTAAATCATATTTACCGGGACCAAACAGCTTTAAGGCCTTATCTCCTGTCTCGGCAATATCGACCTGACAATTCAGCGCGGTTAAAAGAGCCTTCTCAACATTTTGTGCGATGACATTGTCTTCTATCATTAACACGTTAGGCAAGGATGTGGTTTTTGATGGTTTTTCTGAACTTAGCGATTTTTCTGCTTTGGATCTGGTTTGTTGTTCCTGAATTTTTAGTCCACTAATATCCGTTAATACAACCACCAAACCCACTACATTTTTATTTTCATCAAACATCGGTACACGATTGGTTTTAAAATAAAAACTCTTTTGCTTGTCATTGAATATTGGCTTTTCTTCTACATTATAATGAGATTTGCCGGTAAATATGGCGTTCATATCCTTTAATTTTAGCTCCTCAATGCATTCGTCCTTCCAACGAGCAAATTTTTTCATTTGCAAATAGGGAGTTCCTTTGAAATCACGTAGTCCATTGAAACCTAATAATTGAACAAACCGATTATTGCAACCCAATAAATTGCAATCCACATCAACCCAATAAACCATATCAGGAAGGCAATTCATAATATCCATGTAATATTGATGAATCTGTTCTACATCCTCTGGGTTTCCTTTCTGATGATTCCAAAACATATGGATTCTCTCTTCTTTTGTATTTTAAGAAAATTATAGTACATATTGATTAATTATGTTTCCCAGGACAGTCCTTTTCAAAAGCAATAAAACAAATACAGAGTGACTTTAATTTTTATTGCATGTTAATCAAAGAGTTAAATATGGAGGGGACTTTGCATTCCACATTGCAAATCCCGTTTTTCTTGACTTAATATAAAAATTCATTCGGTTAAAATACTGAGCTAATGATGGCAGCATTCACTGTATTTGCGTTTGGTACTGGGGAACGAAGTACTGTAACAAAAAATATTATATCTCAATTTTCTGCTGCCTGTAGCAGCGAACATCTCAATATCGAAGGTCCCGATTGGCTTGGGAGAGAAGTTAGAGGTAATGCTATAAATGCCGCTCGTCGTATTGTAAAATGGTTAAGTGCTCAAGACAGCATGGATAACTCAATCAATTTAACTGGATTTAGTCGAGGTTCAGTAACCTGCATTCATATCGCAAACCAACTCAAAGAATTTGAATCCTATCTGGAACATAAGGCAAGACCATTGAGTGCACGACACAGTAAATTGCTTAATCAATTGCACTCGTTAAAATTAAACCTTTTTGCCATTGATCCCGTAGCTGGCATGAGCGATAAAAGTGACCTGCTCGCTCGAACCATTCCAGACAATGTAAAAAATTACATCGCCATTTTGCAAATGGATGAGATGCGACGTGATTTCAAGCCCCAGGACATCACACGCACTATTATTGTTTCACCAACGCAAACCAAAGTATCCATGCTGCCAATGTATGGGAATCATTCGGATAATACCAAAATAAAAAATAAAGACATGCAAAGTGGTGCCATATTATCTTGGTATATGCTGTATTATTTTTTAACGCAAAACGGAGCCCAATTCAAAAACAATCAAATACCGCCAATAATCGCCCAGCATCTTGATCAGGGTATCATGGAGCTTCCGAAAAATCCTGATCCAAAGGATTTATTAAAATTATGCACTCTTCACCATATGGAACGTGAATATTATTTAGCATCAGGACAAATGCTTAACTTTTACGATGGAATACCTCTTCCCAGGATCGCAAGAACCTTAAAAAATCATTTAAAATATTACGTAAAAAATTCCCATTTTTTTACAAATCAGTTAGAGCGTGAACTACTAAAAATATCCTATCCCAAAACGTTTAATTATTTATTCGAAAAAAATCAGTTTGATGAACGCTTTCCACATGATAGCGCCAGTAACAAACGTGATGTTGTTGCTGAACTTGGCACATTAAAACAAGAAGATCCTGACTTATTCGAGCGTCTGTACGCAAGGGGGGTTAGCCTTAATGATCAGGATATATCGCTAGGCCCACCTCGTGGCATCTATTATCTGGAACCGTGTTCCTGCATTCAACAAATTATACCGCACATGGTACCTGATCAGATAAAACAGCATGACCAGGTAATGAATCAACTGCCACAACTTGAGTCAGCAATTTATCGATTATGCTTTCGTTATCAACGTGAAAAATCAGAACTGAATTTTGACTCAAACCGCGCCCTATCCACCTTTGTTACGTCCATTCGCAGTCAAATCAACTTTATTGTCAATAATTCTCCGCTGAGCAGGGATACAAAATATCATCTCATCCTGGAGGCTATTGAAGCACATTACACTTTTCTGATTAAGTCCAATAGCTCATCTGAATTAAAATTCATGCTACGCAGTTTATTAAATATGCAAGGCCGTACCTATCAGATTCATCAACAATCATTGCTCAATAGCACTTTAACAGGGCTGGTAGAGGCTTTATTCTTTCTCGTAAGGGAAATCATCCTCTTTGCAGGCAATTTGGGGTACATCGGTGGAGCCGCTTTCACCTGCATTGGCACCCTAATTCAGGATCTGGGGCGACGAGTCAATGAAGTGCTAGGAAAGATTGACTACAATCCCCCCAAATACACACTGAGTCTTCTTGCACGGCTTATAGAAATAATAGGATATGCAATTAAAAACAATTTTGGATTAAAAGCATTAACTGAAATGATTACCTTGTATATTAATACAATCAAAAACACTCTGGTTATAGCTATCAATACTACAGAAATGGAACGATTGGATACTAAGCATTCACAAAGAGCCGAGCAGATTCACGGGTATCATACCAATCAAAGCGCCGATTCAAGGCTTAGACTGTACGATCAACCACTGGATCACGCATCAAAACAGGGGAATCCTCCTCTCGAAAAGATGCCCCCTGACTCAAAAACCCCCGCATCAATGGATTTTTAATCCTCGCTAGAGCCTAACATTTAACGCGCTCCAGCACCGAACTATTTAACCGCCATTGAGCAGTTCATCAAACCACATCATCAAGAGTCACTTCAGGCACTTCCATAATAAGATGTTCCGTATAAGCAGTAGATGGTGTCTGAAAACCAACAGGAGCATTTCCTGCTAAAATATGCTTCATAATGACTAAAGAAATTATTGACGTCAATTCATAGCCATTTGGTGTGGTCATCAATGCGGCTTTCTTGATGCCCTCGCGATTAATCACTTCACCGTATATTTTGGAAAGGGAATTATGCCGCTCGTCTCTGGATGGCCCTTCAGGTAATCGTCTGATTTTATAGTCGATAAGATGCTGAATAGGAGCCCATTTAAATAATGATTTAACTGGATTTATCCATTGGTGCAATTGAATCACTTTTCTGGGTAATGCCATGTAGGTTTCAATATGAGGTATTCCAGTACTCCACCAGGCTGAAGCTAAATCGCCCCAGGAAATCGTAGCACAAGTTAGCGATTTTTTAAGGCCAAAATCAAAGGTCCGCATCTTCCAGTTCTTGGAATTCTGCATTAAATGGCCGTTTTCTCGAATGAGAGTACCTTCGGAAAATCCTGACATCATCGTTCTCGCTGTTCCACGAGAAACACTCGAACCGGATTTGACTCCCTTTTGCAAAAATCCTATGGCAAGAATTAACTCTATGGCATCAGGCAATTTGCTCTTCAAGTACCGAGCCAGACAATCACTAGGAACAACATCAAAACCCGCACCTGGCAATATCATAATCCCAGACGATTTAGCCTGTTCATTCAAAGTCATCAATTGTTCAATGACCTGCACTTCACCGGTAATATCAACATAATGCGTCCCTGAAGCAAGGCAGGCTTGAACCATTTTTGAATAGGTATTGATAAAGGGGCCAGCACAATGCAAAACGGCAGTAAAGTCTTCTAAAATTTTTGTGGTTTGTTCCAAATCCTCAAGATCAAAAACTCTATATTCAAGATTTAACGCATTCGACTGACGAATCAACTGCTCTTTGTTTCGTCCACCCAACACTGGATTCAGCCCTTGCTTCACACTCAGTTCTGCAATTAATGAGCCGGTATACCCATAAGAGCCATAAATTAAAAAATTGGTGTTCTTAGTCACCGCAATCCCTTGTAACATTATTGATTTACCTTATTCTATAACGATAGTGCACCATGAGCGAGGTAAAATTAAATCCATGAATGACTTCAAAGTATACATTAATCAAGTTAACATAGGGTATTGGAATCCTATCTAAAGTTTCTATGAGAACACCCCATTTTCTTGATCATCTAATAACCGAAATCGACACCGCCCTTCGCACATTACTTCCCCCTCCAAAGCGAACTTCTTCTCGTCCATCCCCTGCAGCACAAATGAATAACGTACCACTTTCTTCTAATGAAAAAAAACATGTTGCAGGCTTGATGCGAGTGAACCACGCCGGTGAAGTATGTGCCCAGGCGTTGTATCAAGGACAAGCATTAACTGCCCAGTTAGCCCATGTCAAAGAACAAATGACTCAGGCAGCTATAGAAGAAACCGATCATTTAGCCTGGTGCGAAGAGCGCTTGTCGGAGTTAGGCTCTAAACCCAGCCTACTGAACCCGCTCTGGTATTGCGGCTCACTATTCCTTGGCGCCATTGCTGGACTTGCTGGAGATAAAATAAGCCTGGGATTTGTTGCTGAAACGGAACGACAGGTAACCGCCCATTTAAAAAAACATGTAGAAGGCTTACCAGACAAAGATGAACAATCCAGGTCCATACTTCAGCAAATGCAAGCGGATGAAGAGCATCACGCCGCAATGGCTCTTGATGCTGGAGCAGCAGAACTTCCTTACCCTGTAAAACAATTAATGAGTATTGTATCGAAACTAATGACCAAAAGTAGTTACTATATTTAATTTAGGACAAACTCCTATGGTCAGAAATATGGAATCTTGGAGAAAAGTCAGATTTGCGTGCAGCAACAATGGTTGCTGCTGCAATGATGTTAACCATGTATAAAATGATTATTCTGCCGAACAGGTTTTACCTATGTGCAGCACACTGTTTTTACGGCTAAATGAAAAATACACCACCATGCCCACTATCATCCAGACAGCAAAACGCAAAATAGTGATCCAGGGTAAATTCATTATCAGATACAAACAACTGACTATTCCTAATATGGGGACATAAGGCATTCCCGGAGTTTTATAGGGTCTGTGCATATCTGGCTGTGTTTTCCGCAAATATAAAACACCACCACAAACAATGATAAAGGCAAATAATGTACCTATATTCACTAACTCAGCCAAAGTGGTAATTGGAGTAACTGCAGCAAACAAAGCCATTAAAATACCGCACATTACAATGATACGGGCTGGAGTTTTGGTCTTGGGATTTGTTTTAGAAAATATCCTGGGTAACAAACCGTCGCGAGACATGGCGAAAAATACTCGGGTTAAGCCATAAAATAAAACAAGCATCACTGTGGTTAATCCGGCTATAGCGCCCACTCCAATCAAACCAGCTGCTGTTTTATGCCCCAAAACCAGCAGTGAATGACTGATCGGTGAAGAAACATTAAGCGTTGTGTAATGAGCAATGGCAGTAAGCAATCCTGAAACGATAATGTATAAGACAGTACAAATTATTAAGGAGCCTATAATCCCTTTGGGCAAATCACGTTGCGGATTAATGGCTTCCTCCGCAGCGGTAGAAACGGCATCAAAGCCAACATAAGCAAAAAATATCAACGAGGCTCCTTTCATTACTCCTGACCAGCCAAAGGGCATGAATGATGACCAGTTTTCTGCGCGCACTTCCGTAGATGCAATCGCTATAAAAATAAAAATTACAAATAACTTGATTATAACCATCAGGTTATTAAAACGGGTGCTGGACTTTACTCCGATAACCAATAAACCAGTCAAAACAGCAATAATAGAAAAAGCCAGGATATTAAATACGCCCCCATCTTCGGGACCATGCAATAAATAATTCGGAATATGTATTTTCAATGCTAAGAGAAAATCATTGGCATAACCGCTCCAACCCACTGAAACTGCTGAAACCGAGATGGAGTATTCCAATAATAAATCCCAGCCAACAATCCAGGCCAGCAATTCACCAAATCCGACGTAGGCATATCCGTACGCGCTTCCACACCCTCCGATTGAGGCAGCCAGTTCAGCATAGGACAATGCTGCAAAGGCACAGGCAAATCCAGCGATAACATAGGATATTATTACTGCAGGGCCAGCCTGAGTCGCTGCAACGATGCCCGTGAGAATAAAAATTCCAGCACCTATAATAGCGCCCACGCCTAACAAAGTAAGATCGAATGCAGTGAGGCATTTGGCTAAATGCGTTTCATTATCTAACGAATCAGCAATATCTTTTTTGCGAAACAAGTCCATGATAGTATGCTCTCAGGTTTATGACTTTTTTATTTCAGCACCTAATTCTGTGTTGTTGAAATATGACGTCTGGTTAAGGTCCATATAACTAAAACCGTTCACCATTTAACTCTAACACTAAACAAAGGCTGGGAGAAACCCCACAAAGGTTAAAATTTGAATGAAAAGAATAACTTCCAGTTTATTGATGATGTGTACATTAACCTCGAACGCCTCTACTGCAAAGTTACAAGACAGCTGTTCTCGCTGGATATCTTTTTTAAAACCAGTGTGTCAACGGCTTCATCAGGTTTGGACTGAAGGTGATACCGATCTCTATGTTTCTGGCTACGCCTGGCATAATCGTTATACGTACAGCCGAGAAAAAATAGCATCCTATAATGAAGCCGCCTTAGGCGGAGGACTTGGGAAGGGGCTGTTTGATGAGAAGGGAAATTGGCATGGTTTATTTGCTATAGCATTTCTTGATTCTCACTCTGACTGGGAGCCTGCTGCGGGTTACGCTTATTTAAAAGTAGCAACTCTGAACACCAATTTAAAAGCGGGGCTTGGATATTCTGTACTGCTTACCGCTCGTTCTGATATCAATAATTACATGCCCTTTCCAGGAATACTTCCCTGGACATCAATTTTTTATAAAAAAATGGCAATAGCCGCAACCTATATTCCTGGATTTAATAACAATGGCAATGTTTTGTATATTTTAGGAAAATATACTTTTTGATCAATTAAGCGTTCTGCCTGCTAAAAATTTACCTAGTCAAAATAGTTGCAACAGAATATTCAACTTGTTAGTCTCTCTATGAATTTTAACCCTATGTAACAAGGAGATGTAACATGATGTTCAAATCAAAGCTGGCCACTTTTGTTAGCGCTTTAGTCCTTGCCAGCTCTGTTTTCGCTGCCCAAGATAAGCCCGAAATATGTCCTGGAATGGCAGCCGTACAGGCAGAGGGAATGACCAACGCTGCGGAAATTCTTGAAGGCTTATATCTGACATTTAATTTAAGCCATTACGATACCTCTTCTAATTGGGTATTTATCATGGGGGCAATTAATGCAGACTCTGAAGATATTGCTATCGAAGAAAGCAATCAAATTCTTTCAACCATGTCAGGTTCGCCTACGCCTGAAGATGATGGAGAGGGAAGCTGGATCTGTCAATATGAAACCAATGTCCCCGAGGTATCTGCGTTTGCAGTCCAGGCAGACGATATGATTTCCCCATTAAAAATGTCCAGATACCTCAGAAAAACCCATTAATATTAATTAATCATTACGGAAGCTGTTTCTGCTTCCGTACCTTTGATGACGAATACTCATTACAACACCCTAAACATCATAATCTACATTAACTTCTCTTCCAGGGAACTTCCAAATGTTTTTTAGCGAGGCGGATTAATTAAGCTGTATATAACAAAAAAGCTATCGTGCACTAATGTTCGAGCAAGACCGCTTTTTTGTCATGTACAGTATTCTTTTATTATTTACTCGCTTTCATTTTGGTAGTTAATGCCATATTGTGCTATGTTTTCTTAATGGAATATAAATCAGGGTGATTATAATGAAATCATTTGTTGAGCAAGCTCAATTTTATGCGGAATACCACCAAAATGCGATGACTCGCTACACTCATATGGCAGGAGTGCCTTTAATCATCCTCTCCATGATGATCCTGTTAGGGTTCGTTAAAATTAGTGTTCCTGGGGTCTATTCAACCAATCTGGCCTGTCTAACAACTCTGGTCTTTTTAGTTTATTACTTTAGACTGCACTGGAAACTGGCCTTGGCTCTTACACCAATTTTGCTCATATTATTATGGTTGGCCAGTTGGTTTAATTATTACGGTCCCACCAAAGTTGGTCTTTGGGCATTCTTGATAACCTTTGTTGTTGGTTGGGGATTACAATTTTATGGTCATTATATTGAAGGCAAACAACCCGCATTCATGACCAATCTGGGCCAGGCGTTAATCGCACCGCTCTTTCTCACAGCAGAACTTTTTTTTATGGCTGGATATATGAACGAACTAAAAGAGCAAATCTACGGTACTGCTAAAGCGGAATCGCATTAAATCCCATTTTTGACCCGGCGCAGGAACCTTTTTATTGCATCCTGCGCACTCTATCAGGGAACTAATTAACCAGCAAATTGCGGCATTACCAATTTAAAGCAATGATGAATTTTATTATTTCTTTTAAAATCCTGATCTATAGTCTGAGTACTAATATCCTGTACGGAGTATTTTTCCTTAAGCAAAGGATCCAGTTTAAATTGGCGAAAGTTGGTAGAAAAATACAAAACACCATCCGGATTAAGCAAGCGCATTGCCGAGTTTATTAAAAGAACATGATCTCGCTGAATATCCAGCGTATCCGTCATTCTTTTCGAATTGGAAAAACTGGGGGGATCCAGAAAAATAACATCAAATCGATCTCTGGTGATTTTTAACCATTCCCTACAATCAAATTGAATAAACTGGTGTTTTGAGACATCAATTTGGTTGAGTTTAAAGTTATCTTCTGCCCATTTTAAATAAGTATTGGATAAATCAACATTTGTTGTGACGGCACCTGCCAACGCAGCATGAACACTGGCACTGGCCGTGTAACAAAAACAGTTGAGAAATCGAGTTCCGGGCTTCAATTGGGCAAATCGCAATCGTAAGGGTCTGTGGTCTAAAAACAAACCGGTATCCAGATAATCATAGAGATTCACGATGAGTTTGGCTCGACCTTCAGTCACCACCATCGTGTGTCGTGTCTTATCCATTTTTTGGTATTGCTCTGTCCCTTTCTGCTGCTTGCGCTGTTTCAGCACTAATTTATCGGGATTGATGCCAAGTGCCCGTGGCACCACCTGCATTACTTCCAAACTGCGTTTTTCCGCTTTTTGCACCGGGATACTGGCTGGAGCCGCAT
This sequence comes from Legionella sp. km535, assembly GCF_003990085.1. Lineage (NCBI taxonomy): Bacteria > Pseudomonadati > Pseudomonadota > Gammaproteobacteria > Legionellales > Legionellaceae > Legionella > Legionella sp. km535. Next base: position 167,358 of record NZ_RZGU01000001.1, on the reverse strand, counting down.
ACTCTTGTAGCACAGCATAATCGTTGTAAATATCAACTGCATAAGCATATTCTGGCAGATCCGCGTCATACATCCTGTAACAGGAAATATCGTTCTTTTTGGCCCATTTTTGCAAATGATTCCGATTTTTTTCCAGTCGATTCAGCAACATTTGTGCATTTGGTGACAAAGTACTTGATTGCGTCCCCTTTAATTCATTCTCAGCGGAGATATCAAAACAATATAATTTGCATTCAAGGGGGCCGTTAAACAAGGTATATTGTTTACCTGCTCGCAGTCCTATAGCCTTCGCCAGGATTGGATTTGAAGTAAGTACGGCGGCTTTCCACCCTTGATAATATTGATGCAGCGTACTTCCCAACTGTTGATATACTGGTACAAGCTGTGTCGCATCACCCAATCGCTCACCATATGGCGGATTACAAACGACCAATCCCGTCTTATCTGTCGGTCGCGAATCACCCACGGCCCGATTATTGAACTCGACTAAAGGAGTAACTCCCGCCCGCTCGGCATTAGAACGCGCTAATGCAATTAATTTACTGTCGTTATCCGAGCCGGTAAGCTTCACTGTCAGGGGTTTTACTTGCTGCAAAGCCTGAAGCCGTATTTTTTCCCAAAGGGATTCTTGGTGTTGCGCCCAATATTGCAAAGACTGATCCTGACGTAGCAACCCTGGTGCGATATGCGCTGCCATCATCGCGGCTTCAATGACAAGTGTTCCTGAGCCACAAAAAGGATCATGCAAACCATAACCCTTGGCAGCTAGTTCTGGCCATTTTGCCCGAATCAACAAAGCAGCTGCTACATTTTCTTTTAAAGGAGCTGCTCCTGCTTTGCTACGATATCCTCGCTGATGAAGACTGTAACCCGTTAAATCAAAACTGACTGTTAACACATCATTTTTTAAATGTGCGTGAATACGAATTTGCGGCCTTTCTTTGTCTACATTGGGTCGTGATCCATTCAAACGCCGAAAATGATCCACAATTCCATCTTTGACGACCTGAGCTCCGTACATGGTGTTGCGAATCTGCTCAGAAGCACCGTGAAACTCTATGGCTATGGTTTTATCATGAGTGAACACGGTCTGCCAATGAAAGCCAGTGCATAGTTGATGCAGTGCCTGTTCATTGGCTGCATGACCACTAAATAAAACCAATTGAATTCTATTGGCTATACGTGACCACAAGCACAGCTGGTAAATTACCGGTAGGGTCGCTTCCCCATAAACCCCTTGCGGGCTGACTCGGGTGATATGCATACCTAAGGCTTTAAGCTCTTCCTCCAGCAAATATTCGAGTCCTTTGGGACAACTTACAAATAATGGATAATTCATAATATAGAAGTCCTTAAATAGCGAAAAAGAGCTTTTGCCGCGCCTGTATTTTTTTCCTTCATCTGATCATCAACTGCTTTTTTTATCAACTGTCTTAGCTGTTGCACGTCTTCTGGTTGATATAGATTAATAAACTCGGTTAAAGCATCTTTACCCTCATGAATCAATTTATCCCGCCATTGTTCAATTTCATGAAAATTAGCGGTAATAGCACTGTCTTCTTCAAGGATTTTTTCGTATGCCTCAAGTATTGCTTCATAATCGGCTGCACGCATTAATTTACCGATTAACTGAGCCTGACGTCTTTTGGCACCATGACTTTTAATCGATTTTGCATCGACAATTGCTTTACGCAAATTATCGGTAAGAGGCAAAAGATCTAATTTTGCTTCACTTAAATCGATAAACTTTACCGCTGTTTTTTGTAAAAAATCGGCTTCTCTTTTTTTCTGTGATTTACTGACTTGCTCTTCCATAGTATGCACTGTTATCTAAAATTTGTGCTGATTATACTATATATGCCTAAAACCCGATACTGGAACGCGAACTTACTGCATTGTCAGGTTGAACGAAGCACTTTTGGGTGATTTATCCTTACCGAGGGATAAGAATAACGAAGTAGATGCAACTTATGTTGTCTGTAAGTTCCAAGCGATGCAGTGAGCCAATTGAATGGGATATATCGAGGCTACCTGACTTTAGGAATACCCTGCAAAAATAAAATGTTACTCCACTGCAACCAATGCACCACTCGATTGTGCACGATTTTTATTTGGTTTGGAGCGAAAATAAGTATGGCCAATAGCAATCAGATTATAGATTAATATAAATAATAAGAGTGTGTGTAACCAACTGATTGTTAGTTGCGTGAAAACAGGAATGGTAATCATCACCCCCAAACACCCTGAAAGACTTAAAATCAAGGTTTTCTTTAGAGGGATCTTATTTTGCTGTAAAAAGACCAACGTTGTAAGCGGTTGTTGCATTGCACCAGCTGTCGTCATAATAGGAAAAGCAACAACAGGTGATATGTTCATGACAAACAACACCCCTTGAACCATGACAAATAAACCGACACCTACTGAAGTCAACGCCCCGCAGATTACCAGTGCAAAAAATCCTATCACTAATTTCCATGAATGCAGCTCAATCAAATCACCGCCAACGGGTAATAAACGAAACTGGTGGGAGATTAAAAGCGCAATGATTAACGCAAACGAACACATCATTGCCAAACGAATGGCTTGTTTACTCAGCTGACTCACAACAAAACCACCCAATAAACCGCCAATGCAGGTTCCGGCAACCAAAGTTAATAAAGTAGTTAAATCTACATCAACCAAATGCATAAAAAATAAGGATTCAATGGCACCGGGAATAACCTGTGCGCCATTATTAACGGCAGGTAATTCATCATCACGAAAAGTACCTAATAATTTAGCCAGGGCAACATTGACAGCAAAACTGCCTACTCCCAAAGTATCTGCAATAAAGGCAACTATGCCGCTAAAGGTAAGTTTGACATATTGAGTTAATGTCAGAGGAACGGAAGGGGCACTACGAAGTTTAATTACCATCACAGCGACACAGAATAAACTCAAAATTAATATGCCAGTGGTAATAAAATATATGGCCATTCAGTTCTCAACACAAAATTAATAGATATCCCTGATGGATGGCTAGTTCAGTTAACAATTGACTTGTTCAACTACTACGCAGCACTTAGGGCTTATGGAGCACTTAGCAACAACTCCAGACAGAATGCCCGCTTAAAATTTTAATCCAGTCAAATTTCAGGGTAATTCCCAGCATGGTGATTATATACTAATTTCCATGCTCAGCAAACAACATTTAGCGCAAAAAAAATTCTGAGTGCATCATGCAGATACATTGATTGATTCAAAATGCAGTAAACCCTCAATCCAATAAAGCCAATTAAGGGTCAACACATGTTATACAGCACAATTTGAAGTATCAATTCCAACCTGACCAAAAGCAGATTGAATCACACCTGAATCCACACCGAGCTCCCTACCCGCATAAACGACGCCGCAGGCTCCAGATATAAAATCCGTTGCAGGAGTCCAATATTTCATATTGGCAATGACCATTAAATGATAGGCTTTTTTGATTCCCAAATCTTTGGAGAGTAAATAAAATGCTTTATTAAACACGCCACTCGCTGTATGGACTATGTAATTTTGACGATATTGAGGATCGCTAAAATTTGATTCTGCGAAAGCAATCAGCTCATCATAACTAATTGCACAATATGCCCCTTTGCTTTGAGCAAGATTTTTATCAAGACAATCAGCAGAGCTGCCGTCAGAAGAAGGATAATCCATAAATCTCAGTGCTTTTCCAAAAGCTTCGCGGACTACAGTCTCACCAATGCCCCAGGTTATTTCATTCGGTTGTAAATATGCTTTATTGTACATAAGGGGATTTTGTTCTAGCAAATAAGCACGAGATGCCTGTCCAGCCATATCGGACATGGATTCATTCAAAGCGCCGGACTGATCATGGTATTCAAGACCTGAATGTTGTTCGGTAAACCCATGTGTTACTTCATGACCTGCAACATCGAGAGAAACCAGAGGATAAAAGTCCTCGCCATCCCCAAAAGACATGGCCTGCCCATCCCAAAAGGCATTGTCAAATTGTGTACCAAAATGGACACGCATCACTAATTTCATGGGTCTACCATCGGGCTGTTGCAGCGCATTTAGACCGTACCAATCCCGGTACATATTGACAATAGTGTGTCCAAAAAAGTAGGCGTCATTACTTGGAGAAAAGGCACCGTTAATATTTTCTTCTACATTATTGTTGCAGGTATATTGAAAAGGCGTGTTAATCATATTATCCCAATCCCATTCGGAATACAGATTAACTAACTTCACTTTGGCATTATCCATCACACATTGATTACCCCGTTGAGTAACCTCCAGTCCTGGCAAACCATCTTTTCCGTACCAGTACTCATGAACTTTTTCATTGCCACCTGGGCCGCTGTCCAGATAGGTTTTAATATTATTCCATTGGCTCACGAAAGCCCCGGTTTTCGCATCAATGACAAAGAAAGGCCAACTCGGCTTGCCATCTTTTTGAATGCTTTTAAAAGAAACCAAATACACCAGCGTTAACTCATCATTCTCGCCTGGTCTGATTTGTAATTCAGTTTTTTCCTGTTGGGTATCCGCTTGGGGATTAACATTAAAATAGGATTTTTTAGCTAATTCCAATGCCTGTTGACTGCTGATGGCGGGCTTTATATCAATTTGAATGTCTTCCAGTAAATGTCCGTTCACTTCGGCATTGTCCTTGGAGATTCCAACCTGCTTGCCAGTTTTGGTTATCATGATCTGGGCACCGATCACTGGTATGCCTTTGTACATTTGTTGGTAGCGCGTTATGACCTCATTATCCTCTTTAGTTTGATTCATTTGTTGCAAAGAATTATTTTTAGGGGAGGAATTTAATGCTCGAGTTGTTTTCGAAGCGTCCTGAGTTAAGGGAAATTGATTTAAACGGTTAAGAGGCGCCTGGTACAAATCCACTTCAGTGGCAGCAACAAGAGAAGAGGAGGACAAAAACATGGCACAAAGAGCGATTTTTTTTAACATGGGTAGAGTCCAAAAATCAAAAACCCTCTCATAATGTCACAAAAGTAAACATGATGCAATATTTTCTTCCAGTCAGCTTGATTCTTCAAACCGGGACTGCCTTTGGATTGAAATAAAATAAGGCCTCATAAAAAAATACAATCGTCTCATCACATTACTCTTTCTTTAATTCTGAATAAGCAATACCATTATTCCTGCAATAAATGACATATGATCCGCTGAGATGACCAGATGATGGTATCAGTGATGTAATCAAGGATGAACAAAGTGATGAATTATATTAAAAGCGCTGCTCTTATTGGATTGGGATTAGTATCCTGCCTGTCCCTTAGTTATGCCGGACCTCTTGAGCTTTTTTTGCAAAAACATCAGGAAAATCAGCAACCTTTATTGGCAAGCAACTCCATAAAAACATCAAGATTCATGCAACGCCTCGATCACAATCATCCTGAATTGGGCACTTTTGCTCAGCGCTATTATGTCGATGAAACCTATGGCCCTAAAGCGACTGACCCTGTATTTTTCTATATTTGCGGTGAGTCCGCATGTACTCCTAGAGCATTGAATGGCGCGATAAGGACTTATGCAAAAAAACATCATGCCAAAATGATTGCCCTGGAACATCGCTATTATGGAGAAAGCCTGCCTCGAAACACCTTTTCAGCAGAAGATCTGCGCTTTTTATCTACTGAAGCTGCTTTGGACGATTTAGCTTATTTCCAGCGTCAAATGAGCAAAGAACGGAACTGGACGGGAACCTGGATAGCCTTCGGAGGGTCTTATCCCGGATCATTATCGGCTTACTATCGATTAAAATACCCTTATTTGATTGCCGGGTCCCTTGCTTCATCCGCTCCGGTAATGGCCAAAGAGGATTTTTATGAATACGATGCTCATGTTGCTAAAGTAGCTGGGCCTGAATGTGCAGAACAGATACGCTCTGTAGTTCGTGAAGTAGAAGCAACATTAAGCGATGACCATAAATTACAGGAGATGAAACGTTTATTTGAAGCAACGGAAGTTCGCGATCCGGTTGATTTCTTGTATCTAATTGCGGATACGGGCGCCGCTGCAATTCAATACGGAATGAGAAATTCATTTTGTCAGGCTTTATCCACCAGTTCAACGCCTCTTATCGGCTATTCTGATTTTGCCAAAAAACTCTACAAAGACATGGATGTTTCTGCGGTAGAAATTACAGCCCAGGGAGCGATGAGTGAAAACCCCGATGATTATAAAAAGGGAGTGGGTACGCGACAATGGTACTATCAATCCTGTACCGAATACGGTTATTGGCAAAATGCCAACCCAGATTATTGGCTATCGGCACGATCGTCTTTAATCAATCTGGAATATCATCGAACTATTTGCCAACGTTTGTTTGGTTTAAGTAAACCGGCTAACACCGCCAAACTTAATAAATCATTTTATTTCCCTTTAATGGATGATCTGGTGTCCAACATTTATTTTACCAATGGCGATAATGATCCCTGGTCAATATTGTCTCTCTCTGAATTAAACGGTAACGCAGTGAATCTTAAATTGACTTACCAGATAATAGAAGGCGCAGCACATTGTGAGGATTTACACAGTCCTGACTCCTCTGACTCTGATTCATTAAGGACGGCTCGTACCATCATGAATTCTCTATTAGGACAGTGGCTTAAAAACAAATCATCAGCCATCTGATTGTGGAGCTACTCCTGTTCGTTAGTAAACGTTTATTGCAGTTTGGAGGTACTGCTGATGGAACCATCTGATTTTATAAAGCGTATGGTGTTTGTATTAATTTGTTGCACTCGAAGACATCTGAATTGAGATTTCCCATAGGCGTTAAGAGTACGACAATATTGATTGTTTTTAATATACCAGGTTCCTGTCCAATTTCTTTTTTTTCCAAGTATATAAGTGTATCCATAAATGGAGCCGTTTTTATTCCAGCATCCATACCCTGTAAATTTAACCCCACCGTGGTTACCGAAAAAAACTGAAGAATGGCCAGAAAGAAGAGTTTTTATTTCACTTGTTGTAAGATAGTGAGCTGAGTTCACAGAGCCAATTGGAAAGAGCAAAATCAGAATCATCCTTTTTAAAAAAGCCATAATAGGACCTTCGGGCAACAAAAAAATCATATTGACTAATTCTAGACCAATATATTGCTTTTTCAAAGGAACATGAATCGACAGGACATCCATTATTGTTGTTTACTTAAGAAAAGAGACATGATTTAAAAAATGCAGTGCCGATCAATTAAAACGCACGGGTATTCAATAAAAGCAAAGTGATTTAATAATTAAAACCATAATAAAATTCGAAATTATTACTACCCTATATTCAGTCTGCTCTTACTGGCATCTTTGAAAATACATTCCCTTCCTATCAATCCTGTCATCAATCGCGTTCCTTGCCCTTTAAAAGCTCCGCTTGATGGCAGACTTTTGAAAACAAAGCTATTCTAAAAAATGAATCAAGGAACGAAAGGAAACCGTCATGGATACAAATGAACATACTGAACTGGGCAATGCATTAAGACTGGAAAATACAGAAAACAATCCCTATTTAAGGATTGACGACTCTGGCGTGCTGCATCTTCGTTTGCAACGCTTTAGTGACAACAACTTGCCTGAGCCCATGAAGCTGGAAGTGTCGGCTGGTGAAATCATCGCCATGGCAGGAGATTTTTTTACTGAGGCAAATTGGACTATGGATTTGGATTTACCTCAATGCGATCGATTTAAATCCTCAATTGATCTAGGTCAATACCTCATCCACAAAAAAATCAAGCCCAAGGAGGAAGCAGCCTTAATTAAGGCTTACAATAACCTGGCCTCACCGGATGTCTCTCGTAAACAAATTGATACCATTTATACCATCACCAACAGCAACTACATCCCATTCTCCCCGACCCTTGATTTTTATATGAAACAACTGATGTATGTTTTTCGGGTTAAAAATTATGGAGAAATGCTGACTCGAAATCAGACTCACTTTACCCCCTGGTCTTTAAGGGTCTATGTTTTAGGTCATTCTATTGCGTTAAGGTACGCTCACCTGGCCTATGAATTGAAACAATGGGCAAAAGACACGGCATATCAATCTGAAAATCCTGATTTTCAATCAATAAAAAATTCTTTTTCCTCTAATAAAATTACACCGCCCCACAAAACATTATTTGATCTGGCACATCGATATCATGCTCAGGCACTGTCAATGGAGTTTTTTACATTTCATTACTATACCGATCATTTTGCTACCGGTCATATGGCCATGATTGGCGACCTGCGCAAAATATTGCAAGATCGCTTTGGAACCTGGGGAAGCATTTTGGCCAACAACCTGCACGATGAAATAAATCGTATAGGCGTGTTTACCATTAGACCCTATGATCCAACGCCTAATGAGAATGAAGCGCCAACGCGCGCTCGTGGCGATGGAACAATTAATTCCTGTCTGGATCAACACAATCGTAAAGCATGCATTGACGGAATGACTAAGTCCTTACAAGATATTAATGACGTGTTACATGGCGCCCCTGTTCCTAAACACCAAAATTTTGGTGGTCTTGAACACTTGCCTGATGTTGATTTTAACTCCAGACAACATCAACCGCTGATTGTATTAAGCGGGGATAAAGTCTTTTACCGTAAAAAACTCAATACAATTCATATTATATCACCAACTGAATATGAAGCATTACGGGAAAACCCTTTAGAACATGGCTACGTTGAATTAACCAGTAAATGGGAGGCATTCAAACTGGTAACCAAACTTCGCCTGTTTCCCTCTCTCTACGAAGGACAAGTACAACCCGTTTCAGCAATTAAAAAAATTGAAATTATGTTAGACGAACACAATAGACAACCGCAACGGCAGCCGATAGCTGAGAGCAGCTGTACTCCAGAACAGGATAGAAGCGTTCTTGACTGGAGAACTAAAGCGTTCGAGTGGGATAATTTAAAAGACAGGATGGACGCGCTGGACGGCCTAAAGAAATACAGTGTTTTAAAAATGAAGCGCATGGAGAAGCCCGGGGAAATTCCGGAAACACAGGAAAATGTGACCTTGGCAATCTAAAGTGTGTTGACACTATCGAATTCGACGTCCCGCAAGCCATAGGATTTCGGTCGATATGTAATCCAGATTCATCCTTCAAATTCCGGCGGTCACAGCCCTGACTCTTGGTCACAAATATAGAATCTTGGAGAAAAGTCAGATTTGCGTGCAAGAGACAGGGTCGAAGCCGCGGGAATTCGATAAGTAGAGCTGAACTGGTTTTTAATGATATGCTGAAGGTTCAGGAACACGTCGCAAGAAAGCAAAATAGACTGCACACCCTATGGGGCTCACGGCTGTCCCATTAAAAATATGACGTCTTTCCGAGCGTAGCGAGGAATCTCCTGCAAATTGGCACAATCTGAATTAATGCATTAATTATCATTACCTTTTAAACTCTTTTTTTTTACAAGGAATTTAATGATGTCATCAGAAGATGTACCTGGATTTTTATATCATTTCGACTGATATGATTTTAATAGCCGCATTTTAATGGGATCGTGCAACCTTGCAGGAGATTCCTCGCTACGCTCGGAAAGACGTCATATTTTTAATGGGACAGCCGTGCTATGGGGATTTTTATTCAATAAACAAATTCAAATAATATGATAGAATAACTTCCAATATCCATGAGGTAATTATGAACTTTCTAATTAAAGTCCTATTCTCTACTGTTTTATTAATGATCTCCGTCGCTCCTGGCTATGCGGAAGTAATCCTTAAAGACCTTCAAGGCCAGAGTACCCCATTTTCAAAGCTTAAAGGTAAATGGGTATTCATAAACTACTGGGCTGGCTGGTGCCAAACCTGCCTGGATGAAATACCTGAATTTAACCGTTTTTATCAGCAACACAAAAACAATCCGATTGCCTTATATGCAGTAAATTTTGATGCCTTGCCTTTGTTCGAACAAAAAAATTTGATACGACGCTTCAATATCAACTATCCCAGTTTACTTAACGATCCCGCAACCGATCTGCGTCTTGGAGATATATCAGGAGTACCAGTAACCTTTATCTTCAATCCTAAAGGACAATTAGTAAAAACTTTATACGGTGGACAATCAGTCAACTCATTAAATAAAGTGATGATGGAGAACCAAAGCTGAACTGGCTCTCTCAATTTCAGGTTCCGCCTCCAACTTTTATGCGGCTTATTGTTTCCGAGAAATCCTGAATAACAGCCTCAGATTGAGTCTTTGTCTTGAAGAACCTTGCTTGACCGGTCATCAAATTAGCAACACCCAAAGAAAGTACTGAAAGTGCATCACTAAGAAAATTAACCAAAGTCTGTTTCCAGCCTCTATGAACACTTAAAACGATTAATGCATCAGAAACGGCGTCTACGCACTCCCTCTGAAAATCCTTCAGGTTCAATTGAATGGGCAATCCCGAGTTGAGAAATCCCTGTTTCGCATACTCTATTCTTGTATAAAACACAGCAGCCTTTTGAGCTGCGCTTTCATAATTCTTATTCGTTTTTGCAACTTCTTCTAATCGTTCTTTTAAAGACCTGATTTTTTCCAAATGCTCTGAAAAATTAATCTGCACCAGGATTTTTTGAGCGTCAAGATAAGAATTTATTTGCTCTTTGGCATGATCGGCAGAAGCTACTACGGATTCTCTCTTTCCTTTTTCTGCATCGGAGATCACGTGGTGAAGTTGACGTAAACCCAAAGTCTGATGAGCAGCAACTAAATCAGCTCGATTTTGAGTTATCTCGTCCAATTTAGCGAGTATTGATATAACTTGATTATCAACACCTTCTAGAGTAGTGATCCCTGAAAACTCTACAGGTAATCCTCTAATATGCTGTGCACAAGACCGAATTACTTCATTAGCCTTGCGTAAATCGTCAAGACGCTGGTTGGCACACTGATGAATTTCCTGTTTTTTCTTATCCAGCGCTAACTGAATTCGGGGATGATGACGGCCCGAATACCCCAGAGTCTCTCGTGCTGTTTGTAAATCACTTTTATGTTGGATAATTGCGGTTAGTTGATTCAAGGATACTCCAACGGCTTGAGCCACGTCTTTTTCATTTTCTAATTGGCCAAAATTCACTGTAAGTACATTAATTTTTTGTTCATAACGTGAAATGATCTCTAGAGAATACTGAATCTTTTTTTCTTTGGCTGCAGCGCTATAAATTGCTTGCCGTTTATCTTCAAGAGCCTTTTTGATTTCGGGATGTACTTCGCCAGAAATACCCAAGACATGTTGTGCTCGCCGCAACTCATCTGTTGATGCTGCACATTCGTCCAGTGCTTTCAATAAGATATCAGTCGTTCTAACCAACTCCTCTGATGATTGGCCTGGGGCAAAATATATTTGTAACGCATTAATTCGATCGACCTGATTGGCAATCGCTTTTTTTGCAGAAGCAAAATATTGATATTTCTCCTGGGCAAGCCGTTGCATTTCACTCTCTTTTTGATCCAACGCATCACCAAACCGCATTACGAAGGGATGAAACAAACCCAAAGAGAGTTTTGCTGCAGCTAAATCCGCTTTACTATAAACCAGACGGTCAAGACCGGCTTGCAAAACCTGCAAATATGGAGCAACATCTTGTTCCTGAGTGACTTCTTTAAAAGATATCGAATAGCCTTTAATCGCAATGATGTAAGACTCCATAACCCGAATATCTGCTGTAAGCGCCTCTTCTTTGAGAGCACCAGTGTTTCTAATCTGCTGTATTTTATGTTCCAGCGCATGCCTCAAGCCTGGATGATAGCCATCCGTATTGCCTAAGATATGAATGGCTTCTTCAAGCTCAGGTTTCGCTACGATTAACTCCTCCACTTGCCTTACCAACAGCTGGATTTGATGTTCAATATCTTGTGTAGAATGACATGAATCAAAATCGAAGGGATATTCAGAAATCCTCTTAATCCAGCCATCGATAATACTCTGTGCTGCATTCTCATCCATTGGGGCTTGTGTTGAACCAAACCAGCGGTGAAAATCAGTATGAGGTTGGGCATTTAGTAACGCATTAAAGTCCTTCAGGGAAATTTTGAATAATTCCTCAATTCGTGCACTGGCCATGGTACTCAAGGTTTTGGCCAGGGCAGGGTTGACGGTACTTAAGGCAAAAAATGAATCAAATAATTGTTGTGGATTTTTATAATTCAAATCCTGGAGCAGCTCATTTAGAAACTGATCATCAATGATGCTGTGATCCATCTGTCTCAAGGCATCAACTAATAGTTCGTCAACACGTCCATTCAAATAAATATAAGCAAATACCGTCTTCTCAGAAAATTTATTGGAACCAAATAAATGGAAGATGTCTTCCTGATTAAATAACTGCTTATAAAATAATGTCCGTAACCCCCCGCTTCGAGATAAAGCATTATCGGAGGGCTTTAAGTAATGCTGAACCAGGCCAACCTCTAAAAGATTTCGAGCCTGAGCCATGGTACATCCTACCTCTAGACTTTTTTCACGACAAGCAACTTCTATAACCCGCTTCAAAAACTCAGGGTTTTTCAATTCTTGGCGCACTAATGATTCTGAACTTCTATCACCTATCAATTGAGCAATGGCCTTAAAATCCAGAGAACTATCCCGGGTGTATATAATAGAGAGTAATTCCAAACGCGGTATCATTTGAATGAATAAATTGATAAATTTATCCTTATCTCCTTGCGATAGCAGAATACTATCCAAAAGAGTGTTTACATCATCTGAAGATAGCTTATTTAAGAGGGATTCAAAATAAGGAATACTGCGATACACATTATAAAAATAATTAACAATATCCTTATTTAATGGCCCACGAGCCTGTTGATTAATCAACAACTGATGAAGCTGCGGATTTTGAAAAACATAATGCCCCACTGCAGTTGGACATATGAGTAACACCTTGGTCAGCTCGTGATTTTGTGCATTCGTATTATAGACACTGAATCGATAATTTCTTTTTTTTATATCATCCAGATTAAACGTCTCTCGCTTTGTATTATCATGAGGATTAATGAGCACAAAATCATAAGTGCCATCGCTTTTTTTAGTCACCCTGTCAATTCTTAAAGCATGACGACTGTGTATGATCCCGTGTTGGTCCGGTCGACCATAGGACATACTGATATAAACGGGTTGTGCCGGATTAATCATCTTTAACTTGATAATTTCACCCAGATTTCTGGTGTCATGGGCCTCAACTCCAATAAATTTGCCCACAAACTCTGTAGAAGATGTGCTATGACGGGCTCGAATATTATGCGCCACAATACTGGCAAGAAGATCCTCATTTGACCACTCACTTGTATAATAATAAGAGCTAATCCGTTCTAAAATTTTTAGAGCCAAGGCGTTAGTCTGCACCCCACCCCGCGCTTCATCAATAGCTTTTAATCGGGCCTTATCCATAAAGAAGACGTCTTCATTAGTTAGGGGATCAAAATGATGTATGTACTTATCCTTCATTTTATCGGGATTAAAATTGTTAGAAGTAGCATGGATTTCAGTACGCTTAATTCTCAGATATACCCCATCTTCTGTTTCAGTAAACAAAGATTTTACTAATTGTAATCCTTCATCTCCGGAATTCAGAATGCAATCGAGCGCTGTTAACAGATAACAATCACCCGTCTGGCCTTGAATTATGGTGATTGGAGTAACATCGCTTGGGAATAATGGAGTCATTTTATATCCTGAATATCATAAATTAAATATGTTCTAATATTGGTCATTATAGGAAATGATTATTATGCGAACATTAACAGGAGGATCGTTTATTATTTAAAATGACGAAAAATCAATTTCTTACTCAATTTTTTCGCTTTATGACTGGCCATTAATTGTATAGGCACTATGAATGATGTAAAAGACGTTGTTTTTGATCCGCAGTAATTCTGATTTTCAATTGCCAGTCACCTTCTTCATTGATCGATTCGGACAATACAGCCCCCAATTGATACAATTGAGCGCGCAGTTTAGCCTGAGCACTATTTAAAATGATGTCTTCAATAAGAACAGCTCCATGCAATTGAGCCGCTATAGCTTCTTTTAGCAACTCAAGACCCTGTCCTGTTACTGCGGAGAGCCATACTTTACAAGAGCCTTCGTTGCAATCAATTTTAGGTACCCATCCTTCCTGTAAATCAATTTTATTAAAAACCTGAATGACAGGAATATCGCTTACACCAATTTCATCCAACACCTTTTGAACCGCAAAAACCGTGTCCCGCCAGTGAGGATCGGAAATATCAATGACGTGTATTAATAGATTAGCCTGCTGTGTTTCCTCTAAAGTTGCACGAAAAGCTTCGACGAGATGGTGGGGCAAATCACGAATAAAACCTACAGTATCTGCCAGAATCACTGGCAAAGAACCAGGCAGTTCCAATTTGCGCATCGTAGGATCCAAGGTAGCAAATAATTGATTTGCTGCATAAATATTTTCACCAGTCAACGCATTAAATAATGTGGATTTACCGGCATTGGTATAGCCCACCAATGACACAGTAGCCATATCTGCTTTTTTTCGGGCCTGACGATTTTGATCACGGCTGCAGCGTACTTTTTCAAGGCGTTTATTAATGTATCGAATGCGTTCTCGTAATAAACGGCGGTCTGTTTCTAATTGTGTTTCACCGGGGCCACGCAGACCAATACCTCCCTTTTGACGCTCCAAATGAGTCCAACCGCGAACAAGACGAGTAGATAAATGTTGTAACTGGGCCAGTTCAACTTGCAATTTACCTTCAAAAGTCCTGGCTCGCTGGGCAAAAATATCGAGAATCAATCCGCTTCTATCGACAACACGACATTCGAATAACCGCTCAAGGTTTCGTTCCTGTGAAGGAGATAACTCATGATTTACCAGAACCAGCTCTGCATCAAGCGCTTTGACTAACTGACTAATCTCTTCCGCTTTTCCTTTACCCAAATAATATTTAGCATCAGGAGTAGCACGAGTACCCAGGACACAATCAAGAATCTCAGCTTGTGCTGAAAGAGCCAGCTCTTCAAATTCAGCCAGGGCTTTTTCAGCATCAACGCCTGGAAGCGCTAATTGTACCAATATCGCTCGTTCACCACCTTGCGGACGTTCAAACACAGCTCATTCCAATAATTAAAAGTAGCTTAGTCTGCCACAGTTCCTTCGTCCTCACCAGAGGCCTCGTCTGTAGGTATTTTCACCATACGAGAGGGCACAACTGTGGATATGGCATGTTTGTACACCATTTGAGTGATGGAGTTTTTTAACATGACGACGTATTGATCGAACGAATCCACCACGCCATGCAATTTAATTCCATTGACCAGAAATACAGATACAGGGACCTTTTCCTTACGCAATTCATTCAGGAAGGGATCTTGTAACATATGATTTTTAGACATTGCCTACTCCTTGTTGTTATTGTAGTTTTTAAAGGCAAAAACGAATATCTAATTACTTATTCGACAGCTGTAAATAAAACTTTAGTTTAATTTCATGACAGCGCAAATTGAATCCGCTAATATAGAGTCTCGCTTGATTACCCCTCACAAAAACATCAGCGCTAGCTGAGCATATAAGGAGATTTACATGGGATACACGGTAGAAGAAATTCAAGAGTTACAAAACCCCTATAAAGATCTTGGTACTGGAGATGCCCTAGCGACACACCGGGCAGGATTGGATCAATTGTCGGCTGAACAAAAAAAAGAGTTGGCTACCCGCATGGTTTTAGAATGCCCTGAAGGTGAATTAAAAAGCTTTGGTCGTGCCATTGAAGCGGCAAGAGTACCGCATGCAGACGGTCAAACCTTCCATTCGGTATTAGCCGAAGCCTATGAAGTAAAAAATCGCATTCATGCCTTATTGGATAAAAGAAATAAAAATCCCCATCTTTTGCTTTTAAATAAAGAATTTGATAAAAAATTGTTTAACACTTATAGAGACTTAGCCTTACAGGTTCTCGATAACAATGAAACAGCTATAGCGGAGCGGCTAGCCCTGACAACCCCAAGCGAATCCCATGACCAGGTTGCTCAGAATGTGGAAGAAATATTCTCCGATACACTGTTTGCTTCCAAAATAAATCAGGCTTTTGCGCTAAAACGAGATATCGATCATTTCCTTCTGGGTGATAATCCCGGTGAATTTTTCAGCCGCTCGGAGGACAGTATAGACTCATTCCAGGAATTTCCAGGCTTATTCAAAGTTATTGAACAGAATGAATCAACTATAGCAGCAAAGCTTGCCTTGCATGCCCCTAGAGAACAACATCATATTATTTCTCGAAGCATCCAAAATCTGGCTCCGACAACTGGTGAATTTACAACCAAAGTAAGATCAGCCTTTACTCTGCGTCGTAACATCGATTTCCTTTTAGGTGATAAGCCAGAACAGTTTTTCACTAGCCGTGATTTTAGTGTTGATGCCTGCCTTGAGTTTTCAATGTTATTCCCAATCTTGTTAAAAGACCATGAGCACAACATAGGCAAAAAATTGTCCTTGCTGGATTCCAAAACGCTCTCTGAAATAAATCGCAAACTTGAAATGATCAATGGAGCTGCTCACGATCAGTCCAGCTCCTTCCGCTTGATTGCAGCCTCTATAGTCCCAAAACAAGAACCGTCACCAGCTCAACAATCCTCTGTTGAGGTAACTGTATCTGAACCTGCCTCATCAACTTCAAGCAATCCCAACACAGTATTTCAGAGTGTTTTAAGAAAAAGAACTCCGGAGTTGTCTCGATCTGCAACCCTAGCTCAATCCAGTATGGATTCTGACAGTGACAGTGATAACGAGGATGATGATTGCTACTCTAAATTTTGTAGTCTGTTTAAATAAGAAATAATCGATTTAGCCCTTACCTGGTAAGGGCATCTTTACACTATTTTTTCTGAATTTTACATCCATTAAAGTCACTGTCCATGCTACTATTTTTAATTCATACATTATCGAATTCAATTCATTCAATGAATGACTATTTCAACCCAAATACAAAAAACACCTTGGCTAAACAAAGAAGCATTGTTTACAAAGAGATTGGATGACTGTAGAAAGCTCTGATCAATAACGGGTTACAAGACAATTTGTTCAAAACCAATTAAGTGTTATTTAGTAAAATTAATACTGGTACAAACAGATTTTTTTTTGATAACATAGTCGGATTTTTAGTCTACAGACAAAACACTTTATTTTAACGCAACAACTTATAGGAAAACTAATGGCAGAAAACAAATTAAGGGTAGCACTGGTTCAGGAGCAATGGCATGAACATGCTAAAGAACATCAAGACAGTCTGGCCTCTGGAATATTTTCGGCAGCGCAACAAGGCGCTGAGCTGGTGTGTTTGCAGGAACTCACTTTGAGCCCTTATTTTTGTACTCGTTCTGACGTTGACGGAACCCCTTATATGGAAGACATCCATACAGGACCTACAGCTCAATTTGTCAGTCAAATGGCTAAAACACATAAGGTATGTATTACCGCCTCTTTGTTCGAAAAAGCAGGGTACAACACCGCTGTTGCCTTTAATACTCAAGGTGAGCTGATTGCCATTACCCGCAAACAACATATACCCAGCGGGGAAAAATACCATGAAGACTTTTACTTTAAACCAGGAGATTCCAATTACCCTGTTCATTCAATAGCAGGACACCAGTTTGGTTTACCGACTTGTTATGATCAATGGTTTCCAGAATTATCACGAATCTATGGGTTAAAAGGCGCCGAAATTCTGGTTTATCCAACCGCTATTGGCGGTGAACCAACAGCTCCAGGGTTTGATAGTCAGCCCATGTGGCAAAAAGTAATGGTAGCACAAGGGATCATGAGCAATACCTTTATCATCGCTGTTAATCGAATTGGTTGTGAGGATGATTTACAGTTTTATGGCAGTAGTTTCATCAGTACACCAATGGGTGAAATTTTAGCTCAGGCGCCACGAAATGAGCCTGCAGTTCTTGTTGCCGATCTTGATTTCAGTCAACGTGAATTATGGGGAAGATTATTTCCATTTGCCCAACAAAGAGAACCCGCGACTTATCAAGAATTAGTCAAGCCTCGTAATCCTTTGGGAACCAAATAATGAACAACAATGCACAATCAGAAGATAACTTATACAACATTAAGCATTGGGGTGATGGGTATTTTAATATTAATGCGCACGGAAACATTGAAATCAGCAAAAACCCGGAGCAAAAAGGAGTTGAATTACTGGCTATAGTAAATGCAGCTGAACGCGCTGGATTACATTTACCGTTATTAATTCGGTGCAGCGATATACTCCATGATCGCGTACGCAGAATATACCAGGCATTCACTGAAGCCAAAAAGGACACGGACTATTCTGGAAGCTACCAATTGGTTTATCCTATAAAAGTAAACCAGGAACACAGTGTGGTTCGTGAGCTGCTTAAATCACCATCAAACACGATTGGCCTGGAAGCAGGCTCAAAACCTGAATTGATGGCGGTAATCGGTATGCTGGGTGATAATCCCGGCACCATAGTCTGTAATGGTTATAAAGACAGCAGCTACATAAGAACAGCCCTCATAGCTCAACAGATGGGACATAAAGTATTCATCGTTATTGAAAAAAAATCGGAATTGGACATCATTTTAAGTGAATCCGCTCGTCTTAACGTTAAACCCACCCTTGGGGTTCGTATTCGCTTAGTCAGCAAAAGCGCCGGTAAGTGGGAAAATACGGGGGGAGTTAAATCCAAATTTGGTTTAAATGCAAAGCAAGTACTTGAATTGGTAACGCAATTAAAAGCAAATGGCTTACTTGATTGCCTCCAGCTAATGCACTGCCATTTAGGTTCCCAAATTGCCAATATTCATGATATTCGCCATTGCATGCAGGAGGTTGCCCGATATTATGTCGAATTACGCCATCTCAATGCCCCAATAGATACTATTGATGTGGGTGGCGGTTTAAGCGTTGATTATGAAGGCACACGTTCCAATAAAGGCTGTTCCATGAATTACAGCCTGAATGAGTATGCGACGCACATCTTATTGGCTCTTAAACATTTGTGCCAGGATGCGGATATTCCTGAGCCGAACATTATTTCGGAGTCTGGACGGGCGTTAACAGCACATCATGCGGTATTGATATCCAATATTACTGACATCGAAATCATTAAAAAAGCCCCTGTGCTTCCTGAAATTTCCGAAGAGGACTCGCACGTGATTCGCGATATCTATGATACTTATCAGGCAATCACTGACAGTTCGCCAACAGAAATTTATAACTATGCAGAACACTCTTTGCACGAAGCCCACTCTCTATTCAAGCATGGGGTAATCAGCTTGCAGGAAAAAGCAAAGGTTGAAGCATTCTATACCAATATTTGCATGGAATTAAAAGACAGGCTTGATGAAGAAAATCCCAGTGAACACGCATTATTAATGATGATAAATGAGTGTATGGCTGCCAAAATTTTTTGTAACATTTCTTTTTTTCAATCCATTCCTGATGCCTGGGCAATAGGTCAAATCTTTCCAGTAGCGCCTATTTCACAATTAAATGAAACGCCAAATATGCACAGCATTCTCCAGGATTTAACCTGTGATTCGGATGGTACTATTAAGCAGTATCCAGGCCAGTCTTGTGTTACAACCACCCTGATGCTCCCACCTTATGACAGCAAAAACCCATACTGTATCGGTTTTTTCCTGGTCGGTGCGTATCAGGAAATATTAGGAAATCTGCACAATTTATTTGGTGATACGAACTCATTGGACGTCAAGCTTTCTGATGATGGTCACTTTGTGCTGGAAGACCTAGTCAATGGCGATACAGTCACCAATGTATTGAATTTAGCTCACTTCGATACTAAAAAACTCATTCAATCCTATGAGAAACAGTTAATCCAGGCCGAGTTGCCAAAAGAGCAAACTTTATCTTATTTAAATGAATTAAGAAGCATTTTTTCTCAATTAACCTATCTTGATGGACGATCTACACAGTGACGATACTAACACCGAAACAAGCTGGATATTACATGCCGGCAGAATGGCACCCGCATGAACGATGCTGGATGGCATGGCCCTGTCATCAATCCACATGGGAAAAAGTAGGATTGGAACGCGCACGAATCGCTTATGCCAAGGTGGCAAAGTCTATAGCAGCGTATGAGCCAGTAACGATGCTGGTCAACCCAGGAGATGAAGCTTCTGCAAGTGAATTATGTGGTGATACAATTTCCATAATTACTCTCCCCATCAATGATTCATGGACTCGTGATACAGGAGCAACATTTTTATTAAATGCAGACAACCAACTTGCGGGAGTCGACTGGATCCATAATGCATGGGGCGGCAATTATGCTGACTGCGCTCTGGATAATAAGATTGCGTCAGTGATTATTGAACAGACCAAGGCCCGCTATTTTCATGCGCCACTGGTCATGGAAGGAGGATCCTTTCATGTCGATGGAGAGGGGACTGTATTAACCAGTCGTGAATGCCTGCTCAATGCAAATCGTAATCCGCAATTAACTCAACAAGAAATTGAACACTATTTAATGGATTTTCTTGGAGCGGAACGCATTATATGGCTCAATAAAGGATTGCTTGGTGATGAAACAGACGGACATATAGATGAAATAGCTACCTTCATCGCACCTGGAAAAGTGCTCTGCCTAATCACCCATGATAAATCGGATCCTAATTACACAACCCTGCAGGAAAATCTGGAAATTCTCAAATCAGCAACCGATGCAAAAGGACGATCATTGGAAATCTATTGTGTCGAACAACCACCCGCGACTTATCTTGATGGAGAACGGCTCACACTTTCCTATATTAATTTTTATCTGGCTAATAAGGGCATAGTCATGCCTGCCTTTGGCTACGAAGAGTATGATAAGGCAGCATATATATTGTTCACCCAGTTATTTCCTGAACATCAAATAACTCAAATTGACGCTTTGGACGTATTTGCTGGCGGCGGAGGGATACATTGTATTACCCAGCAACAGCCAGTATCTCTGCAAATCAATAACTAAGCTAACTAATTGACTATCTGCTGTACTGTTCTGCACCATTACAGTGGATAGTTACTCTTCTACGCCAAATGAATTCAATGCACGTTCTTATCTCACCGTCTCGACACTCTGCAATAGGTCTCGGTATGTTCTTCATCGCGAAAATGAACGATGCAATTCCACTTATAAGAAATTAACGATAGGAAAGACACTGGTTGTTCAGAAAGCCTTGTCTGATGGCGAAGAAAATACCCCCTATTCTTTGAGAAATTTCTTACAATTTGTTGCTCTATCTACGCAATGACTCTATCTGCCAAAAGGTTATACTAAAAACTCAAAAGGATGACATGGATATGTCTGACAGGATGTCAACTAAAGGGACAAGTACAATGGATGTACTTCGCCGCAAGGATGCGGCACTTATTTTTGAAAGAAACAATCCAATGATCATCTGAATAATTTACACGGAACGGCACACATCGCTCACAACCTCATTAAGTATTGGCCCAATGCTGCGGCTTGAATAGGTGTTGGCGCGAAGATATCCATTGTATGATAATCGTTTAGCCAGGCTGGCGTCTTTTATTATTCGCTCCAAACCACTAGCCAGACTCACAGGATCTGAAGGTGGCACCATAACCGCGCATTCTGCTTCACCTACGATTTCCAGGGGACCGGATATTTCTGTGAGCACCATGGGTACTGAATGCATCATACTCTCAACAACTACCAAACCAAAAGATTCTTTCAATGAAGGATGACAAAAAATATCAAGGCCCTCATAAAATGCCTGTTTATCATTTATCCAGCCCAATAAGGTCACTTCATTCTGCAGGCCATGGTGATTAATTTGTTTGATGTACTGTTTTTTCTGTTTTCCATCACCAGCAATATGCGCTTTAAATATAATACCTTTGCGTTTTAATATTGCCAAAGCATCGATAAAAACATCCAATCCCTTAAGATCAGAAAACCTGGCAATGGCTCCTATTACTGGAACTCGAGATCGCTCAGGCTCTATGTAAACCAGATTATCTGGAATGGATATCATATTAGGCACAGTGTAAATTCGTTTTTCTGGATTTCCTAACCTCATGATCTCCCGATGCATGTGTTCTGTAATGGCAATAACTGAATCCGATGTTTTTACTAAGTCATTGTACGATTCAATAGTATGGCATACAGCAATTTTGGGCACTGAAGTACCTGTCTTTTCAAACAATATGGCAGCTCGTTTTGTATGTGTAATAATGCAGTCTGGTTTCTCTTTAAGGATTAACTGGCGCAATCGTTGAACGGCAATCAAGTCATGTCGCCCAAAACTAAAGATTGTTTTTAAATTAGGATCCGAACACGCCTTTCTTATTTGCGACCAAGGGTGAATAACAGGAATAATCTTGTGACCCAATCCTCCCAAAACCTTGGAATAGTTTAAAAAAACTTGTTCAACACCTCCATTTACTCTGGAGAACATGGCATTCATTATTTTCATTAAAAATCCGCAATAATTATATTTCGACTGTTTTGGGCTACATCCGTTTTGTTCGTCATTTGTCTATTTGCATTTTTTAACAATTCTGACTTTGATCTCATGGGACGTTAAGAACTATTCGATGAAAGATCAATTCTTTGGTTCATGGATTAGGAGTTATTATATACCATTTATTCTTTTTATTTGATTGAATCCCAAGCTAGAAACCAATACTGACAATCCCGATTATCCAATTGTTCAAACATTCTCAACACAAATCACATGGACTATCACGGCTGTCCCATTAAAAATATGACGTTTTTCTGAGCATAGCGAGGAATCTCCTGCAAGGTTGCACGATCCCATTAAAATGCGGCCATTAAATTCATATCAAGAGTTGAGTCTCCCCTGCCAGCCTTTTTCTGCAAGCGCCTAATGCTCATATCCTTAAATTTCTTTTTGGTATTTTGTAACCTGTTCAAAATAATATGCCGAACCATCACCCTATTTTCAGGAGAATGATCGTTGCGTACGCGAAAATCATCTTCACGTAATGTAACGTCCAATGATAATTAATGCATTAATTCAGATTGTACCAATTTGCAGGAGATTCCTCGCTACGCTCGGAAAGACGTCACATTTTTAATGAGACAGCCGTGCATGGACTATTCTATTGCAATTTCCTTGTTTCATAATTAAGATTGAGTAAATTATCAAACAGATAATTTATGGTGTTTAGAGCTTATTTCTGTGTAAACCTGCAAACCAAGTTTCTCAAAGCAATGTGATGCATCGTATTGCTGACTAGATTTATTGGCTTACTTTTATGTATTAATATTTAATTTCAAGGAATGATTTATGAATATGCTTCGTTGTATCCCTCTCTTTTTAGCTGGTTTTAGTGTGTCTGGAAATGCCCTCTCTGCCCCCACAATTCCTGACAAAGACGGCCCAGTCTGTTCATCAACACTCTGTGCTTTTAATATGAAAGGTGGTGTTTATGCGGGAATCACAGGTTATTATGTTAAGCCTAGTGAAACTGGAATCGGTATGGTTACTGACAGTTGGTTGTATGGAAATACTGGAAATTTTACAGCGATAAGTAAACCCTTCAATCCAGTACATAAATGGGCTGGAAGTGTTAAACTGGGCTACAATCTGCCCATGTCTGCAAATAATATTGAAGCCAATTATTTATTTTTAGATAATAAAACGCATGCATTCAATGACTTTTCAGACGGTTCAATTGGTTTTGGGAGTATTTTGTTTCCAGATGCTGCCTTTCCACCGACTCCTGGATTTGTCAGTGATGCCTCTCTTACTTATAAAGTAAATCAGATTGATCTTAAAGCCGGTAGAAAATACTCTGATGTATCAGGGGTGTTTTCGATCAAGCCGTCATTGGGACTCCGCTATGCTGAATTGAAACATACACTTACATTTACAGCACCAGGGAATATGATCAGTACTTATAATGGAGCCGGCCCCATGCTCAGTATAGATGGAACTTACACTCTTGGACATGGATTTGGATTAGTCGGTTATTTTGATTACGGCCTGTTGGTTGGAACAATCAACGCGCATTCTTTTGTGAGTTTGCTTGGAACCAATTTTAATTTTTCCTGGCCTAAGCGGGATCGAATCGTTAACAGCCTTTCTGGTAAGTTAGGCGTCGATTATTCTCACAATTTTGCATCCAGTTCTAATGTGACCCTGGAAGCAGGCTATCAAATAAATGAATACATCAATTCAATGGATACCATTAGAGGAACAGTACCTCTGGCACAAGGCGTTATTCAACGCATCAATGGGTATGAAACGAATAGTTTTGGATTTCGTGGACCTTACATTAGCTTGACTGTTGCAGCTTAATTTCTTATCGGAACTCTCTACTGAGTGGTTGTAAGGTGAACTATCACCTTACAACAGTTCTTGAGGTTAAATATCTATATTTTCCGCATCCAACGCATTCGATTCAATAAAATCTCTGCGCGGCTCTACATTGTCACCCATTAGTGTTGTGAATATTTCATCTGCTGCAACAGCATCCTCGATATTTACTTGCAACATACGTCTAACCTCAGGGTCCATAGTGGTTTCCCAAAGCTGTTCCGGATTCATTTCACCAAGTCCTTTATACCGCTGAATGGTTTGACCTCGTTTCGCTTCATCCATTAACCAATCTAAAGCTTGCTCAAAATGTTCAATCGGTACAGATTTATCCAAACGCTTTACGTACGCTCCCTCTTCAATCAAACCACCCAGGCGAGACCCCAGGTTCACCATTTCTTTATAATCCTTCGAATAGAAAAACTCTGCATTCATAGGAACATGATGATCCATTCCGTGTTGAGCTATTGTGATTCGCGGAATGAACTGGTTCGTCTCGTCTAAAACCTGAACACCTACAGAGTAGTGTTCCGTTTTACTATCAACCTGCTGCAAGCTTTGATGTAACTGATTACACCAATGACTTATTTTATCGTGATGATTGAAATCTTCATTCTGCAATACAGGTAAATAAGCGACTCGCTTTAATATATCCGCAGGATATCTGCGTTTATAGCGCTTGATAATTTTTTCAACTCGTCGAAACTGTTGTACCAGTTCCTCTAAAGCCTGCGCAGTGATAGCCGGAGCATCTTTAGAGGGATAAAATGCAGCACCGTCCAGAGCGCTTTGTGTTAGATATTCAAACAAGGCCTCATCGTCCTTAACATATTGTTCCTGTTTTCCTCTTTTTACTTTATATAAAGGTGGTTGGGCAATATATATATACCCTCTCTCCAGGAGTTCTCGGGTCTGCCTGTAAAAGAAAGTAAGCAACAATGTACGAATATGAGAACCGTCAACATCGGCGTCAGTCATGATAATAATACGATGATATCGCACTTTATCCGGATCGTATTCATCTGGACCAATGCCACAGCCTAGTGCGGTAATTAATGTTGCAACCTCTTGCGAAGCCAGCATTTTATCAAACCGTGCTTTTTCCACATTAAGAATTTTACCCTTGAGCGGTAATATAGCCTGAAATTTTCTATCGCGTCCTTGTTTTGCAGATCCACCCGCAGAATCTCCCTCTACTAGATACAGCTCTGACAACGCAGGGTCTTTTTCCTGACAATCAGCCAGCTTTCCGGGCAAACCAGCAATATCAAGAGCACCTTTACGTCGGGTCATTTCCCGCGCTCGACGAGCAGCTTCTCTGGCACGTGCAGCATCGATGATTTTCCCGACAATTGCTTTAGCTACAGATGGATTTTCAAGCAGAAAATCATTAAATTTTTCTGCAACGCTTGATTCTACTGCGGATTTTACTTCAGAGGAGACTAATTTATCTTTTGTTTGAGATGAAAATTTAGGATCAGGAACCTTCACAGACAATACAGCAGTTAATCCTTCACGCGCATCATCTCCTGTTGGAGATACTTTTGCTTTTTTTGCATATCCTTCGTTTTCAATATAGTTATTCAGTGTACGAGTCAGCGCGGCTCTAAAACCAGCCATATGCGTACCGCCATCTCGTTGAGGAATATTATTAGTAAAACAAAAGAGTGTTTCTTGATACGAGTCATTCCATTGCATGGCTAACTCGACAACAATGCCATCTTTTTCTGCCGTCATCGAAAATACAGCTGGAAAAATGGGAGTTTTATTCTTATTTAAATGCTCAACAAAAGCTTTAATACCGCCTTCGTAATGGAAGGTATCTTGTCTTTGAGTTCGTTCGTCAAACAAATGGATGCAGACACCGGAATTTAGGTAAGATAATTCTCTTAATCGTTTCGCTAATATATCGTAATGAAATTCAATATTACTGAATGTTTCAGCGCTGGGTTTGAACCATATCTGAGTTCCAGTAGTTGTTGAGTCACCAGTTTCAGCAATTGGAGCATCGGGAACACCGTGTCGATAGTGTTGCTCATGAATTTTTCCATGCCTGCGAACAAGCAAATGCAATTCTTCCGATAAGGCATTAACAACTGAAACCCCCACCCCATGAAGACCACCGGAAACTTTATAAGAGTTATCATCAAATTTACCGCCAGCATGCAGAATGGTAAGAATAACTTCAGCAGCAGAGCGGCCTTCTTCTTTATGAATATCTACAGGAATACCACGGCCATCATCTTTAACCGTAATGGATTCATCGCTATGAATTGTAACGAAAATTTCCTTGCAATGACCTGCAAGAGCTTCGTCAATAGAGTTATCAACAACTTCAAAAACCATGTGGTGAAGACCGGTACCGTCATCGGTATCACCTATATACATACCTGGTCTTTTTCGTACTGCATCTAAACCCTTTAGGACTTTAATATTATTTGAATCATAACTGGCATCAACGCTCATCAGGAACCCTCATTACCCTATTGTGGTATTTCGAATCGTTCAATTATACCATCTTTTGGCGGCGGTTTATATGTCAGTGGATAAACTTTGGTTTCTCTTTCTCTGCATCCGGTTAATTCATTTTAGTTATTGGCACACAGGATTTAATTTAATTAATTTGTTCCACGTGAAACATTTACATGCCTATTTAATTACACCAAAAAGCAACGTTCTAAATCAGAAACAAGGTTCATTATGCACGGCTGTCCCATTAAAAATATGACGTTTACCGAGCGTAGCGAGGAATTTCCTGCAAGGTTGCACGATCCCATTAAAATGCGACCATTAAAATCATATCAAGAGTTGAGACTCCCGAGCCAGCCTTTTTCTGTAGGCGCCTAATGCTCATATCCTTAAATTTCTTTTTGTATTTTCTAATCTGTTCAAAATAATATGCCGAACCATCGCCATATTTTCAGGAGCATGATCTTTGCGTACGCGAGAATCATCTTCACGTAATGTAACGTCCAATGATAATTAATGCGTTAATTCAGATTGTGCCAATTTGCAGGAGATTCCTCGCTACGCTCGGAAAGACGTCACATTTTTAATGGGACAGCGGTGGTTCATTATGGATGTTATACTCTTTAGTGCGTTTTAATGAAATACCATTACCCTAAATAGGTAGACACAAAACTTAATAATTGTGATTAACTCTTACATTTTATTTACAAAACGGATAAATATTCATGATCCAAATTGATACAAACATTCGACATACAGCAAGCTGGAAAGAAGATGTTATAAAAAATATTAAAATGATACATTCCCAGAATCAATATAAAAGCTAGAGTATTCAAGATGAGGTAAACGATTTAAAAACTCGGATTGATTAATGCAGGTAAAGACATATTGACCTTTATTAACATGCAAATATTCTAACAGGGCATTTTTATGTTGTTCATCAAGTTCAGCTGGAACATCATCAAATAAATACAAGCAATCACCACTTAGAAGAGTTCCTTGCGCCAATTTTAATGCAATCAATATAATTTTTTGTTGACCACGAGACAGTACCTGTTTTGCTTTTGTCTCGTCACTGTATATTAAAATATCTGCTTGATGGGGACCGGATTGAGTGTATTGTTTGTGAAGATCACTGGTGAACTGCTCTGCAAGTACCTCCATCAGAGATCGCCCGGTATTTTTTTTATCCCATCCCTTGTAGTATTCAATAGAACAGGACGTGTTAGTTAATTGTCTTAATGTATCGTAAAAAATAATTTTCCATCTTTCGAAATATTCGTGTCTGAGCATATCCATTTGATTAGCAAGTTGATCTAATTGCTGGTCCCAGGGGATAAAATCTTGATATGATGAACGTTTTTTTAAAAGTGCATTTCGATGCTTTATCACCTTTTTATAATCTTTCCACAGTGACAGGTAATTATGTTTCACGTGAAACAACCCCCAATCCAATACGCTTCTCCGAACGGCGGGGCCTGCATCAATGATTTGGAATATATCCGCATAAAAAATTTGACAAGGTAAAGCATAGGCTAATTGACTGGTACTGTAGCAAAATTGATTGTTCAATTTGATTTGTGTTGGTTGTGAAAAAGATTTTTGAATACTGATGGTTGAGTTATCAGTACAACGAGAAAAAACCGTCAGTGCAGGGTGGCCCCGAGCGATTATAGGCGAAATTTCGCGAGATCGGAACGAATGACCACAGCTCAGCAAATACAAAGCTTCAAGAATGGAAGTTTTACCACTTCCATTCGGGCCGTATATAAAATTAAAGTGTTGATTGAGTAATAAATGGGCTTCAGAAATATTTCTTAAATGATGAATTTTAAGATCAGCTAAAATCATATTTTCATTGGCATGATAATGTATTGATAATTATCATTTTGCAAAGACTCGATTAAAATACTGCTGTCCGTATTCGACATGGACATTCGAATCTGACCGTCACCGAAATGATTCAATACATCGAGTAAATAGGTCGCATTCAAACCGATTTTTAACTCATCACCCTGAGTTTCAGCCACCAGAGTTTCAACCGCTTCTTCCTGTTCATTATTGTTGGCAATCAAAGTTAGCTGACCGGATTGTAAATGGAAAAGTACCGCTTTGGATTTCTCATGAGCCAAAATAACAATTCGCGCCAAAGATTTTTTTAAAATAGCACAATCAATGATAATCTGCTTATCCTGCTCTCTGGGAATTGCTTTAGAATAAGGTGGAAAACGTGCTTCAATCAATTTGGACATAAAAGTAAATTGACTGCTAATCAATTTAAAATGAGATTTTCCTGCAGCCAGCAAAACATGCTCATCACTAATGCAATTTAATAAACGTAATAATTCCTGAACACCTTTTTTGGGTAACAAAAGCTTATACTGACTAACATTATCACAAGAGTAACGACAAATTGCCATTCTGTGTCCATCAGTTGCAACTGCAGAAATTTGATGGGGTTCAAATTCCAAAAAGAGCCCGTTAAGAAAAACTCGAACATCCTGTTGCGACATGGCAAAATGGGTTGATTGTAATAATTGAAGCAAGACCAGTCGTGGTATTGATAGTTCAACCTCGTTGCACTCATCTTCACTTAAAGGGTAATTTTCAGCGGGTAAAGTAGTCAACTTGAAGGAACTGCGTCCTTGTTTGATCGATACAATCCCGTTATCAAAAACAATATTGGGACTGGTATTTTCATCGAGAGATCGGATGATATCAATGAATTTTTTTGCAGGAACAGTAATACTCCCTGAGGTTTGATTAGACTCACAAGAAACCTGAGCAGAAATTTCAATTTCTAAATCTGTAGCGGTAACATGAAGCAAACCATCAGCCAATTTTAATAGAAAATTGGATAAAATAGCCAAAGATTGCTTTTTATCAACAGCACCAGCTACAGTAAGCAAAGGAGCGATGAGATCTTCTTTTTTTATAGCTAACTCAAACACGATAAACCCCTTATCAAGAAGATAATATACGCATTAAATTTTTATAATCTTCGGCAAAATCACTATCATCCTGGACAAGTTCTTTAACTTTTCTGCAGGCATGAATAACCGTAGTATGATCACGACCACCAAAATGATCACCGATTTCAGGCAGGCTGTGATTGGTTAGCTCTTTGCTCAGAGCCATCGCCATTTGTCTTGGTCTGGCAATAGAGCGGCTACGACGTTTAGACAGTAAATCAGCAACTTTAACTTTATAATATTCCGCTACAGTTTTCTGAATGTTTTCTATGGTCACTAATTTATCTTGCAATGCCAATAGATCACGCAACGCTTCATGAACAAACTCAATTGTGATCGGTTTCCCGGTAAAATGTGCATTAGCAATAACCCGACGTAATGCTCCTTCCAGCTCCCTGACATTTGAACGTATTCGTTTCGCAATAAAAAAAGCTACTTCATAGGGAAGTTCAATATTCGATTGCTCAGCCTTACTGATTAAAATGGCAACACGGGTTTCCAGCTCCGGTGGCTCGACAGCAACAGTAAGTCCCCAGCCAAAACGAGATTTGAGTCGCTCTTCCATACCCTCGATTTCTTTAGGATATCGATCACTGGTTAAAATTATCTGTTGTTGCCCTTCAAGCAAAGCATTAAAGGTATGGAAAAACTCTTCTTGAGAGCGATCTTTACCTGCAAAAAATTGAATATCATCAATAAGTAATGCATTTAATGAACGATAAAAGCGCTTAAATTCATTAATGGAGTTGGTTTGTAATGCTTTAACCATATCTGCTACAAATCGTTCTGAATGTAAGTAAAGGACTTTAGCTTCAGGATTATTTTTAAGGATATTATTACCAATAGCATGCATTAAATGGGTTTTACCCAATCCAACACCACCATAAATAAACAATGGATTATAGGCGTCACCGGGACGCTCTGCGACTTGCATTGATGCAGCGCGGGCTAATTGGTTTGAGTTTCCTTCAACAAAACTATCAAAAACGAATTTTTTATTTAAATGACTGCTCTTGTAGTCAACGGCTTTTTTATTGACCGGTTTGGGTGCGGTATTGGTTGTAGGAGAGACAGTAGTCTCAACAACTGAGGCAACGGGTTCAGCAGCCTTGCTTCCGATCTCTATAGAAACAGATTTTATATTGTCACCGCAAAACTGATTAATCAATTCTTCAATGCGAGAAAAAAAATGCTTTTTTACCCAATCAACTACAAATCGATTAGGCGCAAGTAAAACTAAACGTTGCTCATCTGTATGAGCTTGCAAAGGACGCAGCCAGGTATTGAATTGCTGAGCAGAATATTCATCTTGCAATAAACCTAAACATTTTTGCCAAACAGTATCTGACACAACAAAACTCCTCATTATATAAGGGTGGTAAAAGAGCAATACAACTAATTACCCACAGCAATAAATAGTGCCATTGAAAGCACCTGTACAGCAAGATAATTAAATAGAATAAATTAAAGATTCAATAAAAGATTAAAATTATAAATTAAAACTGAGCTTTAAATAATAGATGATTAAACCTGCAGATTATACTCAGCCTTCAATAAAAGGCAAAGTTATCCACAAAAAAAAAGTAAATAAAACCCAAAAAGAACTAAAAAAATAGATGTTCTTAACCATTCTCAAGTCGAATTAATAGATAAATCAGAAGAATTATAAGCTATGGATAACTGGGGTTTTAAAGCGGGTATAAGTTGATTACAAATCAGAGAATAGTAATTCGTCAGAAAGAGCAAACACATTAAACACAGCCATAAAGGGAACTTATAAACATCCTAAATATCGATCTAATCTATTGAAATTAATAGTTAATTTAAGGTTATCAACAGATATGGTGTTTACTTATAATAAAAATAAGTTTTTTAAGTATATAAATTTATATTAATTACGTGGAGCTTTTTGGCGTCCAAAAAAATCATTTTTACAACGAATATGTAATTCAGCTCGCATTTCTCTTTCGTTGTAATTCAAACCTGATAACAATAATGTTCAACACATCCAGAAATAATAAATCAAATCTACACAGGGAGGCGATTATGTCCCGAATACAAGATGCGGCGATAAAGGACAATATTGAAGAAGTAGAGAGCTATTTGGAACTTGGAGATAAGATTAACGATTTGATTTAGCAAAAAAGCTAATAGACCATGGAGCAAACGTTCATTACATCGATAAAGAAGGAAAAAGCTATCTACATAAAAGCAATAATACAGAACCTACTAAGTTATTATTAGCCCACGGTCTGAAAAAAAAAAACAAGAGGACAATTATTCGAATTCACTCGAGAGAAAGATGTGAATAAGACGAGGTTTAATAATACTATATTCAGTGTACAAATTAAGAGTTAGTAAAATGGGAACGGTTTATACACACGCAAAAACGAATCAATACAAGAGTTTTGAACAGGAAAAAATAAACATAAGATATTGATCTTAAATAAAATAATAGAAATATCAACAGGATTGAGAATGCTAAATATAATAAAAAAATAAATAATTTAAGAAATATATTATAATTAACAACCTCGCAAAATAATAAAATGCGCCAAAAAATAAACATCTTTCTAATTTGACAGTGGAAAGAAAGTTATCTATCATTGCCAACCTCATAAATTTATATACAGGTTCATCATGAAACGCACCTTTCAACCAAGTAATTTAAAACGCAAACGCGATCATGGTTTTCGTGAGCGTATGGCAACTCGTGCAGGTCGATTAGTAATTAAACGTCGTCGTGCTAAAGGACGTAAGCGTTTGTCAGCTTAAGTGTTTGCATTTAATAAAACACAGAGACTGTTGACAAAAAAAGATTATGACCATGTGTTTGAACAGGCAAAAAAAATTGTAACGACTGAATTTGTTGTATTATACAGAGCCAATAATCTTGGTTATGCCCGTCTAGGGCTGGCGTTATCAAAAAAAATGATATCAAAAGCCCATGATAGAAATCGAATAAAACGTCTTTTGCGAGAAGGATTCAGAAAACAGAATCTGCCTGCAGTCGATATGATATTTCTAGCAAAACAAGGTGTGGCACGACAAACAAATTCAGGCATAAATACCCAATTGAGCAAAACATGGGAAAAACTAATTTCATACTACGACAAATAGTATGCATTCCAATAAAAATATATCAATTTTTGATTGCCCCATTGATTAAACCATGCTGTCGCTATTATCCTAGTTGTTCACAGTATGCTGAGAGTGCAATCAAACAACATGGCATAACGAAAGGCATGTGGATGGGATTTAAACGATTATTACGATGTCATCCCTGGTCGCGTGGTGGTTATGATCCGGTACTCCCTAACGATGAGAAGCTTTAATGGATATTAGACGTATAATATTATATATGGCGTTAGCCTTGGTTGGTTTATCACTTTGGAACGCCTGGCAGGCGGATTACCCAGCAAAAACTCCTGTTGCAATAGAATCAACCAGTCAGTTGAACACTGATGGTCATTTATTACCCCAAGTAACTCCTGGTGACTCAGAACAAAGCCCACTAAATCCATCTGTTGAGCAACAAGCAAACAATGTTATGACGAAACCTGAACAATTGATTCAGGTTAAAACGGATGTTTTAGACGTTGCCATTGATTTAAAGCAAGGAGACATAGTTAAAGGACTGCTTCTTGATTATCCTTTGAGCGTTGATGATAAAAATAAACCATTCCCTCTTTTACAAAATCAACCTCAAGAACGCTATGTAGCGAACAGCAGTATTTTTGTTGCAAAAGACCAATCCGTTCAATCGCTCAATTTTGGTTTTACTTCAGAACAAAAAGAGTATCAGTTACAACCTAATCAAGATCAATTAATCGTTACCCTTGAAGGGAAAAATGAAGATGGGTTAACTGTTAAAAAGGAATTTATTTTTACTAAAGGCAGTTATTTAATCGATGTACAATATAAAATCATCAATAATGGAACAAGTGATTGGAAAGGCTATTTAAACACGCAATTGTTGCGCAGTTCACCCCAGGAAGATAAATCCAGCATTTTTCATGTTGGTTCTTATACTGGAGCATCCTATTCTAATCCTGGATCTCATCGTTATCAAAAAGTTGGTTTTAGCGATATGCATAAAACCAATCTTGATGTTGATGCCAAAGGCGGTTGGATTGCCATGCAGCAGCATTATTTTTTAAGTGCCTGGATCCCTTCCAGTTCAAGTGAAAATAAATTTTACACTCGAGCAATTAATGGTGATTACACTATAGGTGCAGTAAGTCAACCTATTACCATCAAGCCAGATGAGCAAAAGAACATAGGTTCCAGGCTGTATGTTGGTCCTGAAATTACCAGCGTTTTAAAAGGCATCGCTCCTTCTTTGGATTTAACCGTTGATTACGGAATCCTTTGGTTTGTTTCTTCATTGCTGTTTTCATTGATGAAGGCAATTTATAATCTTGTTGGAAACTGGGGCTGGTCTATTGTTCTGGTTACCGTCTTAATTAAGCTGGCATTCTACCGGCTTTCGGCAACCAGTTATAAATCAATGGCTGGAATGCGTAAATTACAACCCAAACTGCAGGCTTTGCGAGAGCGTTATGGCGATGATAAAGCCAAAATCAGCCAGGCAACTATGGAACTGTATCGCCAGGAAAAAGTGAATCCTTTAGGTGGTTGTTTGCCTATTATTATTCAAATTCCTGTATTTATTGCTTTGTATTGGGTATTGCTGGAAAGTGTTGAGTTAAGACAAGCTCCCTTTATTTTCTGGATTAATGACTTGGCTTCAGCTGATCCCTATCATGTTCTGCCGCTTATTATGGGTGCGACAATGTTGGTTCAGCAAAAATTAAACCCAACACCGCCGGATCCTATGCAGGCAAAAGTAATGATGTTCTTGCCAATTCTATTTACTGGTTTGTTCTGGAGTTTTCCATCCGGATTGGTGTTGTATTGGATAGTGAATAATACCTTATCCATTATGCAACAATGGTACATTACCCGAAAATATTCAGACGACAAACCAGCCAAAAAACTGGTAGCAACAGCAAAGTAAATGTCTGAAGATACCATAGTAGCAATAGCTACCCCACCAGGAAAAGGTGGGGTAGGCATCATCCGATTATCGGGTGAAACAGCTTATTCAATTGCAATAACTCTTAATGCTAATAAAGCACTGAAACCCAGATTGGCAACGTACTGTTCTTTCTATACATCAGATAATGAGTTAGTTGATCAGGGCTTAATGCTCTATTTTAAGGCTCCTCATTCTTTTACCGGTGAAGATGTCGTAGAAATTCATGGACATGGTTCACCAGTTGTACTGGATATGCTCATTAAAGAATGTGTTGTTTTGGGTGCTCGCCTAGCAAGACCTGGAGAGTTTTCAGAACGAGCTTTTTTAAATGATAAAATCGATTTGACCCAAGCTGAAGCAATAGCTGATTTAATCAATTCAAGTTCACAAACTGCAGCACGTCTGGCATTACGTTCCTTGCAAGGCGAATTTTCAGCCAAAATTAATCAATTAAATGAAGAACTCATTTATTTGCGCTTGTATGTTGAGGCTGCAATTGATTTTCCTGAAGAAGAAATTGATTTTTTAAATGATGGAAAGGTATCAAATTTACTTCAGGATTTGCTGGAGCAACTGACTGTAATACGATCCCAAGCCAATCAGGGCGTGATTTTACATGAAGGTCTTTCTGTAGTTATTGCAGGCAGACCCAATGCGGGTAAGTCTACTTTAATTAATAATCTTGCAGGTCGGGATGTCGCGATAGTTACCGAGGTTGCAGGTACTACTCGCGATGTCATGCGTGAACATGTATTATTGGATGATATTCCTTTGCATATTATCGATACAGCAGGATTAAGGGAAAGTGATGATTTGGTTGAGCGAGAAGGAATTAGAAGAGCTTGGCTTGAATTAAAACAAGCTGATTGTGTTTTATTGGTAATTGATGTGAATGATCCCGAGCAACATGAATACATTTCCAATGAAATAAGATCGGAATTACCAAACGATGTCCCCATAATAACTGTGTTTAATAAAATTGATATGAAGAACCTCTCTGCTAAAACAGAGAACAATACCGTGTATTTGTCAGCCAAGTCAGGCTATGGCGTCGATGGTCTAAAGACTTTAATCAAACAAATGGCCGGTTATCATCCCAATGAAGGCCAGTTTTTAGCGAGAAGGCGTCATCTTCAAGCTTTGGATGAAGCTCAAAATCTACTACTCACCGGACAAAAGCAATTAACGGAGCATCGGGCTGGGGAATTGTTAGCAGAAGATTTACGTCTTGCTCACCAAGTGCTTTGCGAAATTACAGGAGAATTTACCTCGGACGATTTATTGGGAAGGATTTTTTCCAGTTTTTGTATTGGTAAATGAACCAGTTCACTCTAATCGGTGCTTTTAGTCTGCGCTTGTGAACAGGCGCAGTATTTATTAGCTCTTTACATTACAAAAAAACTGTCTTGCCCGCGCAGGCGGGCAACCATCCCTCAAAATAATCCGATACCCAAATCAAGCAAATGGGGATTGTTTTGCCCGATAAGATTTGTTTTTCATTGTCAGTTGCATTTCTTGATAAGTTTTTCTCTTAATCTCTCCTTCAACTCGCTGACACACTTCATATAACCTCGCTTTTAGCGTTCGGGATTATATGATTTTCATTTTGTCAGCGAGTTATCTTAATTGATCTCAGTGCCAAACCTGAAATGGTTGCCCGCTTGCGCGGGCAAGACTGGATTTTTTCATGTACAGAGATTTATTGGATAAAATACTGAAATCAAGCAAGAAAATGATTTTCTTCTGTTCACCTCAATTCTAAAAACCTACATCTTTATTCTTAAATATTCACCCGTTTATGAACGTTTCATACTGCTGAAACTCACAAAACAATGTGTCAAAAAACAATACAAAAAGACTTGTCAAATGCAAAACCAAGTGTTAACGTACTATAAATAAAACTTCCTGTATAATTTTTGAGAGTTGTTATCATGGTTTATTCGAAGCAAAATGCAGCTGTACGTAGGGACAAACATCAGTTCTTCTCCGAAATTCCTTCCATTGACACTCTCCAATTAAAATTTAAAGCTACTGATCAACGCGCTGAAACGATCGGATACAGTTTTTTACTGCAGAATAAGCATTTGCTCGAAGCCGAATTTACTGAAATGTTTCACATCTTAAAAA
Organism: Legionella sp. km535; assembly: GCF_003990085.1. Taxonomy (NCBI): domain Bacteria; kingdom Pseudomonadati; phylum Pseudomonadota; class Gammaproteobacteria; order Legionellales; family Legionellaceae; genus Legionella; species Legionella sp. km535. The sequence continues at coordinate 130,428 of NZ_RZGU01000001.1, read as the reverse complement.
ATCAAGATGATGAAAAAAAAGAAGTTTTTTGGATCTATTGTTACTATTGTGCCTCTTTGCTGGAAGCTTTTCATAGTGCTTACCTGCAACCAGGAAAACAAGCTGAATATGCTCAAATAAAGGTACAAATTAAAGAGCGCCTGATTAATAAAGTACAGCATAAAGCTTCAGAAGCGGCTTTTATTGATTCACTATACAACTCTTACCTTGGCAGTTTTCGCAATTTGGTGAACTCCCCTTTTCATGTATCGCAAATTCGTGATTATGTTGCGTATGCGAATCTGTGTCGAATTTACTGGGCCTTTTGTCGTATGACACTCACTCAGGGTTTGACTATGGCAAAAGATTTGCATCTCATAGAAAAACTGGATGTTTTACTCGGTACACATACAGATGTAGACAAGATTATTTCTGTTTTTCAAGCGCCTGTAGGCGTCATTAATTTCTTTAGTGTAGGATTCTTTCTTATACGATTGATGATTGATGGTGGTTTGTTGATCAAGCATACATTTTTTCCATCTGAATTGGAGAAAGGAGCAAAAAATGGTTGTGATGTCACCAAACTGGATTATTTGCCTGGTGCTGCCAGCATTGAGCCTTACAGAAACAGTTACATTCTGGTTCGGGATGAAGACCATGATAATGTACAGTTATATTATGTCCCTAAAATTGGAACTCCCCTAAAGCTAACCGTTAAGGATCCCAATAAATTCAAAGATGAATTGCTGAGTAAATTAAATGAACACAGCACAATCCGTTTAAACGCTCATGATGTTAAGGAATTGATTACAGCCCAAACGGGTCATGTTCCTGAAATTACAACCGCTTTTGAACGGTTTACCAATGAGCTTTATAAACGGCATTGTAATTTTGCTAATGACGTGGTTTGGGCAACAGTTAACTGTTTGTCCAATTTTAATAATTTATTCAATATTTCAGGACCTGTCGCAGGCTATTTAACGGCGGTATTTCTGACCTTTGACGTATGCATGGCACTGTATAAGTGTAAGTTAGCCAAAGAGGAGTATTTGACTAAAAAATCTCAATATCTTTTGGAAATTGACGATTACAATAATCCAAATTTATTTAAGAAATTGACAGATGAACAACGACGTTTGCATATTGAAATGCTCAATAAACAGTTATCGGAACTTGAGATCAATTGGCGGACTAAAGAAGCAACCTTTTATTTTGTAGCTGCTGCAGCTGCTGTGTTAATGTCAGGATTTACTGTCGCAATTTTAGTCAGTCCTCCTATGCTGGTGCTCGCTTCATTTTTTGTTTGTACTGTAGCCGTAGCGATGTATCTTTCAGCTGGAGCCTATTCACAATACAAAGAAAAAAGCCTCTACTTGGAACAAGCTCAATTAACGGGTAAGCAACTTCCAGTAGCTTATAAGGAATATGAAACCGCTCGTAATGATTTTATCTTTAATATGGCTAAAAATACGATCATGCCTATGGTATTGATAACTACTTTTGCGATTTGCTGGCCTGCGGCGATTGCCCTAACAGCCATGTATCTGGGATATGAACTTTACCATGCTTATGATCAACATAAAGACACTCTTGCATCCCGCCAATTGATGGACGGAGAGGAAGAAAACCAGGGTTTTCTTCCTGGCAAGAGTTAAGCTTCAGGGTACATTGCTTTAACGGCAGCGATATCTTTTTCACTTAAGTGGGTTCGCTGCCCAATTTCTACTCCATCAGTTAATGGGATAATGGTTTTTTCACCATTTTTGGAAAAGGCAAAGCTACCGTAGTGCATGATTGATTGATAATCATAATAACCAAAATCTTTACCGTCGGTTAATTGCTGTTCAAAATTGTGCTTGTATTTCTCGTCAATATTCTCCCATACGATACGCACATAGGAGTTTCTGTCTGCTCGTGATTGTTCATGCCATAAACCAAGAGCATGGCCAATTTCATGTACCGTATTCATAGTGGTACACCGTGGCGCCAGATTAATTTCCTGTTTACCTCCCTTTTTGCCTACATATGAAGAACAGGTTGTACCTTCCGCATGGATGAATGAAATATAATCACGGTGTTCGTAGCGATTTTTAGAGTTTAACTCTAAAAACTCCAGATGAGTGTTTTTTTGCCAATGATCGATTGCTTGATAGATGGCTAATTTGTTCATAAAGGGTAAATCTTCAGCTACCTCATAAGGAACAACTCCATTAGGCCAACGCGAGCCTCCTGCTTTTGGAGTGATAATGGCCCCCTGAGCTTTTAAATGGGCTACCTTTCCAATAAGAATATCCCCTTCAACTACCGCAAATTCATTAATTTGTTCATAAATAATATCACGGTTGCCCAATATTGGATCGGCAATAGTAACATGTCCATGATGTGCCGCATATGATGAAGAAAAGAACAAAACAGAACCAATAAAACAATGCTTCCTTAAAAAATATTTCATAAAAAATCCTTATTTTTGAAATAATCCAGGATTAGTTTATTGAAAGGCTCTATTAAATTCTATGGCAGAAAAGAAAAATAAATCGTAGTGATTATTGGCACCTATCTTTTTGTTTTAGTTGTCTTCTGAATTCAATAACCCGCTTATCCATTATTCTACTCCAGAGAGGGGGAATTAACGCCAGAACTATCATACCCAGATATCCTGATGGAAGTTGAGGGCTTTGTTCCATATGGCGTAAAATTTGATAAGGACGAGCGCCATAGGTATGGTGATCTGAATGACGTTGTAAATGAAATAATATGGCGTTGGTTAACCAGTGATTCGCATTCCAGGAGTGATATGGACTGACTTTTTCATAAAGACCGTTTTCCAGTTTTTTTCTTTCCAGACCATAATGCTCAATATAATTTACCAGTTCAAGGGTCATGATGGCGGTGAATGATTGTATTATAAAAAATGCCAACGTAGAAAATCCCCCGAGAAGCAAACACAGACTACCAATGATTAATGGTACTGAAAGTATCCACCAGAAATGATTATGTAAACTCCAGCATGCGTATCCCTTCTGCAGCATGCGTCTTTTTTCAAGACGCAGGGCTGATTTAAAGGAGCCGATCAATGTCTTGGGTATGAATTGATAAAAGCTTTCTCCCAATTGTGCCGTTGCAGGATCTTCTGGGGTAGCTACCCGAACGTGATGCCCTTTGACATGTTCGATAAAAAAATGACCATAACACACGCATACTAATAATGTTTTACTCAGAATTTGTTGGGTACGGCTGTTTTTATGCATCAATTCGTGCGCTAAATTGATCCCTGCCCCACCGGATATTAGTCCTATCGACAGGGTAAAACCAAGCCATTCAATCCATGACAGATGATGAGTGCTAACTACATAAGCAGCATAAACAAGCATGATCATTTGAGCTGGTACATAGGCATAGGTTATGTATTTATAATAACTGTCTTTAATCAGTTCATGTTCTTGTTCTCTTGATGGATTGGATGGATCTCTGATAAAAATGTCAACAAAAGGGATTAAGATAAACACTACTGCGAAAGGTAAAAAACTGTACCATCCTCCAAGGTGAAGGCCGATAATGGGTAGTGGAATGAGTAAATATACCATTAAAAAGCTGAGTTTTTTTAGCGATGACATCATTGTACTCTATTATGTCTGACCTAATTAAATTATAGGATATAGCCCTCTGATCCAGCTTGGCATAATAGGACATGAGCTGGTTATTTTCGGACATTTTGAGCTCATTTGCGGTTCTTTGCATGCATTATGAGTGAAAGTGAGGACATAAAGGTCTATTAGAGAGTAATTTGCTTAAATGTCTCATAATTTCCTGGTTCTCCTGTTTTGCTCGCCGAATTTGGGATAGTAGCAATAAAAAATTGGAACAACAGTGTCTCAGCATCAAATAGTTGCAATGGTTGAATAAATTTCAACCTATTGGCTAATAAACACAATAATGTTTTGTACACTGGTGTTACCAATGATTTGATACGTCGCGTCTACGAACACAAAAACAAATTGGTGGCTGGATTCACCAAAAAATACAACGTGGATAGACTTGTTTACTATGAAGCCTGTGAAAGTATCCCTTGTGGCTATTGAACGAGAGAAACAAATTAAAGGTTGGTCACGAAAAAAGAAGCTTGATTTGATTAATGCATTGAACCCAGATTGGAACGACTTGTATCAATTGATTCTTTAAAGTTGTGCCTCCCGAGAGGAGATCCCTCACTACCTTCGGGATAACGTGGGTAGTTACTTTTATTGCCGTGCAAATTAATTTTAGGTAAAAAATTTGTTTTGAAAGAAGATAATTAATCATGCTCAAACGCTAAGAATTGCTGCGGTAATGTATTGGTAAACTCATTATTAAATGCACAGGGTCAAAGCCGCATCATTCAGGAGGTTAGAGCAATTGCCAACAGCCTCTAATACAATGACTTCATGACTTTTTCATTTTTAAAGCCATTTCATAAAGTTCGTTTTTGTTTGCTTTAGTTATTTTACAGGCTATGGATACCGCTTGTTTTAAAGGTACTTCTTGTAACAAAACAGCAAGGAGCTCCTGATGCGATTGAAGAGAATCACGCTCCGGGCGAGGAGGTATTATTAATACAAATTCTCCTTTTGTATGGCCTGTATCTGCTAATAACCATTGTTTGACTTCAGACACTGTACCTGTAATAAATCGCTCATATGTTTTAGTCAGTTCTTTCGCCAGAACCAGCTCACACTCTGGACCGTAGGTCTTTGAAATATCATCAATGCACTCCAGAATTCTGTGTGTTGACTCATAAAAAATAAGCGTATGAGGTTCATTTTGTAGTGATTCGAGTTTGCTTATTCGAGCAGCGTGCTTTGCTGGAAGAAAACCTGAAAAGATGAAGGAATCGCAGGGTACTCCTGCTGCACTTAGAGCTGTAATTAAGGCACTTGGTCCTGGAATTGGGGTAACAGGAATTAAATGTTCACGAGCAAGTTTTACTAAAGGATATCCAGGATCGCTGATTAAAGGTGTTCCTGCATCACTGATTAGAGCAACCGTAGTTCCATTGAGGATTTGTTCAATGATTTGCTTACTTTTATCACTTTCATTATGGGCGTGCAGAGAAGTTAAATTATTTTTTATTCCCAGCGCAGTGAGTAATTGTATGGAGTGCCTGGTATCTTCAGCAAGGATTAGATCGACTGATTTTAAAATATTAAGCGCCCTGAAACTGATGTCATCACGGTTTCCAATCGGAGTCGCAACTATATAGAGAGTTCCTATGCCTGTTGCTAGAGAGTTTGTCATAGTTTATCCTCTTCGGTTATTGCGTATTTGGCGAATGAATATGTTTCTAAAATTATTTAATGTTCGTATTTTTTTATTACTGGTCTCAACATTTTTGCTGTGTCAATGCACTCAAACCGTTAATTCATCTGAGCCTGTAGTGACCACCGTTCACAAAAAAGTTAAAGATCCTTACAGTATGCCTACTGCGACCTATCTTGCATTAGCAAAAAATGAAGAAGGTTCCAAAAAACAAAGTCTATTATTAGCCGCTGCAGGTCGTATGATATCTGAGGGCCAATGGCGACAAGGTTTGGCCATTTTAGCACAAACAAATGAATTAACTGATGATCAATTGAATGAAAAAAACCTGCTATTAGCGAAAATAGATGTAATCCGGGATCAACCCAAATCAGCTTTGGTTAAATTGGCAACTATAAAAGACTCAGATAGCCTTTCGCATTACAATCAAATTCAATTGCATGAGCTGTTGGCTCAATCCTATCGCTCTACAGGCAATCAAATAGAGTCGGTAATGGAACGAATAAAACTGGAGTCCTTATTGACGGAGCAGGAGCAGCAGGTTAACAACAGAAGAACGCTCTGGTTTACTTTAATTAACTTGCCTCAACCTGAATTAAATGCGATGGCTGCAGAAGCTGCTGATAAGTCTGAATTACAAGGATGGCTCCAGTTAGCTGTTATTTCGCGTAAATATCGAGACAATCCTAAATCATTGCTTGCTGCCCTGGATCAATGGCAATCTCGTTATGATAATCATCCCGCGAATAATATTCTTCCCAACCCCTTGGACAGTATTGCTGACAAAATGATTGCCAAACCTAAAAATATAGCATTATTACTCCCATTAAGTGGGCCACTTTCTGGTCCTGGTAAAGCAATACGCGAAGGATTTATGGCTGCTTATAAGAGCAATAATGGTGAGGAGACAACTCAGATAAAAACTTATGATACAGCTCAAGGGGAAATCACCGAACTGTATCAAAAAGCTATTGATGACGGTGCAGAATATGTTGTTGGTCCATTGACTAAAAATCAGGTAGCTGCTGTAGCTGTGCTGAACCATCCTGTCCCTACTTTACTTTTGAATGATTCAGACGCCAGCGTACAGGATAACTCTTATCTTTTTGGTCTGTCTCCTGCTAATGAAGCCAGCCAGGTGGCAAGTAAAGCGCGAAGTAAGGGTTACCGCAGGGCTTTAGTCATTGCACCCCAAAACGACTGGGGCAATGATGTGACCAAGGCATTTGTTAATCAATGGACGAATAATGGTGGCAGAATTGTTGATACCTTTTTATATGGCACCAATGATGATATGAACAAGAAAATGAAGGATTTTTTAAAAATCTCTGAAAGTCAGGCAAGAGAAAAACAATTAAAGCAGGTTTTGGGTCATAATCTACAATCCTTGCCAAGCCGTAGACAAGACTTTGATATGATCTTTTTATTAGCCTATCCATCAAAGGCGCGTCAAATTATGCCCTTGTTAAAATATTATTATGCAGGTGATGTACCGGTCTTTGCTACATCAAGTGTTTATGGCGGCAATGCCAATGCTTTAAAAGATAAAGATTTGGATGGGGTCATTTTTTGCGACATCCCCTGGGTATTTTCACATCAGATGGGGACGAAAAATTGGCCAGAGCAATTTAATAGTTATAATAGGTTGTATGCCCTGGGTATGGACAGTTATGCATTAGCTACTCAAATAAATCAGTTAATTTTATTTCCCGCGGATGGTTCTATGGAATCAAACGGTACTCTCTATTTGAAACCTTCACAGCAGGTTGCGCGTGTTCTGGAGTGGGGGCAATTTAGACAAGGCCTGGCACATTCATTAGGCAGTACTGTTTAAATTGAATGATGAATTCAGAAGGATAGCCAATTGAACACTGTTCACTCAGGCCGTGTTGCGGAACAAAAGGCATTAAAGTACTTGCTGGAACAAGGCCTTAAGCTGGTGTGCCAAAATTATTATTGCCGTTCAGGTGAAATTGATTTAATTATGCGAGAAGGAAATTATCTCGTATTTATTGAGGTACGCTGTCGTTCAAATATAAAATTTGGAGATGGGTTTGCCAGTGTTACTTATGCAAAGCGCCAAAAAATAATAAAAACAACGTCGCATTATTTGCTGAAACATAAAATCCAGGAGCGTAATCCAATACGCTTTGATGTCATAAGTATTGACGGGAATTCTGGGGATATTACCTGGATTAAAGACGCATTTAACGCAGATTATTGAACATAAAAAGGTTTATAAAATGGTTCAACTGGAAGAAAGAGTAAGACATCTTTTTGGTGTGAATATTGAAACAAAAATCGCCGTTGCAGACGCTTTATCGGATACTATTGCAAAAGCAGGACAACGATTGGTGAATTGCCTGCTGGCTGATGGAACTATATTTGTGTGTGGCAGTGGGGGATCCAGCGCGAATTGCATGCATTTTACCAGCGCTATGTTGAACCATTTTGAGGTGGAAAGGCCTTCTTTACCTGTAATTAATTTAAGCTCTGATGCAACATGTCTTGGATCGTTTGCAAATGAGCATCATTACGGTCAAGTGTTCGCAAGACAGATTCAGGCTCTGGGCCATGAACAGGATGTTTTGTTGTTACTAACTACTTCAGGTAATTCCGATAGCATGCTGCATGCATTGCATGCAGCCAATGAACGAGGAATGGATACTATTGCACTAAGTGGAAGAGATGGCGGCGTTTTGGCCAATCATCTGGGGCCAGAGGATATTGAGCTGCGAGTGGCTTCAGATAGCGCTGCGCGTATAAGAGAACTTCACTTGTTCATATTACATTGTTTTTGTGATTTAATTGATCAGTCTTTATTTGGTCAGGTTTTAGGATAAAAAAAATGAACATAAACTCCAGATTAAAATCAATAGTTGTTTTATTGGTAAGTACTATGCTAACGGGCTGCGTCGTCGCTGTTGTGGCAGGTGCTGCTGCAGGAATGGTCTATGACAGACGCAGTGTAACGACAATGGAAGCAGATGCACGCCTGTTTCATGTGATACATAAAGGTATTGTTGCAGACCCTCAATTTAGACATTCACGAATTTTAGTGACCAGCTTTAATCGAGTAGTCTTGTTGGTTGGCCAAACACCTACTGCTTCTTTGCGAGTTGTGGCTGAGAGAGTAGCCCAGAATACCCCTGGGGTAAAACGAGTATATGATGAAATCACGGTGGATAATCCCCTCTCAATGTCCCAAAGATCAAAAGATTCTTTGATTACCGGTCAGGTTAGAAGCAATATGTTAACCAAAAAAGGGCTGGAATCTGGTTCGATTCGTATAGTAACTGAAAATGGCGTTGTTTATTTAATGGGGATCGTTACACCAGAGCAAGCATCCTTAGCGGTTGATGTAGCCCGTCGGATAAACGGTGTAAGAAAAGTCGTGAAAATTTTCCAATACATTCGATAAAATGATAAAACAGGGACGTTTTATACTAGTGTTACTGATCATGGCATGCGTTTTGTCTGGCTGCATAAGCACTGTATGGACTGGTGCCTCTTTGCTTTACGACAGGCATGATGTATACAAAAAATTAAACGATTATAACTTGTTGGCTGAAGTAAACAGGGTTTTGGCTGTTAACAGAACATTTAATAATTCCAGCTGTGTTCTTGATATTGCTGCGTTCAATGGGGACATACTAATCGCAGGCCATGTGCCTAACGATGAATTATTTGAAGAATTAAAATTGCGTTTAGCTCAAATAAAACAGTACCGACGATTGTTTAATGAGGTTAATGTCCGTCAGGTTTCTTCTAACAGCGTTCAAGACAGTTGGATCACTGCGAAAATTCGCAGCCAGATATTTGCTGATGACTCTATTGATCCCAATGCATTTAAAATAATAACTTCCGATCGCACTGTTTATTTAATGGGTGATGTCAAGCCGGATCAGGCAGCTAAGGTTATTAAAATAGCCAGGTACACTACGGGAGTTGAACGTGTGGTTAAATTGCTTAAGTATTTCACGTATCAACCGACGCATCTAGTTAAGTGATTGATTTTTAATGATTTTAAAAGGTTTTTTGAATAATATGGCCTGATAAAATCAGGCCATCAGCTGCACGTCCAATCCAGGAAGTGGCTAACCTGGGAGGATAAGTTATACTGTATCAATGGATTCGTCCTTTATCCAGTCGTTTACGCATTTTTCTTAATTTAAATTCACGAATTAGTCCTGTTGAACCATTTGTTTCTGATTCTTCAGCATTTCCATTTCTAGGAACACATGGGTGTGATTTACAGTGGCGTCGATAGAGCAAATGACTTTTGTTGTGTTTATGGTCTAATCCATCGCTGTAACGATGAATCATTTTTTCATGCAGACCTGCTGCAGTATGTTGTATTTTATCAGACATATTTTATTCCTTTGGCGAGGTTTAAATAAATCTACTTAGCAAGAACACAATGCTAAGCCCTACGCTTTTATTATAGCTCGAAAAATTCAATATCGCCGTTGATTATTACAGTTGATTGATTTATAATTCGCGCGGTGAAAGTTAGGTGAATATGTGAACAAACAGCTGAATAAGCGCGGAATCATGCGATTGTGGCTGGTACAGCTTGGCATAACATTGGTCATTGCTGTCCTTTGCGCAATTGTATTTAACATTAAAGCGGCAGGTTCGGCGGTACTTGGTGGACTGGTCTGCATCATTCCTAATGCCTATTTTGCAAGTAAATTATTCAAGCATCAAGGTGCTCGAGCCGCGAAGCAAATAGTGAATAGCTTTTATAAGGGTGAAGCAGTCAAGATAATTTTGTCCATGTTCCTGTTCACAGCGGTATTTGTATTTTTTAGAATTACACCGTTAGCATTTTTTACATCGTATATTTTGGTACTCATGACGCATTGGTTTGCCCCATGGATAATTGTCAATAAACAGAATAGGCCAGAAAGTGACTGAAATGGTATCTAGCACAAATTATATCAAGCATCATTTAACATACCTCACTTATAATGTGAGCGATATGAAGTTGGGTTCAGACGGTGGTTTTTGGACGTTGAACCTTGATACATTATTCTTTTCTTTGTTTTCCGGCATTGTTGTTGCCGCCTTGATGTATTTTGGGGCGCGAAGAGTTACAACAGGTGTTCCAGGAAAGCTGCAAAATTTTGCTGAGATAATGCTCGAATTTGCAGATAACCAGGTAAAAGATTGTTTTCACGGTAAAAATAATTTGATAGGCCCATTGGCACTTACGATATTTTTATGGGTGTTCTTTATGAACTTCATGGATATAGTGCCGGTCGATATTTTACCGTTTATTGCACAAATGAGCGGAGTACACTACCTCAAGGTAGTACCAACAAATGATTTGAACTTGACCTTTGGTCTGTCTATTTCTGTCTTTTTGTTAATTATTTTCTACAGTATCAAAATAAAAGGTGCTAAAGGGTTTATCAAAGAGTTGACCTTACAGCCTTTTAATCATCCGCTGTTTATTCCTTTTAATTTATTGCTGGAATTGGTGGGCTTAATTGCCAAACCTATTTCTTTGGCACTGCGGTTATTTGGAAATTTATATGCTGGCGAATTAATATTTATTTTGATAGCGTTACTCACCTTAAATGCCGCTTCAAATTCACTGATTGGAACAGCGACTTTAGGTTTTGCCCAGTTTTTATTGGCATTAGCCTGGTCAATATTCCATATTCTGGTAATCACGTTGCAAGCATTTATTTTCATGGTCCTGACTATCGTTTATCTCAGTCTGGCACACGAAGAACATTAACCAATTTAATTATCATCATCCATTGTAAAGGGGATAAATATGCAAGCTGTTGAATTAATAGCACAAGTTCAAAGTATGACCGTTATTGCGGTTGCGTTGTTAATCGGTTTGGGTGCATTGGGCACAGCAATAGGATTTGGTTTGTTAGGCGGCAAATTCCTTGAAGGTTCAGCGCGTCAACCAGAAATGGTTCCTATGCTGCAGGTGAAAATGTTTATCGTAGCAGGTCTGCTGGATGCGGTTACAATGATTGGTGTTGGTATCGCACTGTTCTTTACCTTCGCAAACCCTTTCCTTAGCAACCTGGGTTCTTGATAACTCATGAACAGGGCGCCACAGCGCCCTAATTGTTACAGGAGATATTACTTTGGATATTAATTTGACATTAGTAGTACAAATGCTGGTATTTGCAGCCTTTGTTCTGTTTACCATGAAATTAGTTTGGCCTCCTTTAGCCAAAGCTTTGGAAGAGAGACAAGAAAAGATTGCTGACGGACTGTCTGCCGCTGAGCGTGGTCGTAAAGAGCTTGAGTTGGCTCAACATCGTGTTAAAGATGAGCTGAAACAAGCCAAAGCACAATCTGCCGATATCATCGACAAAGCCAATAAGCGCGCTTCCCAAATTATTGAAGAAGCAAAGGAAGCAGCCAAGCGTGAAGCACAGATTCAGGCAAAACTCGCTCAAGAGCAGCTCACACAACAAGTGAACCACGCCAAAGAAGAGCTTCGCAAACAAGTTGCCCGACTGGCCATTTCAGGCGCTGAAAAAATTCTAATGCGTGAAGTAGACGCGAAAGCGAACAGCGCACTGTTAGATAACTTGATAGAAGAGATTTGAAATGTCTGATAGCACCACTATAGCCAGACCCTATGCAAAAGCAATTTTTGAACATGCGTTAGCAGAAAAAAAATTAGCTGAGTGGTCTGAGTACTTAATGATTCTTGCACAAGCAGTATTAACTCCACAGGCATCACAATTTATTGCAAATCCCAGTTCAACTGATGCGCAACAAATTGAGTTGCTACAAACGGTTTGCAAAGAAAAAGTAAAAGACGATAAGTCATTAAATAATCTTATTGCGTTATTAGCTGCTAATAAGCGGTTAATGCTGTTGCCGGAAATTAAAGCTCTTTATGAAGTGCATAGAGCAGAACAAGAAAAGACACTGGGTGTAGATGTCATCAGTTTCTCTGAAGTATCCCCCGCGCAACAACAACAGTTGATTGAATCGCTAAGCAATCGATTACAGCGCAAAGTGTCATTAAGAATAAGTATTGATCCCTCCTTGCTTGGTGGTGCAGTTATTCGGGCAGGCGATTTAGTTATCGATGGTTCAGTCCGGGGCAAGCTTAATAAGCTTGGCACCGGTTTGGCCGCTTAATATAGAGGATAGTTTCCATGTCAGAACAAGTAGCTTTAAATCCTTCAGAAATCAGCGAATTAATCAGAAAGAAAATTGATCAGTTCAGCGTGGTTTCCGAAGCTCGTAATGAAGGAACTGTTGTTAGTTTAAAAGACGGTATCGTTCGCTTACACGGTCTTGCTGATGCAATGGCTGGTGAAATGATAGAATTCCCTGGCGGAGTATATGGCCTGGCTCTTAACCTTGAAAGAGACTCAGTAGGTGCTGTAATTCTGGGTGATTCATCAACTCTTGCAGAAGGTCAAAAAGGTAAATGCACTGGTCGTATTCTGGAAGTTCCTGTAGGTAAAGGACTTTTAGGTCGTGTTGTTGATGCATTGGGTAATCCAATAGACGGTAAGGGTCCAATTGATGCTGCTGGCATGTCCCCTATTGAAAAAGTTGCTCCTGGTGTGATTTCTCGTAAATCAGTAGATCAACCTGTTCAAACAGGCCTAAAGGCTATCGATGCGATGATTCCTGTAGGACGAGGACAGCGTGAGCTGATCATCGGTGACCGTCAGACAGGTAAAACAGCAATTGCCATTGATGCCATTATTAACCAGAAGGGCACTGGCGTTAAGTGCGTGTATGTTGCTATCGGACAAAAAGCTTCTTCTGTTGCGTCTATTGTACGCAAGCTGGAAGAACACGGTGCTTTGGAGCATACCATAGTCGTCGTTGCAGGGGCTTCCGACTCTGCTGCGTTACAGTTTATTGCTCCATACTCTGGTTGTTCCATGGGTGAATATTTCATGGAACGCGGTGAAGATGCATTGATTGTATACGATGATTTAACCAAACAAGCATGGGCATATCGCCAAATTTCATTACTGCTGCGTAGACCACCAGGTCGTGAAGCGTATCCTGGAGATATTTTCTATTTGCATTCACGCTTACTGGAGCGTGCAGCACGTATTAACGCTGAAGAAGTAGAAAAATTAACAAATGGCGAAGTAAAAGGTAAAACCGGTTCGCTTACTGCTCTGCCGATCATTGAAACTCAAGCGGGTGACGTATCTGCTTTCGTTCCGACAAACGTGATATCCATTACTGACGGTCAGATATTCCTGGATGTGGACTTATTCAACTCAGGCGTAAGACCTGCAATTAACTCTGGCTTGTCTGTATCACGGGTTGGTGGTGCTGCTCAGACCAAAATTATGAAAAAGCTGGGTGGAGGAACTCGTCTTGCACTAGCGCAATTCCGTGAGCTGGAAGCATTTTCTCAGTTTGCATCTGACCTTGATGACGCAACTCGTAAACAATTGGAACGTGGTCAACGTATTACTGAGTTAATGAAGCAAAAGCAATATTCTCCCTTTACTGTAGCTGAAATGGGTATATCTTTATTCGTTGTGGAAAAAGGATACCTCGATGATGTTCCAGTTAGTGAAATCAGTTCCTTTGAATCGTCATTACATGATTACATGCGCAGTACTCATGCTGCCTTGTTGCATGCAATTAACGAAGCAGGCGGATATGATAATGAGATTGAAGCCAAATTAACTAAAGCAGTTGATGAGTTTAAACGTACGGCTAGTTGGTAATTTAATATCTCATGGAAGTGATTCCAATAGGTATACAGGTCATTACAATTCATGTAATGACCTATAAATCAATTAAAGGCGAAGTAACATATGGCTGGAGCAAAAGAAATCCGTTCGAAAATTTCGAGTATCAATAAAACTCGTAAAATTACTCGTGCGATGGAAATGGTGGCAGCAAGTAAAATGAGAAAAACGCAGGATAGAATGCGTGCATCTAAACCTTATGCCAATAAAATATATGATGTCGTGAAGCATATCGCTCGTGCAAACTCCGAATACAGACATCCTTTTATGACGGAACGAGAAATAAAACGTATCGGTATAATCGTCGTAACAACAGATAGAGGACTATGTGGTGGTTTGAATGCTAACCTGCTCAGGGAAGCCATTCGAAACATTCGTAACTGGAAAGAGCAAGGTAATGAAGTTGATGTTGCTGTAATCGGTCGTAAAGGCCAGGCTTTTTTCAAAAGAGTTGGTGGAAACATCCTGGGATCCGTTGAACATCTCGGAGATACGCCAGGCATCAATGAATTTATTGGTATTGTAAAAGTCATGTTAGATGCTTATTACAATGGCACTATTGATTCCTTGCATATTGTGTATAACGAGTTTGTTAATACCATGACTCAAAAGCCATTGGTTAAACAATTGTTACCATTACCAAAATCAGAAGAAGATACCAGTTCAATGGGGCATCATTGGGATTACATCTATGAACCTGATGCAAAGGACTTACTCGATGATTTATTAGAACGTTATATTGAATTACAGGTTTATCAGGCGGTTGTAGAAAACGTTGCCTGTGAGCAAGCTGCAAAAATGATTGCAATGAAAAGCGCAACGGATAATGCAGGTGATTTAATAAAAGAATTTCAATTGGCTTATAACAAAGCCCGACAAGCTGCAATTACACAAGAACTAGCAGAAATTGTCGGTGGCGCAGCCGCTTTATAAGAGGGTATATAATGAGCTTAGGAACTGTAGTAGAAGTGATTGGTGCGGTGGTAGACGTTGAGTTTCCCCGTGATAGCGTCCCTAAAGTCAATGATGCATTAGAGCTTGTTGATAGTGATTTGGTATTTGAGGTTCAACAGCAGCTTGGTGATGGAGTTGTGCGTACCATTGCTATGGGTACCACTGACGGTTTAAAGAGAGGCTTAAAGGCTAAAAACTCTGGCAAACCCATCCAGGTTCCCGTAGGAAAGAAAACCTTAGGTCGTATTATGGATGTTCTTGGACGTCCAGTTGATGACGCCGGCCCCATCGGTGCAGAAGAACATTGGGCTATTCATCGTAAAGCGCCCAGTTATGAAGAGCAGGCCGGAAGCCAGGAGTTACTGGAAACAGGTATCAAAGTAATTGACTTGCTATGCCCCTTCGCTAAAGGCGGTAAAGTCGGTTTGTTTGGTGGTGCCGGTGTGGGTAAAACTGTAAATATGATGGAGTTAATTCGTAACATTGCTATCGAACACAGCGGTTATTCTGTATTTGCTGGTGTGGGTGAGCGTACTCGTGAGGGTAACGACTTCTATCATGAAATGAAAGATTCCAATGTATTGGATAAAGTATCTCTGGTATACGGTCAGATGAATGAGCCACCAGGGAACCGTTTACGCGTTGCATTGACCGGTTTGACCATGGCGGAAAAATTCCGTGATGAAGGTCGAGATGTTCTGTTGTTTATTGATAACATCTATCGTTATACCCTGGCTGGGGTTGAAGTATCTGCATTATTAGGCCGTATGCCTTCAGCAGTAGGATATCAACCAACATTGGCAGAAGAAATGGGTATGCTCCAGGAGCGTATCACTTCAACCAAAACTGGTTCGATTACTTCAATTCAAGCGGTTTATGTACCTGCTGATGACTTGACTGACCCATCTCCTGCAACCACTTTTGCTCACTTGGATGCTACAGTCGTATTGTCTCGACAAATTGCCGAGCTTGGAATTTACCCTGCAGTAGATCCTTTGGATTCTACATCACGACAATTGGATCCATTAATCGTCGGCCAGGAACATTATGATACTGCTCGCCGTGTACAACAGACTTTGCAACGTTATAAAGAATTAAAAGACATCATTGCAATTTTGGGTATGGATGAGTTATCAGAAGAAGATAAGCGTGTCGTAACTCGTGCGCGTAAAATCCAAAGATTTTTGTCACAACCTTTCTTCGTGGCGGAAGTCTTCACCGGTTCACCTGGAAAATATGTTTCTCTTAAAGATACGATTAAAGGGTTCCAGGGAATTCTTGCTGGTGAATATGACGATTTACCTGAGCAGGCATTTTACATGGTGGGAAGCATTGAGGAAGCCGTTGCGAAAGCGAAAACTCTATGAGGCAAGCCGATATGACAATAACAACGCATCTGGATATTGTTAGTGCGGAACATGAAATATTCTCTGGCTTGGTAGAGATGGTTGTTGCCACTGGAGAATTAGGCGAAATTGGGGTTACACCCGGTCATGCTCCTTTGCTAACCGTATTAAAACCTGGTGAAATACGATTAACCATGCCTGGCGGTGAGCAAGAGATCTATTACGTGCAAGGTGGAATGCTTGAAGTCCAGCCGCATTGTGTGACTATTCTTGCTGATGTCGCCGAGCGAGCGGAACACCTGGATGAAGCAGCAGCTCTAGCTGCAAAAGCTCAGGCTGAAGCAGCAATGGCAAATAAAGGTGGTGACATCGATTATTCCGTCGCTGCCGCTGAGTTAGCTCGCGCTGTTGCTCAAATCCGTGCGATTCAAAAAGTTAGAAAGAAAATTAAATAGAAGTAGCTTCAATTAATATATAAAAGGTCAGTACCAAGGTACTGACCTTTTCTTTTTATACGTTTTATGATTCAGCTGATGACAATAATCCCTGTTGATCCTATTGATGCTATTAAATTTTCCTAAGGTCAATACAATCGCATACTCTAAGGTCAGTTGGCCACACAAGTTTCGAGGACCCGCGACTTGTTAGAGGGAGCCAATTCAATCTTTACAGGCTCACTATGTTCTTGGTTTGCATGAGAACTCTTGATTCCGTAAACATATCACGGAAAGTGGGTCTGAAAAGAATGAAATGCCAACAGCCCGAGATTTACCCAGTTAATTATCGAGCCTGATTGCCCTCTAATTTGATAGATACCTGTTATATACAGTTAACAATGTGCAAAATGCGGTATTATACAGAGAGTTGCACACGTTACTCTATGGTCAATTCACAGGGTTATCCACAGGCAATTAAATTAATTGGAGAATTTTGATTTTTAAAAACGTTTAAAATCAAAGAGTTACGTTTATTGAAAATTGAACCATAAATTGAGCATAAAGTTATTCACATCTTACATGCTGAGTATATTTCTAACATGATGAATATTTTGCTAAAATTGCTTTGCATTACTTACCTTTATTGCACTACGATGATTAAATAGTGATTACTACCACAATGAATACAAAAACAATGAATGATACAACTGAACAAAAGCCACTAACTGAATTTACCGAGAAAGCCTATCTTGATTATTCCATGTATGTGATTCTAGATAGAGCTTTACCCAATATTGCAGACGGATTAAAGCCTGTTCAACGAAGAATTGTCTATGCCATGTCGGAGCTAGGCTTAAAAGCCACAGCAAAACACAAAAAATCGGCAAGAACTGTCGGGGATGTTTTAGGTAAATTTCATCCTCATGGCGACAGTGCCTGTTATGAAGCCATGGTTTTGATGGCGCAACCGTTCTCGTATCGGTATCCATTTGTAGATGGCCAAGGAAACTGGGGTTCTCCTGATGATCCCAAATCATTTGCTGCCATGCGGTACACAGAAGCCAGATTGTCACCCTATGCAGAGGTTCTGCTTGGTGAATTATTACAAGGTACTGTTGATTGGGTGGATAATTTTGATGGAACGTTGCATGAACCGTCATTGCTTCCCGCGAGATTACCTAATATTTTACTTAATGGTGCTACAGGTATTGCTGTTGGTATGGCATCAGATATTCTTCCGCATAACTTAACAGAAGTTGCCAATGCTTGTGTCCATTTGTTAGACAATCCTGATGCTGATTTAGCCGCAATTAATGAACACATAAAAGGTCCTGATTTTCCAACAGAAGCAGAGATCATTACGCCACGAGAAGCGATTACTGCAATGTATGAGTCAGGAAATGGATCGATTAAAATGCGAGCTATTTTTAATCAGGAAAAGCAGAATATTGTTATTACTGCTTTGCCATACCAGGTTTCTGGCGCCAAAGTGATAGAACAGATTGCTGTGCAAATGCAGCAGAAAAAATTACCGATGGTTGAGGATTTACGCGATGAGTCAGATCACGAACATCCCACGCGCCTCGTGATTATTCCCAAATCAAATCGAGTTGATGTTGACGCTTTAATGTCTCATCTATTTGCTACAACTGATTTGGAGCGGAGCTATCGAGTTAATTTTAATATGATTGGTTTGGATGGTAAGCCACGTGTCAAAGGATTGTTAAAAATTCTGACCGAATGGTTGGAATATCGTGTTACAACAGTCAGACGACGATTGGAGTACCGACTTGAAAAGGTATTAGAGCGTATTCATGTTTTGGAAGGTTTGTTAATTGCGTATTTAAATATAGATGAAGTTATCGCCATCATTCGAGAACATGAGTATCCCAAGCAAGGTTTAATCGCCCGATTTAATTTGAGTGAGCGGCAGGCTGAAGCAATTTTAGAAATGAAACTGCGTCATTTGGCGAAACTCGAAGAAATTAAATTGCGTGGCGAACTTGAAGAGCTTAGTGCTGAACGAGATACTATCCAGGCTACCTTAGCCAGTGAGTCTCTTCTGAAGGCTTTAGTAAAACAAGAAATAATCAGAGATCGTGATGAATTCGGTGATTCACGTCGTTCTCCAATTATTGTAAGACAAGATGCACAAGCTCTAAAAGAAGAAGATATTTTACCTAACGAACCGATTACGGTTGTTTTATCAAAAAATGGTTGGGTTAGAGCAGCAAAAGGTCATGACGTGATGGGTACCGATCTGAGTTATAAAGCGGGTGATGAATTTAAAGCCCAGGCTCCTGCGCGCTCAAATCAGCAAATCATCTTTTTTGATAGCGAAGGTAAGGTGTATTCATTACCCGGCCATGTACTTCCTTCCGCAAGAGGTCAAGGTGAGCCGCTCACTGGTAAATTGAATCCTGCTGAAGGCATGACCTTTGAAGCGTTGGTTGGTGGAGAGCCAGATCAACGAGTTTTATTGGCTAGCGATGCGGGTTATGGTTTTGTTGCTAAAGTAAGCGATCTGTATGTAAAAAATCGCAATGGAAAAGCATGTATAAAGCTTTCTCAAAACAGTCGTATCGTTCCACCTCGACTTTTACCGAATAAGGATGATATTTTTGTTGCTTGCGCAACCAGCGTGGGAAGATTGCTTGTCTTTTCCATTAAGGAATTGCCAGAGTTATCTCGAGGAAAAGGTAATAAATTAATTAGTATCCCATCAAGCAAATCGGTGTCACGAGAAGAATATATTATTGATCTTCAGGTATTATCTGAAGACGATGCTTTAACGGTGCATGCTGGAAAACGTCATTTCACTCTTAAAGGTGCTGATTTAGCACATTACAAAGGGGAACGAGGTCGACGGGGAAATCGTTTGCCGCGAGGACTACAGAATGTGACTCATTTACAGGTCACGGTAGCAGAACAGGCTTAATTGATTATTAATTTATAGCCACTGTTTCCCGTGAAACACTGGCTAAATTTCAAACATTTCTTTAATGAAGTCTGTTTTTTCCTGAGATAGTTTAGTCAGGGATAAGGTCGCTAAGCCTGCTGTTTTATAAAGCGCTCTAATCATGGGATTATTGATGGTCTTCAAGTGCAGAGATAGTGTTTGAGTATCTCCACGGCATAAGGGTCCGGTTAATGATTCGTCGATTGGAGTGGTGTTGCTCAAATTATTAATATTGCCTTGCATCAGGTTACATATCATTGCGCGAGCCTGATACTGGGGTATTCCTGCTTGAAGGAGTAATTCTTCGCTGGCACTGGCTAAAGTAATTAAGTAGTTTGAGGCAATAGTTGCAGCAGCATGATATTTTATTTTTGCTTCAGGCTGAATCGGTATAACACGTGCAGCTAAAGAACTAAAAATACCATTTAACCATTCGCAAACTTCGGGGTCGCCTTCAACAACACAGTCGATTTGATTGAAGGCCATAGAATCCAGGTATCCTGTTTTAAACGCTTTGAGCGGGTGAAAACTGGCTATAGAGCATCCAGCCATTTTGAGTGGTTTAAGCAACTCTGAATTTAATGCACCACTGCAATGAATTACAAAACTGTTGGGCTTTAGAACAGAATCTTGTATTAATTGAGTCACTATGGTTTCAATTGAATCATCACTGCATGTGATCCAGGTTACATCAGCTTGGGGTAGTTGATTTAATGATTCAACCGCGTTGCCCATTCCAAGGTCACTACAGGCTTGTTGCGCTGATTTAAACGTACGATTGTATACTGAATCAAGGACGAGCATTCGGGAAGTGGATAATGCCATGGCCAGGTTCTTGCCTAAACGACCCGCCCCAATAATGTTGTAGTTCATTAGTTCCTCTCTAGTGGCGCATTTTAACGGCAAAACAACGATGACTTACAGTACTTAGTCAACTTGAATGGAGTGAAGTATATCCAAATGTGGGCATCGTTGTGGCCTCAGGAGATATCATATTGCATAAGGAGTCCAGAGGCGCTGATATAAGCAAAATTTATTCATAATTAGCTGAATTGTATCAATAAAAGCATAAATAAACCAATCAATTCAGATGCACATAAAGCCTAATCCATGGTGCAAAAAATGAACAATATAACTGTAATTAACTGTTTTGATTGTTTTTGTTACGAATTTATAGCAGGATGGAATTTCGATAAAAAATCAGGATGATATTATGAAAAAACGGATTGCTTCATTATTAGTCATTTCAACAGTAGCCTCATCGGCCCATGCTGTCTCACAAAATATGGTCTGGGGTGATTCAAATAAATCGTTGCCTCAGTTTGAACAAAAGCATTCCTTTAAACAGGGAGTTATCAACTCAGTGGCTGTTCAGCAAAGTGACTATAAACTCAAGCTAAGCGACGAAGCAAAAGCCAGCGCCAATCATGCTCGATATCAGTTGATGTATAAGGGCATTCCTGTCTGGGGCTATCAAGTCATTTATCATTCAAAACAAGGTAGCAAGGATACAGTAACTGGAATAAATGTGACTGGAATTGAAAAAGACATTAGCAGTATCAAGGGTGCATTTTCAGCGAAAGAAATTGAGCAAGCAATTTTGGGAGCAGTAAGTCATCCGGTAAAATTTAAAAAAATGAACAAGGTTATCTTTATTGATTCGGATAACAAAGCGCATCTCGCTTATCATTTATCTTATTACAGCAACAGTGAAGAAAAACACATCAAAGCACCTAACTATTTAATTGATGCGAATACAGCCAAGATATTAAAACAGTGGGATGAAGTTCGTCATGAACGTATTGGTCAAGGTCTGGGTGGAAACGCATTTCCTCTTCCTTATCGTGGCGGTATGTTTCAGCATGGGAATGCGTTGCCAGGATTACCCTCTTTGGGCAAATTTGATGTATCGGTCAAGGATGGTATGTGCAGCGTTGAAAATGATTCCTTAAAAGTGATGAACCTGGAAAATCTGGCTCTGGGTTACGATGTATTTCCAATTACAACCTTTGCTGAATCAATGCTTAATATCCCAGTCTTTTCATATGCCTGCGATGAAAGCAATTTCTATTTAAACTATGCAGATGGCACAACAGGACCTGTCAATTATGCTTTTTCACCCGTGAATGACACCATGTATTTTGCTCAACAGACATTGGACATGTATGAAAAGCAGTATGGCGTTAAAAAACCAATTGGTGATGATTTGCCATTACGTGCATACACCCATCTTGGTGATATGGATAATGCATTTGCGATTCCAACCATCAGTCTTGATGGATTAATTGTGGCTCATCAGCAAATTGTTATTGGTAACGGAGATGAATACTTAACTGCTCCTGCTCAATCGGTAATAGGTCACGAATTGTCGCATAATTTTACTGCCATCAATTCAGGATTATTTTATGAAGGACAATCGGGTGGCATTAACGAATCATTTTCAGATATGGCTGCCATAGCCCTTCAAGATTACTTAAGGCAAGATTATCCATGGTACTGGGATGGTGAAGACTGGACTATTGGGCGTGAAGCAGTAATAGGAGGTCAACCATTGCGTTATATGGATGATCCAACTAAAGACGGCAGGTCTATAGGACATGCGGCACAATATACGGATGCTTTGGATGTTCATATGACGAGTGGGGTATTTAATAAGGCATTTTATTTGCTAGCTCATAAACCGGGTTGGTCTATCCAAAAAGCATTTCAGATCATGGTTGATGCGAACATGAATTATTGGTCGCCAATTGCTTATTATGATTTTGCTGCCTGTGGTGTCATTCAGGCTGCTTTAGATAGAAAACTGGATAAAAGCCCGGTAATTGATGCATTTGCTGAAGTGGGTGTAGTTTGCCCCATGCATAAGACCTAGTTTAGGGGGACTCCTGATTTTTATCTCTGTGCATGACAGGTTTTTGATCATGTATAGAGATATATTTCAAAAAAAAACACTATTTTGGTATAAAATTGGTTATAATATTCACAATTTGTAGTTTTGAGAGTATTGAGCATGGTTTATTGGGTTCAAGGAAATGCGCAGCAAATCTTTAAAGCTTTTGATTTGGAATGGTTGCAAAGGATCAGAGATAATACTTTTTCTTCTGAAACTAAATTTCTTGGTACTGAACAACAGGCAAGTGAATTTATAAGTAAGTGGGAATCAACAGGGCAAGTGCCTCATTTAGCTCCGGGAACCATCTCTGCTGCCAATTTATTCCTGATTTTTGGCCCTCCATATCAACCGTTTAAATTAGCTGATGAAAATCTTGCTCATTATGAAAAGCAATTCGTACGCCATGATTTTGCTTATTTTAACGATCTCCAGGAACCTTGTGGGTTGACATTAATTTATAGGAAAGATAACCCATCTCAATGGTTTTTGGGATTAATGAATAACACGCACTTGGCTCCTGAGGAGCGAGTCGTTACTCTGTTGTCTGGTGTTGATTTAAAACCTTACCTTAAACCAGAGGAAACCGTTCTTAGAGTTTCTCAAGCAGACGATGAGCTTGAATCATTACTGGATCCAATTAATTATCCATTTATTCAATATCAACTAAAGAATGTAATTAAGGCGGAAACTGGAGAAATTGATCTTGGTGCTCCATGTGTTGATGCCCTATCCACTTACATACAGTTTGATAAATCGAATGATACTCATTTAAAACCCAATGGTGTTCGTGAACGGATCTTGGCATATAACTTGTTCATTTCACCCAATATGATGAGGGATTTACTGCATAAAAAAGATGGATTACAAAAGGAGCTTGAATCAGTTCAATTGACAGATGATTATCGATTGAATAAAAACTTATTACAGATGATCGTGGTGTTCTATGAGGAAAAAAGCCTCAAAAGAAACCAGGATCTGCTTCGTGATCATGAATTTATTAAAGATATGGGCGCTTTGATGTGGGATCCACAACAAATCAAATTATTGCCCGAATTGCGAGCAAAAGAGTATGATTTGGAATTAGTGCAATTAATCTTATCAAAAGAAGCTTATTATCGTGCTTTTAAGGTGTTGCTCGAGTTGGGAATCGCTCAGGATGCTCCAGACTTATATAATGATCCAAATAAATTAGAGCAATTAAGTTATATAAACAGTTTAACAGAGAGCGACTGCAGAAAACTATGCTTAATCTTCTGGGCTAAAGGGAAATTGTCACTCCAGGAGCTTATGGAGATAGTTCAGGCAACACAACAATACCCCATGTTAGCTACGACTTTGGTTGCCCTGGATCAGTCAAAAAGAATCATAAGCATAAAAGATCTGAGAAAGCATGTCCTTAATCCCTTAATTCATATGCAAAAATCCATCTTGCATCATTTTATCGATGAATTTGAACAGTACGGTTTAAATAAATCCGTATTAACCAAGCTGAGTTTAGAAGAGTTGCATGATCTTAGTAGTTCGTTCAGTGTATTAAAACAAGCGGGAATTACTTCATCTGAAGAATACAGCTGGGTATTAAAGAAAAATAATCAAGGACAAATACTGCGCATATTTTTGCCGGAATTGTCCCAAATTGCAGATATTGAGCAAAGAAAAACGCTTGTTAACATACTTTACAAAGGGGTGCAAAAGGGGGTTGTGAGTCAAGGCAAAGCACTGCTTGAAATTACAGACAAGAATTTGTATTCAATTGCGTTGCAGCTGCACAAACGGTTTATTTGCGTGAAACAAATGCAGGATCTTCGGTTTACTAATGAGGTGATAGCACTAGCCAGTGAAGCAGAGTCGTTGAATGGTCTTCGTTTTCGAAATGTAATATTCCAGGTTGAAGAACAATGTAAAGGAGTTCATGAGCGGCTGAGAAAGTCGTCAACGGATAGAGATAAAGTGAGTAGGTGGCAACGAGCTGATGAAGATTATAGAAGAGCTCTTTACAGTATTGCCTTTGAAGGAATTACACAGCCAGGCACGGATATAACATCAAAAATAAAACAGGCAGAAAAAAAGGTTCTGGATATAGTTGATCCTGAAATGAAGTCCTGGTTACACAAAATTTTGGTGATTATTGCGAATATTGTGATCACGACGCTTACTTTGGGCGTAGCCAATGATATTAAAGAACGAAATACAGGAAATTACTGGTTTTTTAATCAAACCACGTCGGGTGAAAAACTACGAACTCTTGATAAGGAAGTCCAATCGCTTATTGAGTGCCCTGATTCGGAAATTCCTAAATTAAAGTAAATCAAGTGAGTGGGGTAATGATTCGAATCTGCCCCACTATTTTCATCGATTAGACCAAGCCAGACTCAATTACCCCCTTTTTAAGCCATATTTTTTTATATTAAATGAACAAGTTACCTTAAATCTGGCGTTTAAAAACCATAAATTAATATTTTGTATTAAAAATACTCTTGAACTTCTTGATTATTTCTGCTTAATATGATGCATAAGATGATGGACTAGCATTCAAGGATTTGATATATGGGGTTACCTAAGAAAGCGCTTAGGGAGAGCAACTTAAAAGAGTTAACAGCTGGATCTGCTGTTAAAGATGGCTCCCATGTAATTACTCGTGTTACCTTCATTGAAGACGGCATAGAAAAGCTAGCTTTTTATAAAAGACTGGAGCCGAAAAATAATTATCCTGAATTGCTGGCTAAAATCAGTGTTGCTGCCTCATTTTTTAAACGACTATTTCAAGGAAAAAACTCAGCCGAAGAGCGTTTGGTTTTTGATGAAAACGATAAATTGGTGGGTACCTTATCCATAGGCATCAAAGGATTTAAGAGTTTTAATTTTGCTGATGAACCTGTCCCAATTGATCTCGCTTTAAAAGAAGAAGTCATTCCCAGCACAAAAACTTTAATTGAAAAGTATATCATGGAGATTCTTTTTGGTCGATGGTTTCTTGATGATGATGATACACATGCACATCAAATGGGGTTCGTAGATAATGAATCTGCGGATCTTGATTTTGACATGTTTTTTTATTGGTTCACCATTTACATGAAAGAGCCAAGGCCAATAATTGGTGTCCCCAAGAAGAGAATCGATCTCACTGTTCGAGATTGGGAAACGTTCCCGAAGGTTAAGGATTCTAAACCCTATCATTGGCCGACTTTTAGGCATCCCGGCCAGGAAACTCTACCAAGCGCGGTTCCCTCACAAATACTTCAGAGTGTCCTTCCTAAAAAATTTGCAGATCCCACTCAATTTGAGCAATTGGCTCATGAACCACGCGCCCATGAGCAAAAATTTGTTGCAGCAATGAAAGCTTTATTGACCTATCAACCTGAAATGGTGCGCAAACGTTTAATAGACCTTTTTGGTGACATGACGGTTAATTATACTTCATTAGACGCAACAGACGTGAACCTTCGTATTCAGTACGAGACCGAGTTCCCTGAATTATGTAATAGCCAGACAAACGTCATGTCTTTTGTTGATTTCATGATGAACATTTATCAAAAGCATTATGATAATTTATATCGGGTCGTTGTCTTTTATATGGGATGTGAAAATAACGGAAATGGTGTTGCTCTCGATTCAACCCATTCTACGCTATACAGTAAACCTTCTATATTTAAAGGTATTGTTGATTGGATGAGCATTCAAAATGAGACCTTATACAAAAAAGATGATGCAAGTCTGAAGTATGATATAAATGAATTACAACACCGTTATCATCAAATATGGCGTGATGCTTATGCTCTTACTGTGAAGGATCTATTACACAATACCTTTAATTTGACTAAAAGACTTCTTGATAAAGTATGCGTTGTTCAGCCAGAAATCGTAGAAGTCGAAGGTAAAAATACTTCAGATGACAGCTTAACGACTGCTTGGGAATTATTTGGCTCCATGCCTCAATTATCTATTGATGCCATTGAGCCTATGATTAGCGTTGATAAAGAAAGCCATTTTCGTGAAGGCATCCTGATGCTGGTTGGTTTTTATCAGGGATTATACAACATCGTCAAAACCTATTATTGTAAAGAACGGCACGATTTGACAGAGGAAGACAACCTGGCTTTTTGTAACAGTTTAAATGAGTTACACCAGTCCTATAACCTGGCTTTAAGACAAAAACTATTTCACACCAGTTCTTATGCAGCAGAATTTAATCCTATAGCGATTCAATTAAAGCACTTGGCAGAGCATGCCAATTTCCAACTTCATTTGATAACTACTGATGAAATGATGAAAGATTCCATTAGATCTACAGCAGAAAAAGAATTGCTACCTCATACTCATGAGGAAGTGATTAAAAAATACAACATCGCCTTGTTTGATTGGGCCAATACGATCAAACCCGAAGAACTTACTTTGTACATAACCGAAATTATAGATAGATATTATACCCCAACCCTCGAAAGCCTGTCTTATCGTCACAGATCAGGGCCGGTTAAAGAATTTTTGGCCGCAAGTATGAACCAAAGCGGGGATAATCGTCTGGCGTATATTTTAAGTTCTGGTAGAGAAGAAACCGGGGCATTAAATAAATATCTAATTCAATATCTTACTCCAATCATGCTACAGGCTCCGCCGCTGCCTTTGCCTAGTATCAATAATGCCGTTAGAAACGGCTCCTTTGATAATGACATACCATTATTCACTAAAGCTGCGGTTAATTTTGCAAAATTTGAAAATCGATTTACTCATCTATATCATCCAGAAGGAATTCGCTTATTTTACAGTACGCTATACGATTGGGTAGATAAATTACCCGACGATCGATTCAACGATATAGTAGAAGAAGCTATAAGAGAATATGAAGCGGGATTAAGCAAGATTAAATTTTGGGGGCCAGAATCCAGAAGAAAAGAAGTTAAAGGGTATTGCTCAAGTTATGGGCACGCAAGGGCTGTTGCTTTGACTTTTATCAATGGAGCTGATTCATCAACTATGAAAACAGCACTATTTGATCGATTAATTGCCCAACTAAAAGTGGATATTACTAAAAGCGTTGAGATGCAGAATGATCCAGGGTGTAAATTAATTAATCAATATGATTTGAGGGAGCATAGGACTCATATATTTGCTTGTCTCAAAGAGTACTCTGTTGAACCTTCTCATAAACAGGATATCAAAGCAGATCCCACTGCATTAGTTATATGAATGGGATAGCGCTGGAGATTAATACTGTTTATCGATTCTTCAGGATGAGAAGGGCACGGCTGTCCCATTAAAAATATGACGTCTTTCCGAGCGTAGCGAGGAATCTCCTGCAAGGTTGCACGATCGCATTAAAATGCGGCCATTAAAATCATATCAGTCGAAATGATATAAAAATCCAGGTACATCTTCTGATGACATCATTAAATTCCTTGTAAAAAAAAGAGTTTAAAAGGTAATGATAATTAATGCATTAATTCAGATTGTGCCAATTTGCAGGAGATTCCTCGCTACGCTCGGAAAGACGTCATATTTTTAATGGGACAGCCGTGATGAGAAGGGTTGTTTTTGTGACAAGCAGCTCTTCTTTAGGTTATTATTGAATCTCTCCAAGATCTGTGGGTAAGGTGTATGTCTTTTGATTTATTAAAAACGGTTCCTCAATATATTATTCCTAAACAAGGACTTACTTGCTTCGCAGGTGTTTTGGCCAATGTACGGCATGTTCCAATAAAAAATTATATAATTCAGCGTTTTGTAAAAAAATATCAAGTCAATATGAGTGAAGCGCTTATTGAAGATCCGACCGCATACTCCTGTTTTAATGAGTTTTTTATCCGTCATTTAAAGCCAGAATGCAGGCCCATGGCGGCAGCGGATATTGTCTCGCCTGTTGATGGGTGTATCAGCGAAATAGGCGCAATTGATCAGGGAACACTGATTCAGGCCAAAGGACGTTATTATTCAGTTCAAGAGCTTTTGGCTTGCAACAACGATACCGCCAAAGAATTTGCCCAGGGGCAATTTGCTACAATCTATCTATCACCGAAAGATTATCATCGAGTGCACATGCCCATTGATGCAGAACTCACTTCCATGACCTATATTCCCGGAGCATTATTTTCAGTTCAGCCAACAACGGCCAGAGTAGTTCCGAAATTATTTGCCAGAAACGAACGACTGGCTATCTTTTTTAATACCAAGGCAGGGCCTATGGCTATGGTTATGGTGGGTGCTACTATTGTTGGCGCTATTGGAACCAGTTGGCATGGAGTGATTCAGCGCAGCAAGAAAATACAACATTTTGATTACTCGCAAATTGATATCAAAAAATCTTATGCCCAAGGTGAAGAGATGGGTTATTTTAAATTGGGTTCAACAGTCGTGATGTTGTTTGCCAATGGTGAAGATGTTTTATGGGATAAAGCATTGAAGGCCGAGAGCGTCGTTCGTTTTGGTCAATCCATGGCCGTTGTTCAATAGATACATGATGCACGTCTGATTAAATAATTTCTGTTTCTGAAAAAGTTATTTTTATTGGATAATATGCTAAATTTGACTGGATTTATAAAGGAATGCCTTAAAATGACTGCTCGATTGACGATGTATGAGGGATTCCAGCCTACATGGAGTGATGTAAATGGATGTTTTTCTCGATGGTTGGTATATTGCAGCAACCTCAAAGCAAGTCAAAAAAGCCCCTATCCGTCGTGTTGTTGAAGGAAAAACCTTAGTTTTATTCCGAGATGAAATCGGGCACGTACAGGCCTTGGTTGATCACTGTTTACACAGGGGGATGAAGCTGTCAAATGGATGCGTCAAACAGGGAACACTTGAATGTCCTTATCATGGATGGCGATATAATGGTAAAGGAGAAGTCGTTTCCCAGCCGGCTTTATGCGACCATGAGCCCCTTAAATCCAAAACCTTATCCATAGACAGTTTTCCCACCCTCGAGCAAGAAGAACATATTTGGGTATACATTGGTCATTCACCCCCTAAATCCCCTCCCTTTTCTTTTCCATTTTACGGTGAAAAAGGATGGGGGCATTTCTTTATGCATACCCAATTTGAAGCGTCTGTTGTTGCCTGTTTAGAAAATTTTTTAGATGTTCCGCATACTGTATACGTCCATCCCGGTTTATTTAGGAAGGGTGGTTTTACAGCGGTAAAAGCACGTATAACAAAAGATTCACATTCTGTGAAAGCTGAATTTTTGAATGAGCCGGTACTCACCGGAATTGGTCCCCGATTGTTTTTCCCCAAAGGCACTCAAATGCGCCATACCGATGCATTTTATTTGCCGTCCATATCTCGGGTGGACTATACCTTTTCAAATAATAGAGCTTTTCTCATTACTTCTCAGTGCACCAGGCAAGATGACGGTATCGTCAACGTGACCACTCATATTGCCTGGAATTTACCATTGCCAAAAATGTTATGTAAACCCATCCTTCGCGCGTATTGTCGACACGTTATTCTCCAGGATGTACGCCTTTTAAAAAAAATAGGACAACAAACGGAACGTTTCGGCCCGCAATTTTTACACACCAATGCGGATTTGTTAGGTCGACACATTATATCGCTAAGAAAGAATGCAGCTGATGGAACTCTTGATGACAACGAGGCCATTAGTGTGTTCGAAAGAGAGTTAAATTTATGATATCAGAAATAAATATAGAAGAAGGAAAATTACTCGGTTCTGTTGAGTTGGTCGAGCAGTGCGATCACAACTCGCGACAACGATTGTATGAAATTTTCATAAAATATTATTCTAAAACAGATAGAGAGACTTTTGATAAGGATCTCAATGAAAAACAATGGGTCTTGTTAATGAAAGATCACGACCGCACCATTCAAGGCTTTACAACCATGATGCTGTACGATTTGGTGTTTCAAGGTAAACCCGTTCGTGCTGTATTCAGTGGTAATACTATCATTGAAAAAGATTTTTGGGGCTCAGGGGTTCTCTCTAAAACCTGGAGTCATTTCATGGCTTATTTAAAACTATCAGAACCGGATGTTCCTTTATATTGGTATCTCATTTCCAGCGGTTATCGAACTTATATGTTTTTACCTTTATTTTATAAAGAATTTTATCCTCGATATGATAAAAAAACGCCCCCTTTTGAGACTCAACTTATCGATACGCTGGGGCGGATTAAATTTCCTGATGAATATTCGAATGGATTAGTTCGTCCCCTTGTGCCTCGAGAGTGTTTGCACGAATCAATTGCTCAGCCCCCGGAAAGAAAGCTTAAAAATCCTCATGTTGCCTTTTTCCTTGGAAAAAATCCCGGATATATGTCAGGTGACGAATTAGTTTGCCTCACAGAATTTTCATTTGAAAATAATTTGGGAGCAGCCCAGGCGGCTTTACAAAAGGTCAAACAAACCTATTGTTTCAAAAAAGAGAGTGATGTTTCCAATGTATAAAAAATTTGTACGCCATTACTTGTGGACACGGATGAATGCACCTGCCGCGAAACAATTTAAACGGGCGATGCTGGAACCTCGTGAAACCCAAGAGCGAATTTTAATGGATTTTTTGCAGCGTAACCAACATACCCAGTTTGGTAAAAAATATGGATATGCATCCATAAAAAGCGTTGCAGAGTTTCGCGATCGGGTACCTAAACAGGATTATGAAGACTTTGAATTACCTGTTGAAGCGATTAAAAAAGGTCAGAGTAATGTGCTGAGTAAGGATAAAACCCTGTTTTTTGAAACAAGCTCAGGATCTTCGGGGCCTGTAAAATATATTCCTTATAATCAATGCTTTCTAAATGAGTTCAGGAGATCGATTTCTGCCTGGATGTATGATTTGTTCACGAATAGACCTGAATTAATGAAAGGAACCCAATATTGGTCAATTAGCCCCATGCTTAGAACAAAACAATACACAGAGGGTAATATACCCATAGGCATCACTGATGATAGCGAGTATTTAGGCAGGTTTTCTCAACGCCTCATCGGGCCTAACCTGGCGATGACATCTGAAGCTGTGTCACAATTACCCCTGGATGATTGGCAAAACAAGAGTATCCAACAACTTGCCGGGTACAGGGATTTACGATTTATTTCAGTGTGGAGCCCTTCTTTTCTGATTTCATTAATGCAGTATTTACCAAAAGGGATGTGTCCTCAGGATTTATGGCCAGATTTAAAAATTATCAGTTGCTGGGGGGATGCTGCTGCGAAGCGATTTATTCCGGAATTAAAAATACTATTTCCCGGAATAGAAATACAATTTAAGGGCTTAATGGCCACAGAAGGGGTGATTAGCATTCCTTTGTTTGAACAACCAGATCCTGTAATTGCCTTAACCTCCCATTTTTTGGAGTTTGTAGATGATAATGATCGTTGCTATCTGGCGGATGAACTAACTGTTGGAGGCCAATACAAAGTCATGTTAACAAGTGGGAACGGTCTTGTACGGTATGCCTTGGGTGATGTAGTTGAAGTTACAGCCCCTCTATGTATTCAATTTAAAGGGCGAGGTGACGCAATGAGTGATCTGTGTGGGGAAAAATTATCTGAACGTTTTGTGCAAAGTGTTTTTGATAAGCATCTTCCAGATGATTCATTTTTTCTGTTGCTACCTCAATGGGGGGAAACACCGGGTTATTCTCTGTATCATCAAGGTATTCATGACTCGGAATTAGCCAATAAAATTGAAGACGCATTACAAGAATCTTTTCATTACAACTATTGTCGTCAGTTGGGGCAACTTGCTCCGGTTCAATCTCGTTACTGCCCGGATTTGCCTCAACGCTATTATGACGCTTGCGTGAGGGCGGGACAACGGCCAGGAGATGTCAAGCCTCGAGCCTTGGTTCATTCAATTGATTTAGCAGAGAGAATCGCTCATGAAATTTGATTTGGCAGGACCTGATGAAGAAGCTTTGCTCAGAAGACATCTTTGGAAAACTCCAATGGAGGGGGCTGTAGATCTGGTTTTTGCACGAGAACCCAATTACTTTAATATCGGTAAAACTCAAGGCGACAAGGTACAGACTTTTGTTGGCACCACAGATGGGACAATCAAAGTATCAGGTATACGTGCTACACGTTTAAGTCAGGTCAATGGTCAGGTACAAGAAACAGGATATCTGGCCGATTTTCGAATTGCCAAGTCATCACGAAATGGATTTGCTTTGTTGCAAGCCAATCGTTTTTTAAAAAAACTTCATCAAGACAATCCAATACCCTATTATACCGTCGTCATTGGTGACGATAATAAGCGCGCACTAACTTCTCTTGCCTCAAATTACAAAGGATTTCCCCGATTTCGCGATTATGGCAGAGTCTTGACCCCATTATTATTTACTATGAGGAAGTTAAAGCGTTGTCCTGAATTGGAGCGTGGTTCTTTGAATACGCTACCAGAGATTTGTGCGAAACTGAATGAAAATAAACAGCAATTAGCCCCCTATTACTCCGAGTCTGATTTTACATCTGGAAAATTTCCAAATTTTAAAGTGGACGATTTTTTAATTTTAAGGCAAGGATCTAAAATAAAAGCGGTAGCTGCCCTGTGGGATCAAGGCTCATTTCGCCAGACAGTTCCGATTCATTATGGCGGGTATTATCGGTGGTTAAGACCAATGCTTAACCATTTTTTGTCTTATGGCCTTCCCAAGGCGGGACAGCATATTAAGAGCGTGTACATGGCTTTTGTGGCCTCTGACAGCATCGAGGATCATCGAGTTTTGCTCCGTGCTTGTTTGCAGCGCGCCAGAAGTCAGGGGTTCACTCATTTAGTAACTGGAATACATGAGCGTGATGAACGTGCCTCGCTTCTTGCTGAGTTTCCTGGCATTCCCTATGCTGGACGCCTTTTTTTGGTCGATTACGATAACCATGAAGACCTGGATGATCGTGTGCCTTATGTGGAGGTTGCCACGCTATGAAATACGCCATTTATTTTCTTATATATACGCTGATAACGGGGATTCTTTATTCATTGGCATCGCATCATCCCATTTATGAACCTTTTGTAATTAATGAATTGATTTTTGACCAATACATCCCCATGATTCCGCATTCAGTTTATATATACTTGAGTTATTTTTTCCTGCTTCCTGTTTTAATTTTGGTTGCCAGAGGTAAGCCAGGTTTTTCTTCAGTATTTTATAGTGCTATGGCTTGTGGGGTAATTAATGTTCTGATCTACACTCTCGTTCCAACCCGATTGTTTGAGCGAATTTTGGCTCCAGAACATTCTTTTTTAGCTTATTTACAATCTAAAGACACTATTTTGTGTGCTTTTCCCTCCGGGCATGTGGCACTTCCATTATCCATCGCCCTCGGTGCGTTTATGATTGCTGGTCAAAAAAGGCCACCAGAAGTCACCTCGTTTTGGCGCAAAATTTCTGTTTTTTACTTCGTTTGGTTTTGTTTGCTGGCCTTGTCAACTTTACTGACCAAGCAGCATTTTGTTTTGGACGTGGTTTCTGGAATTCTGTTGGCTGCCTTTGTTGTATTGACCGCAATGTATTACTTATACGCAAAAAAACAAAAAAAATTGTTAAATGTCCGAACCCTTGGGGCATTAGTGACCGAGATATCACTGATTGCATTGGCGATGACGCTCATCATAAGATATTGGCATCCTGCGATTTTTACATTGGGAATCATCTTTATCGCGTCTCGGCAACATGCCTTATTAGCACTTTACCATGATGCAGTGCATTACCTGATTTCCTCAAATAAGCGTTTAAATGACTTTATTATTAACTGCTTTGCTGGAGTCCCTTTTTTTATGCCGGTTCACGGATATCGTTCGTTACATTTTAGCCATCACCAGCATTTGGGAACTGAAAATGATCCAGAAAAGCGGTACTTATATCGACATCAGCCATGGAACTATCAAGCACTGAGCACCCGTTTATTGCTTAAACAGATATTAGGTGATTTATTGCTTTGGAATTCTCTCAGGATGTTGTGGCTTTTTATTAAAGATCGAATTTCCAGTAATAAAGATATAAATCTGCCTGTTACCCAATATTATAACGACCTCTATATTCAGTTTATGTTCCTTTTCGCAGTGATTGGCTTCGGTTATCACTATTGGCCGACAGCAATAATGCAGGTCTTATTTTTATGGTTTCTACCTTATTTAACGGTCACCCAATTGCTGCAGAAGATTCGCAGCTTTGCGGAACATACACAAAGAACAACTGATACAGATTCTGGTAGCTGTTCATGGGCGCCAAGTTGGTTGGGCACGTTTTTTATTTGGCCTTACAACATTAATTATCATCAAGAGCATCATCGCAAGAGCAATATCAGTTGGGATGAGTTGCCAAAGAGGTTTGCCAACGCGGAACAGCGCCCAGGAAAAGCATTAATACAACATATATGGAGTGTAAATAAATAAAATGAAGGGAACTTACAAGGTAGGAGGCATCGATGAGGTAAGCTCTGTTGAGCCGCAATACGATTCTTTAGGGCGCTATAGCTCGATGAATTTGGTTGTGATATCTCTGCAAATTGTGGCCTGGTTTTTTCTATTGAATACCATTGATCAGCATTCCTTACCTTTAGCTGTACGGGGAATCGCAGTATTTTTATTTTGTATGCTCATGCAAGGGGTTTTTACAATGGTGCATGAATTTTGTCATCGAAATGCCCACCACAATAAACAATTGAATTATTTAATAGGATGCCTTTCCTCTACTCTTTTTGGCACTTCAGCCACTTTCTTAAGGGTACAGCATTGGGGGCATCATCGCCGAAACCGTACCGAAGCTGAGAGAGCAGAATTCATTCACGATGATGAAAGTAAATGGGGGAAAATAGGACGATATTATTTTGCCATTTTAGGGGGAATTTGGTTTTTGTGTTTCCTGTTCCCGATGATAACGCCTTTTATTCCCTATTCATTTGCTGAAAAAATAGCTCGTGATAAACGATTTAATACTTATTCTGCCGCGTTTGAGGAATTTAACCGTGCTGATTGGTTGCGTATGCGCGTTGAAGGAGGATGTTTGTTTGTTTTTTGGGCTTTAGTTGTTTTTTTTGGCCCTTGGCATGGGACGACTTTATTGTTGGCTTATGGTGCATTTGCTTTTTCGTGGTCTACTTTGCAATGGGTCTATCATTTGCACACTCCCATTCATGTCGTTGAGGGTGCTTATAATCTCAGAGCGCCCTGGTTGATCAGAGCATTGTTTCTTAATTTCAATTACAACCTGACTCATCACCGCCACCCGGCAATGCCATGGCAAGAGCTCTATCGAAAAAGTAATCAAGAAGAAACACAGCCCCTTTGGTATCGTTATCTTCTAGTGTTTCGTCCACCCGTCCTTTTTCCTCAAGATGTATCTAAGTTAGAGAAGAGATACTTCTGATGGCTTTTAAAGAACCATGGAAACCGGAAGGATTTGATAATTATTTGAGTCATTTTCCAAGCACACCTGACCTGAAGCTGCCTGCTTCCCAAAACATCACACACCAGTTTTGTGATATTTGGAATTTGGGATTGAAGAGTTTGGAAAAAAGACTTGATGGATTAAACAAAAACGTCACGATTGTCTTTGTCAGAGGTTATTTAGGCAGCTACTTGCTAAAAAGTCTTAAAGAGCCTGCTCATTTATTAAAACGATTAGGTTACGACTCGATTATAATGAAACAAACAGCAGGGGGCTCCTGCAAAGACAATGTTCAGATGATGTATCGGCAATTAAAGCATCGTCAAAACCGGGAACATTTTATTTTCTGTGCCCACAGTCGAGGCGGATTGGAATGTTTGAGTTTATTAACTGAACATGAAGACATTCGCGATAAAACAAACGCGATAATCATGTCTCAGACTGCCTATGGCTCTTCTTCTGTTTTGGAAAGCATTTTGCACGGGGAACACCAAAAAACAAATTATTCATGGTACCGTTCTTTATCTGAAAAAATGCAAAGGGTGATGTTGTCTGCTATCAGGGCTAGAGTGGGTGGAGAAGAACTCACATCAAGAGTATGGCCTAAGCTCATCAAGACAGTAGAAAAACAGCAATTTAATTTTCCGGTGATTCAAACCGTGTCCTGGTCTGTACAACCAACCCTGTGGCTTGATTCATTCCATGAGCGCCTAAATGAGATTCGTCCTGCATGCGCTCATGATGGCCAATTTTTCTTGAATGATTTAATTTGGCCCAACATTAATCATGTACTACTCCCCAATCTGGATCATGCTCAACCAGTTGTAGGCGGCTTTAATTTCAATCACAAACACTATTGGCTGACATTAATTAATATGATTATGCGAGATACGATATAAATCAGGGAGTTATATACTCAATTGAACTGTTTTGAACTGAAACAATGGTACCGAGAAGAGGACTCAAACCTCTTTGTAATGTATTGATTTTATTGGTTTTAATAATAAGGACTTAAAGCTTACCCACGGTGGCGTATGATAGCGGATTTGAACTGATATGAAAGGATAAGAAATATTAAGTATGGATTCTAGTATAGCAAGTACTTTTATCACCATCGTTAAAAGCAGGATAATGATCCATTCAAGAACTTCCCATATAAGCCGATAAGCAATACATATCACTTTATTTGGCGTACAAATGCTGGTTACTAAGTTTTCCAAGCACATTAATGGATTAATTGAATACCTTTCTTCCCCTGATGAGAGAGGAAATGCAGATCTTATCAGAAATTATTTTAGAGAAATGTACCCTCAATTTAAATGCGAAACACAAGCAAACGATGCAGATGGTTACGTCCCAGGTCATTTTATTCTTGAATTAAAAAGCAAACAACAAGATTGGTTCAAGGGATTAATTCAGGGACTCGCTTATAAACGACATCTAGATGTGACCTTAATAGTGGTTGCAACTCATAACTTATTAGCTGTTTGGGATGTTAAAGATATTCCTGATCAAATTGTAGATGAAATATACTTGAGTCAAGATGCTGCCAGTAAAATAGGAGTTCAATTAGCCAAAAAATATGAAACTCAGGCGCGAACAATTTTTAACAAGGCACTTTGGAGAGGAGAAGGGTTAACTGGAATATTTAGTTTAGATACAGATCAGGTTTTAAGGGAAATTAAACTTTTTGAAAAAACATTAAAGGATTCTAGGAAAACACGGCTAAAAATAACCACAGATGATTTTACCAAAATATTAAAAGAGATGGTTGATTATTTTATAAATCCTATAAAAGCTGTCTCAGCATTTTATAGTATGATTTTTGGTTGGACAAAAGAATCCGTTGTTGAGTTTAGTAAAAAATCGCCCGAGATGGCATCTCTTCGTGGTGAAGTCATTAATAATTTGAATCCAAGAAAGAGTGCAAAATTTAAAGAGTTTGTGGAAAAATATTATATTCATTTGCGTAAAGATGAGAACATCGATGATTTTTTTGCTAAATATGATAGAGCACTAGATTCGGTAGATAGGGATTTTAGGATTAAACATGGAATATTTTTTACCGATTTGTCACTATCAAAATTTGTCTTATGGTACGTTAAACAATCAATATCAAATTTAGGTGAGGATTATCTAGTAATAGATCCTGCTTGTGGAAGTGGTAACTTGGTGACGAATTGGCGAGCACCATTACAGCTAAGACATAAAATTGTAAGTGAAATTGAACCAGAACTCCTCTTTACTGTTGAAAACAGAATGAAGGGCGATGCTTGGCATTATGGTAAATATACTGTTATACCCAGAATTTCCGAAGGAAAAGGATTAAATTTTTTAACTCATTCAGCAGTTGAGTATTTAGATATTTTAAAAAGTTATTTACCGGGAAAAGATGTAAACAAGCCGATAGCATTTTTATGCAATCCGCCCTATCGGGGTGATGATGACCAATCTGCTAGTTCAGTAGAATATCAAATTCATCCTGATATTTTATTGCTCATAGGGAAGGAAGCAGCTACAGAGCGATACAATTGCTTTCTTGCGCAGATGAAATTGATTTGTGATCAAGCTCCAGATAGTGGTTTACCAGAAGATTCTTTGTTGCTCGTATTTACAAAGTCATCATGGCTCACAGATAGACTCTCCTTTGAAAAGATACAAAACATCATTACTGAATCTTTTGATTTTCAAGGTGGCCTTCTATTTAACAGTAAGGAGTTTTTTGATGTTAAGGGAAAATTTCCTATAGCATTTACCATTTGGAAATATAGAAATAAAATTAAACAAAGCAATGCTGTGAAACGTAACGTTTTGCTATGTGATTTAACTTGGGTGGAAAAGAAAAAATTACAAGAAATGCCATGGCCTATTAATGAAAAAAATGATTCCACAATTTTAGATGATTTATGTAAGTCTATTATTAATGATAAAAGATCTATTTTTGTTTCTTTAACTTCTAAGCATTTAAAATCCATTAGGGAATGGGCTGGGCAGAAAATGCTGGATTTTAAAAGAGATAGACGAGTGGCTGAAATTGGACAAATGAATGTTGGAGGTCTCCCAGAGAATGACCATAGAATGGCAAATAAAAAAGCCTATGGTGATGCTAATGGTAAGTTCATTGGATTTATGGATGATCTTACTCCATGTCGAGTTAAAAGAGGCCGGTTGGATTTCCTTGGTTTAGATTAGACACTGCATTTATGGACTACAGAAAAATTCGATGTTGCTCCGGCCCAACCCCTGTAAAAAGCTATTGTGCTTTTGATTTAGATTCAGCCAAAAAGACATTTTTTTGGTTTGCATTAGGAAAAACGATAGCTCAAACTGGGTTTCCGATGTGGGTTGATGCTATTGAGCTTTGGGCACCTCATATAACCGAGCAAAATGATAATTTAGTTACTAAATATATTTTTTCTATTGGTTTAGCAGATAATGAGTGCGTGGAGACATTTTTTCCAAGTAATAATCCAATTAAAGATCTACCCGAGCTGCACATTACCAGCCCATTATGTCCAAATAATGAGGATTCTTTCTGGTCTACGGTAATGTCACCCATATTTAGTAAAAATGAAGATAGCTTGCCTGATTTATTGGTAATGGCTATTTATGAACTTTATAAAGAATGGTCAAAACGGTTCGATAATAATGCTGAGAAATGTGCAACCTTTACTAAACCATATTTTGTCGAAAACGGATTTTTACGAAGGACATCTGGTTTAATACAAATAAAGGAATATGCTGAGGTTGAAAATGATCAGGCCTTACTTGCGCTATATAGAAAATCTAAAGAGTTGCTTAAAAAAGTTAAAGCGCAGTTTTATGAGTATTTATTGGATAGTAATGGACTTAATTATTTCGCCAATTATCAAAATAATAATGCTCTGGAAAATGATGCTCATTCTGAATACGAAAGTGACAAAATCAAAGATAATCCTATTGAAACAGATTTTGATAAAATATTAGAGAAACGAATTGCATTAACCGCAATTATTCTTGATACCCTCAAAGGAGATAAAAATTTAGGTCGTACAAAATTGGCTAAAATTCTATATATTAGTGACGTATATAATAACTTGGACTTAAATGCTAAATATTATAGAAATGCTGCAGGTCCCTTGGATAGTAGATTTTTATATAACAAAAAAATAGGCATTGAAGCCATTGGCGAAAGGTACCATTATTTCAAAACCCATACTGGTTTGAGTAAATTAATCAATTACCAACCAGATACAAATTTTGACTCTCTTTTGTCAAAATCATACAAAGTATTTAAGAATAAACTCGAGGATATAAAAAAAATAATATTATATTTTAAAAAGTTGGATACAGAGCAGTCTGAAATTTTAGTAACATTATTTGCCTGTTGGAACGACTTGTTAATCGAAAATAGAAATATAACTGATGAAATAATTATTTATGAATTTTATGAACAATGGCACCCAAGAAAAAAGCGATTTGACAAAACTAGATTGTTAAAAGCTCTTATGTGGATGAAGAGCAATAACATAATACCGAGTGGCAGTAATAAGAATACACACACATATACAAAAAATGATTTTGATTTTTAGGGCTAATTGGTAGCAATTTCTATAGCAGCATTATTCTCATAAGAAAAAACAGACTCACTCCCTTCAAGTAACTGAATAGAAAACCCTAGATTTCCTGGCCTTAGAGGAAGTTGCGGAGTTAACAATGCTATGCTGATCGTAGATTGTTTTTTATCCATATTGATTTGGCCGCTAATATTAATAAGCGGGCTATTTTCAATTAAATACTCAAACTTAAATTGATCAGGGTGTTTTTCATTTTTTTCTATTTTAAATCGTAGGAGCAAGGCGAGAGTGGTGGCTATCGGCCATTGAATTTCAGCGGCAGCACTTCCATTAGTTTGGAATATTATTTGATCGCTATATAATCCCATTAAAGAAAGTTTGTTATTTAATTCAAATCTAATATCTTCGCAAAAAATTGCATCAATTATTTTCATCTATCTTCCTACATAATATTTTACTTGCGGTTCATTTACACCAGTATTCCTACTCTCATCACGAGCAAATTTAGTAATTAACCCACTACTTTCTCTTTCTAAAGCTGTAATGGCCACAGGTGGATTTAATGCCTTGCTGGCTCCTTGCTCGAACTCTTGAATTGCTGCTTTGATTATCGCGGAACTTGTAAAAGTCGAATTAAATTTATGCTCAGCAACACTTATTATCCAAGGAAATGTTGCTAATACCCGAAGTAATGCAAGCCCACTCGAAGAAAAATCTCCATTTTTCCATCGAGTTAAAGTTCTTGCTGGGAGCTCAAATACACGCTCTAACATTGCCATTGAAATATTTGATCTATTAAAGCCATCAAGAATTTCTTTAATCATGTCTAGTTGGGCATTCTTTTGAGCGCTTATATAGTTTTGATCTGTTTCTGATAGGAAATCACCCTCTTCAGAACAAGAGTTACATTTGTAATAGATTTCATCATAGAAAAATTTATTACCGAGAGTTAATTGATCAAACGTTTTATTCTCGTAACGAGTCATTTCTGTAGCCCCACAAGCTGGGCATTGATTTTTATCCATATTCATGAGTTTCTCCGCATGAACTTCACTTTTTTAATTTACTAAATGCATCACGAAATACGGAGTTTCTTGTATCAGGTAATAGATTATTCTTGAACGATTTAATAACCCATTTCCCTGTGGCTGGTTGAAAAAAAAATGCAATATAGCCATGTTTTTCACCAGAATAGAAACCATACGCATCCACTTTTATTACAATTTTTGGATCCGGATTGTTTTCCCACTGCTTAACATTCAGCAAATAGGGATTTTCAAGTCCATCATTTCCAATAAACTCCAAAATTTGCGCCTGAGTCTTGAGATTAAAATCTGTTTTTGCTGTTGCTACAGCAGCTCTCAAAATATATGTATTAGGCGGCTTCTTTGAGCAATTTTTTATAAATTCATCAAAATCATATGCAGCAGAAGACACAGAAAATCTCGTTATTATTGTTTTAATAAAAGTCAGGCATATGTTGTATCATAGCATAAAATGAAGAAATTTGTATTTCATCAGATCAATAATGTAGTAAAGCGGCTTTGGAATAATGGGAACGATGGAAATATGAGATTGAAATTAGCTTAGCTTGTAATGCTCGCTAATTTCGTCAAGTTTTCGGCTCATATCAACATGCTCATTAATCTTTGGCCTTCCTCTGGTAAAATATTTCCAGTAGAGATTTCTGATATTATTTTTTTGCCAATAGCTGACAAGCTTTAGATATTTTCAATCTCGAATTCATTTATATCAATTTGCACGGGTTGACTAGTTACTCTTGGCTTGGGAGCGAGAGCTCATTTAAAGCCAATAAAAGGATAGTTATCGGTGAGCGATGCACTAACAGCAAATGAAAAAATCGCTTCTAATCTATCATGTAAGCGATGTGTTACTTCATGATGGCCTTTTGCTTCATGAGGTTGGATTATTTCAAAAAAGTTCCGCTTTAGTTACTTCACCAATTGGCCTATCACCAATAAAAGGATAAATATCACGAGTGAGACTTTTGTAGTGGCGATTGCTGGTAACGGCTTTCCATCGATGGGTGTTTTTTTGATACCATTGCTCTGCAACCTCCCGAAAGATGATCTTTTTTTGTTCGTCAACATCACCTTTTCTGGGATCAATCCCATTATCTAGTTAACTATGGTGTGAACTTGCGATGACGCGGGCTTCTGCTAAGGATAAGCTAGGATAATTGCTTAATGTGATTGTTTGAGGCCTCTTTTCCCATTGAAAACGAAAGATTAATACCTTCTTTCCACTTGGCCTTATCTCTAATACTAAGCCATCACGATCAGCATGGCGTTTTCCATCTTCTATCTTTAATGATTTAATCTTTGCATCTGTAAGCATGACAGTTACCTCAACTAAGTGGCAACTTTGAATAGAGGGGGAATATAAATCTTATCCAAGATCTTACCCTAAGTGCTCGCGGTTATATGCGAAAAATAACGAATAGTTGAGAAAGATTTGAGAAGAAGAAGTCTATGTTAATGCAATATAAATCAGGATGTTACGTGATAATTTGAACGATTATGAACTGTTGTAAAATAGTTCAATGGTACCGAGAAGAGGACTCGAACCTCCACGGGGTTGCCCCCACTAGCACCTGAAGCTAGCGTGTCTACCAATTTCACCACCTCGGCATAGTGCGCTACGTTACGCAAAATAGAGTCTTATGTCAATATTTTTTTATTTTGAGTAGGGTAACCCTGCTTTTAAAATTCGTTCTCTGACGCCTTCCCATTCACTCGTTTCTGGAGGAAGTTCTATGGCAATGCAGATGGCATTGGAAGAATCAGCATATCTGAGCTGATAATATAAATCATAAGCTGCTTTTTCAGGATTGTCTGCCAGAAGATGAAACAGCTCGTCTTCTACACCCTCGGGTTGTTTGCTGGCGATGACATAAACATCACCCTCTCTTCTTTGGCAAAAGCCGGACAGTTTTTCAAATTGTTTAAAATAGTATAAGTTTTTTTGCGGTTGATAATGACTCTCTAATTTGCCGGGTACTCGAATATTGGTTTCTTTGGCAGCGTAACGAGAGGGAACAACAGCGGCTATCGCTTGTTCATCAATGAGCCCGTGGCGCAAAATTTGATATGTCTCAGGATTGGTTGCATCCACTATAGTCGATTCAATGCCAACGCGGCATCGACCACCATCTAAAATTAATAACTCCTGATCTTTGAAGGATTGCTTTACATGTAAGGCCGTTGTTGGGCTGACTTTACCAAAAGGATTGGCTGATGGAGCAACTATAGGGCTATTCAGTTTTTGTAATAGTTTTTGGGCAACCGGGTGTGCAGGACATCTTATGGCTATAGTGGTTTGGCCGCCAGTAATTAAGGGGTTAATATGGTTCTCT
This sequence comes from Legionella sp. km535, assembly GCF_003990085.1. Lineage (NCBI taxonomy): Bacteria > Pseudomonadati > Pseudomonadota > Gammaproteobacteria > Legionellales > Legionellaceae > Legionella > Legionella sp. km535. The sequence continues at coordinate 86,573 of NZ_RZGU01000001.1, read as the reverse complement.
TTGCCGCGGAATACCAGAGTTAAAGGTCCAGGCCAGAATGTATTAATTAATATCTGTGCATATTCCGGGATTTCGTCTACCAGTTCATTCAAATCCCAATCTTCTGCTATATGAACAATTAACGGATGATTCAATGGCCTGTTCTTCATGGCAAAAACTGCTTTAATCGCTTTATCTTTATTGATCAGCGCAGCTAATCCGTAAACGGTCTCTGTTGGAATGGCAACAGGTTTTCCATTCTTTAAATCAAGAATAGCTCGATTCAGATTAGTGGTAATTTGGGGCATAAATGGGTCTCATTAATAGGTTGATATAATATAGGAAACTGGCCAAAAGAATGGGTAGTAACAGAGCATTATTTTTACACAGATCGCCCTGCTAATGGAATAGTTAAAACTAAAAATAACGCCAACTCGCCCTATTGTGCACTAATCATGATACCAGAAGTGCATTACCTCACCAAAAGGTACAGAGGAGCTGGAATTTTGGTTTTATTAAATCCCGGTTGAGGAGTTGTTTTAAAGACTGTCAGACCATCCGTCCAACAGTCTTAAAGCCCTTTTAGATATAGCTTTCGTAATGGGGCGTCCACATTGTTGCATCAATGGCTTTATCAATTTCAGGGTCATTCATTGCACTTATATGTCCTTCTTTGATGCCTTGTTTGATTACTGCTTTGGCTATATGTCTGCTGACCTCCCTGATTGATGACAGTTCAGGCAAAAGGCGACCTACACCCGTTTCTACTGCTGGTGCTAATTCACTTAAAGCTATGGCGGCTGCCATCATCATATCATCAGTGACCCTTCTGGCTTTTCCTGCAACAACTCCCAAACCCACTCCTGGGAATATATATGAATTATTGCACTGAGCAATATCAAATTTTTGCCCGTTCAATTCTATTGGATCAAATGGGCTTCCAGTTGCAATTAATGCGGTTCCAGAAGTCCAATGCAGCAAGTCTTCAGGAATAGCCTCTACACGGGATGTTGGATTTGATAATGGAAATATAATAGGTCTTTGGCAATAATCAGCCATTGATTTGATCATCGATTCCGTGAATTGTTTGGGTTGTCCAGACACACCGAGAAGTATCGTTGGTTTTGCATTAATGATGACATCGTTTAAGCTGATTTGCTCTAAATTGTGTACGTTCCAGTTTTTTAATGAATCCAAGGGTTGAGTAAATCCTTTTTGGAACGGCAACAGCTCGGTCATGCCATCATGAAGCAGTCCATTCCTGTCAACTAAATAAAAACGAGAACGGGCTTCCGCTTCAGATAAGCCCTGACTCATCATGGCGTGTACTAATTGTTCGCTGATTCCACAACCTGCAGATCCTGCGCCTAACAGTGCGATGCGTTGGTCTTTCAACGGCGTACCAGCAACACGCGTTGCAGCAATAATCGCTGCGACAGCTACCGCAGCGGTGCCTTGAATGTCATCATTAAAGGTACATAATTGATCTTTATAGCGTTCGAGTAATGGATAAGCATGTTGTTGGGCAAAATCTTCAAACTGTAATAAAACATTGGGCATATGCTTTTTAATGCTTTGGACAAATTGATCGACAAAATCGTCATACTCTTTTCCTGTGATTCGCTCATGCCGCCAGCCAATGTATTCCGGATCCTTTAAGCGTTCCTGATTATTGGTACCAACATCCAGGATGATCGGGAGCGTTTCCGATGGTTTTATACCACCACAACTGGTATAAAGTGATAATTTTCCAATAGGAATCCCTAATCCTCCTGCTCCTTGATCACCCAAGCCGAGTATCCGCTCTCCGTCTGTGACGACGATAACGCTTATAGTTCGTGATGAGGCGATCGATTTGATAATCTCATCCATTTTGTCCCTAACTGGGTAACTTAGAAATAGACCTCTTGGTTGCCGATAAATATGTGAAAATTGCTCACAAGCCAAACCGACTACCGGGGTGTAAATAATGGGCATTATTTCTTCGAGATTTTCAATTATAAAACGATAAAATAGCACCTCATTGTAATCTTGCAGAGCTCGTAAATAGATGTGTTTTTCTAGGGGTGTTTCTTTTAAGTGATACGCGTCATGGCACCGAACAATCTGTTCTTCAAGGCTCTCAACGGTTGAGGGAAGCAGGCCATGTAATCCAAACCGATCTCTTTCTTCAGTGCTAAAGGCAGTATTTTTGTTGAGCAGAGAATCTTTTATTAATTCCATTCCATGTTTTGTTATTGTTACAGTCATTTAAACACTCCTTGTTATGGTTCGCAGGACTTATGAAGAATGCCCAATCTCTTGATACATCTAGTGTAGTTGATTTTTATCTATTTTGTTGTGATGTTCTATTTTGCCTTTTAATCCCCATCAGCATAAAATGAAAATCTTTACCATCAAAAGCTAGGGATTTATAAGGTGTTACTCACGTTAACGGAAAAAATGATGGATGGTTGCTTTGCTGTGGTTCCACGACAGAAGCCACAGTCAATGCATATTGATCATGCGAAGATCATTGCACATAGAGGCGCTCACAATAATACCAAAGGAATCATCGAAAACACTCATGAATCTTTTCATTTGGCACGAAACGCCGGGTGTTGGGGAATCGAATTAGATGTACATGCCACGGCAGATGGTGTCTTTGTTGTGAATCATGATAGAACCCTCAATCGCCTGTGGGGTCATGATGTGACTATTACTGATTTGACGTTTCATGATTTACGCTCTTTAGTTCCAGAAATTCCTTCGCTTGCCGAGGTGATCACCGAGTACAGCAGAGATCTGCATTTGTTCATCGAATTAAAATCACCAATAAAGGATGAGCGTTCATTGATGAACACTCTACAGGGATTGTCACCCATCCAAGATTTTCATTTACTGGCTTTAGAGGCGTCTATTTTTGACTCTTTGACGCTGTTCCCAAGAAAATCCTTATTATTGGTAGCCGTCCATAATAACGTGAACCAGTTTTGTGAGTTAAGTATCCAGGAAAATTACGGTGGCGTAATGGGAAGTTATTTACTTTTAACCAACAAGAAAAGAAAAAAACTAGATGAAGCCAATCAAGTTTCAGGAGTGGGCTTTGTGAATTCCAAAAACAGTTTGTACAGGGAGTTAAACCGAGGTATAAATTGGATATTTACGAATAACGCTATCGAAATAAGTCAGCATTTGCACCAGCTGCGTTCGGAAAAAAATAAATGATTGGTAGTGCTGGTGACGTGCTTTTGAAATGAAGCGGCTCCAGGGGTCTGCTAAAAAATAAAGGGGTGTTCAACTAAATGGTACAAGGAATTCTTCATTTTTATAATGCATTTAAAAACTCCTGGAATGGTCTTAAATATGCCTTTCGTTATGAGTGGGCATTTAAATTTGAATTGGTTCTTTTAGCTTGTGCCATTCCTTGTGCCTTTGTTCTTGGGAATAACGCGGTAGAATTGATACTCTTGATTGGCTCAGTAGTACTGCTTCTTATTGTTGAGTTACTTAATTCAGCAATTGAAACCACAGTAGACAGGATTAGCTTGGAGCATCATCCTTTGTCAGGTCTCGCAAAAGACTTGGCATCTGCGGCCATTTTTGTTGTTGGTATTAATGCCGCAGTTACCTGGGGAGTTTTTCTTGTCTATGCCTTGCTCTGAAAAGGGGCTCATTAGATCAATGTGGCAGTTCCTAATGACTTTTTATACTTTCCTGTCTTTGGTCATGGAGTATAGAACAACCGAGCGTAAGCAATGGATCCCGCGGTTAAAGCCGCGGGAATTCGAAGAATGGAGTTGAACGGTATTTTTAAAGCGGTGAGGAGATTGAGCAATTACTGCCCGGTAAATTGATTGATGGTACGAGTTAAACGATCGACTAATTCATCAATTTCCTGTTCACTGATAATCAATGGCGGTAAAAGTCTGACTACGGTGTCTGCGGTTATATTAAATAAAACTCCATTGGCAAGGCCGAGAGCACGCATGTCATTGGCGGGTCTGTCCAGCTCTATACCTATCATATAGCCTTTACCCCTTATGGTTTTGACATGAGGATGTTCACCGAGATTGCTAATTAATTTATCCAGGAGCAGCCCACTGTTTTTTGTTACCTTTTCGCAGAGTTTATCGCGTTCAATTACATTCAATACGGTCAATGCTGTAGCACATGCCAGTGAGTTTCCGCCAAAGGTCGAACCATGATTGCCAGGTTTAAACAGGTCATTAGCCCTTTTACTCATGAGACAGGCGCCAATCGGCATCCCATTACCCAGTCCTTTGGCCGTAGTTAAAATATCTGGTTGAATCCCATAGTGCATGCAGGAAAACAGTTTTCCTGTACGGCCATTTCCTGTTTGGATTTCATCTAAAATAAGCATCCAGTCATGTTGTTCACAAAGTTGAGCTAATGAGCGCAGGTATCCTTCCTCCGCTGGATAAATTCCGCCCTCACCCTGGATGGGTTCTAACATAACTGCGACTACATCTTCTCTATTGGCAGCAATAGTATGAATGGCATCAAGATCATTAAATGGTGCTCGAATAAATCCAGGTACCAAGGGTTCAAAACCCGCTTGAACTTTGCGGCTTCCGGATGCAGTTAAAGTAGCCATTGTTCGCCCGTGGAAGGCTCGTTCCATTACAATAATAGAAGGCGTTTCAATGCCTTTTTTATGTCCATAAAGACGGGTTAATTTAATGGCAGCTTCATTCGCTTCTGCACCTGAGTTGGCGAAGAACACCTGATCCATTCCTGCCATGGCGGTAAGTTTCGCCGCAAGCAGCTCTTGCTCCTTAATGTGAAAAGCATTGGAGGTATGCAATAATTTAGCCGCCTGCTCCTGGATTGTTTGCGTCACCTCGGGGTGTGCATGGCCAAGACCACAAACCGCTATTCCGCTTAAACCGTCGAGATATTCTTTTCCCTGTTCATCGTACAGCCAAACCCCTTTACCATGGGTAAAGGTTACGGGCATCGGATTGTAGGTCGTAATTAAAGCCATGATTTCTCCCTTTCGTCCTTATCATTATTTCATGTTATTGCTTACAAAATCCCAGTTGACTAAAGACCAGAATGCATTAATGTAATCGGGGCGCAAATTGCGGTAATCAATGTAGTAGGCGTGTTCCCATACATCACAAGTTAATAAAGCGGTTAACCCATCGATCATAGGCGTAGCAGCGTTACTGGTGCTGACTATCTTCATAGCGCCTGTTGCATCCTGGACAAGCCATGCCCAACCAGAACCAAAGGTTGTCGCTGCTGTCTGGGTGAATTGTTCTTTGAAGGCAGTGAAGCTACCGAAGTGTTTATTGATCGCTTCAGCCAGTTTGCCTTTGGGTTCTCCGCCACCATTGGGACTCAAACTGTGCCAATAAAATGTATGATTCCAAACCTGGGCTGCATTATTAAAAATTCCGCCTTTTGCTTTCATGATAATGTCTTCAAGACTCATCGCTTCAAATTCGGTACCGACTATAAGTTTGTTTAGATTGGTAACGTAGGCATTATGATGTTTGCCGTAATGGTATTCCAAAGTTTCTTTTGATATATGCGGCGCTAAAGCGTCCAGCGCGTAAGGTAATTGGGGCAGGGTAAATGTCATTGTTATCTCCGATTCATAAAGCGATTAGTGTAGCAGGATGGATGCGATATTCAATGTACTTGCAAGAGCATTTGATTATTATTTTTTGTAAATTTGGTGTATACTATTAGTCCAAATTGACTATTTTATCAAATAAATCTCTTTATTTATGAAATAGCATCAGGTTGCCAGTATGGTTGATTTGCTGCATCATAATGCAAATGCGACTCATTAGTTGCGACCTTGTCTGGTTTTCGCCATAATTGGCGGGATTTATTTATTAAAAAGGTGCATAAGTGGATACTTTAGATAAAATTAAAAAGCAAATTGAAGAAAATGCAATTATGCTTTACATGAAAGGAACACCCAAGATGCCACAATGTGGGTTTTCTGCTCGCGCAGTCCAGTGCATTGAAGCGTGTGGAGTTGACTTTGCCTATGTTGATATCCTTGCTAATCCTGATATTCGTCAGGTTTTACCCCAGGTTTCTGATTGGCCTACTTTTCCACAACTTTATGTGAAAGGTGAATTAATTGGTGGTTCTGACATCATTGCTGATATGTTTCAGCAAGGTGAACTAGAGCCCATGTTACGTGATGCGATTGCTGCATAATGACAATAATAGCGTGAGGATAACCTCACGTATTGCAATGGAGATCATAGAATGAGTGTATTAGTTGGGCGTAAGGCGCCAGACTTTACTGTAGCTGCAGTAATGGGTAATGGTGAAATCGTTGATAAATTTAATTTACATGAACACTTAAAAGGTAAATACGGTGTGGTTTTTTTCTACCCTCTCGATTTTACTTTTGTGTGCCCTTCTGAGCTGATTGCTCTTGATCATCGGATTGAAGAGTTTAAAAGCAGAAACGTTGAGGTGGTCGCAGTTTCTATCGATTCTCACTTTACTCATAATGCTTACAGAAATACTTCAGTAAAAAATGGCGGTATTGGACCTGTACGCTATACTATGGCTGCGGATATGACACACAGCATCTGTCAATCATATGGCGTTGAGCATCCAGTTGCTGGCGTTGCATTCCGTGGTGCATTCATCATTGATACTAATGGAATGGTTCGTTCTCAAATTGTTAACGATTTACCAATTGGCCGAAATATTGATGAAATTATTCGTACTGTAGATGCTGTTCAATTTTTTGAAGAGCACGGAGAAGTGTGTCCTGCCGGCTGGAAAAAAGGTGATGCCGGTATGAAAGCATCTCCTCAAGGTGTTGCCGCTTATCTGTCTGAACATTCAGACTCTTTATAATGCGCTTTAATCCGGGAATTGTTAGTCTCATTTTATGATGAGACAAGTTCCCGGATTTTTATTAAACCGTTCAATTACAACATCGACAATGTACGCCATTGATTGGTCATGGCACAAAATAAATCGGCTGTCTTTTCCGCATCGTAAATGGCTGAATGAGCCTCTTGAGGATCGAATGGGATTCCTGCTGCATGAGCTGCTTTTGCCAACACGGTTTGTCCATAAATTAAACCACCCAGTGTTGCAGTATCAAAGCAGGTAAATGCATGAAATGGGGATTTTACCCCTGTTCGTTTAATTGCTTCCTTTATAAACAATAAATCAAACCAGGCATTATGTCCTACAAGAACCGCTCTTTGGCAGCGTGTTTTTTTTAAGGCAGCAAAGATGGGTTGAAATAATCGCTCTAAAGCAACTTGTTCCTCTACTGCAAAACGCAGAGGCTGAAAGGGATCGATTTGATTAAATTCCAACGATTTCTGATCTAATTCAGCCCCGGAAAAAGGTAAGATGTGCTCAAAAAAACTATCTCCTCGTTTCAGTTGCCCCTCTGAATCCATTTCAACGAGAACAATACACATTTCCAGAAGCGCATTTTTATGTGGCACTAAACCGGCAGTTTCAACATCAACAACTACAGGCAGAAACCCGCGAAATCTCTCTTTAATATGGGGGCTTAATACAGTATTATTTTTCTTCATGGGTACTCCAAAGCAGCGTTTGTCCTGCAGCCATGGGAACTACCTTACCCTGCCCAAAAGGCATCACTTCAGGAACGTTTTGAGGGGTGTTTATCAATTCAATCTGTTCTTTGTTTATAGGCAATTGATAAAACTCGGCTCCATGCACACTCATAAAATCGTTAAGTTTATTTAATTGATTAAGCTCATCAAACATCTGGGTGTAGAGGGCAACAGCAAAGGGCGCTGAATATATCCCGGCGCAACCACAGGCACTCTCCTTTGTTGATGTTTCGTGAGGGGCAGAGTCAGTGCCCGCAAAAAATTTGGGATTTCCACTGCTGATGGCGAGTTGCAGAGCCCGTTGATCGTTCTCATGTTTTAATATAGGCAAACAATAATAGTGGGGCTTTAATCCCCCGGCCAATAGATCATTACGATTATAAAAAAGATGGTGAGGAGTAATTGTGGCGGCAACCGTTTGGGGGGCATCACTGACAAAGTCGACAGCTGTTTTGGTTGAAATATGTTCCAGTACGATTCTCAATTTAGGGAAATTAGTGATTATGGGGATTAAATATTCATCGATGAATAATGCTTCTCGTTCAAAAATATCACTATGAGTCACCTCTCCATGAATTTGTAAGACCAGATTATTGCTCTGCATGACCTCAAATAATGGATAAAGTGCACTTAATGATTTGGCACCTGCTTCAGAATTGGTTGTCGCACCGGCCGGATACAATTTTGCACCTAAAATATAAGGCTCTGATGCAGCAATGTGTAGTTCATCAGCTGACACCGATTCATTGAGATAATACGTCATGTAGGGATTAAAGGAATTACCGGTGGGTGTAGCTGCGACTATCCTTTCTCGATAACTTTGTATTAATGGTAAGGTAGTAAGAGCTGGTTTAAGATTCGGCATGATTAATGCGCGGGCAAAGTGTAGTGCTGTTGCTGGAACCGTATGGATTAATTGGTCTCCGTCTCTGAGATGAACATGCCAGTCATCTGGGCGGTTAATAAGTAGAGATCGCATAATAAAGATTCCTGCAACATTGCCGATACTTAAGGATATCATGAATTTGGTCATTGGGATGAGCAAATAATGGCACTTGGACATTTTTCAGGCAAAAGCATTCTAACCGGTATGATGAGCAGTATGCTCTATATGACAAGTGCCATGGCGGTGCCACATATTGATTATGCCAGTCCCATGGGAGCTGAAAAATGGAAAATGAGTGGAAATCCACTTCGATGTGGATTGTCATTGGCTATTCCAAATTATGGAATAGGATATTTTGAACAATACGCTACAAAACCGCCACATTTTATTTTGCGCAAATGGGATCAGGTACAGAGAGCATTGCCAGCTCAGGTTTTGGCAAAACCTCCTGTCTGGAAACCCTCTTTAACCAATTCGTATGTCGTTGCCCGTTCTTTTATTAAGCCAGGTGAATACGGTATTTATCTAGGCCGGGAACCGGCTTTAAAATTACTGATTTTTTTATCCCAGGGCTATCAGGCAAATTTTAATTATTTATCGGAAGAAGGATTTAGCGTTACTGTAGCACTTTCACCAATTCGCTTTCAGAAAGTGTATGCAAAATATCAACAATGTCTCGGCGGACTATTGCCCTTCTCTTATGACGATGTAAAAGAAACGGTCTTTCATTTTGGCATAGACAGCCGGGTGTTAACCGATGAAGATAAAGCGCAGTTACGCCGAATTGCTCAATATGTTGCCGCAGACATGCAGGTCGATGTAATTCGAGTTGTCGGTTACGCTGATGAGAGCGGCCGCAAAGGATATAATAATGCAATTTCTCAATTCAGAGCCGAAGCGGTAAAGAACTATCTAATATGGCTTGGAGTACCCAAAAGCAAATTGTCTGTCACCTGGGTTGGAGCACTAAAACCCATAGCACGCAATGATACTGATGAAGGACGTGCTGCAAATCGCCGTGTTGTCATTGAGTTGATAAAAAAATAATCCAATCTTTCCAATAATGCTATCTAGCTGATAGTATTCAATAAATTCTATTTTATCTTGACTTTTTCATAGTCACTTTAGATACTCTCATAGTTATTAAAACACTCACTAAAACATAGCATCTTAGCTATAAAATGCTTTGCATGTTGCATTATAACTAATGGAATTAACAAATATTCGATGGAGAGAAGCATAATGAGTTTAAAAAGAACAACAGTCGCATTACTGGTTTTAGGCAGCGGGGCGGCATTTTCTGGGACCATGGGGCCAGTCTGTACTCCTGGTAATGTAACCGTTCCTTGCGAAAGTACCGCTTGGGATGTCGGTTTAACCGCATTGTACTTAGAGCCTATAGAAGATGCTAACTGGGGTTACCGCAGTATTGTGCCTGTGGCTGGATATGATCATTATAGTGATTGGAATCATGGTTTTGACTGGGGGTTTAAACTGGAGGGTTCTTATCATTTCAATACAGGCAATGACCTCACTGTAAATTGGATGTATTTAAACCCGGTAAATAATGGTTACTTTGGGATCGCTGATCGAACTTTTCATCACGAATTGACATGGAACGTAGTTAATGCTGAGTTGGGCCAGTTTGTTGATTTTAGTTTAAATAAGAAGATGCGGTTCCATGGCGGTGTTCAGTATGCGCAACTAAAAGGCAATCTCAACAACTACCGAGGAGGCGTATTTACCAGTCATGCTGACTCAGAATTCAGCGGATTCGGGCCTCGCACTGGTATTGATATGAATTATGTGTTCTCAAATGGCTTTGGGGTCTATGCAAAGGCTGCAACTGCTGTATTGGTCGGAAGCAGCCGATTTTATGATGGGTTCTTCTTGAACTATGGTTCAAAAAATGCGGTGGTTCCTGAAGTTGAGGCTAAGTTGGGCGCGGCTTATACTTATTCGCAAGCTCAGGGCGACTGGATTCTGGATGCAGGTTATATGTGGTTTAATTATTTCAAAATAACACATAATTCAATTGCTATTCCTTTTGGAGGGTTTGAAGGTAATCTTGCAGAGTCAGGTCCTTATATCGGTTTGAAATATGTAGGTCATGTATAAAGCGCGACATACAAAAAGTTGTTGGCATCACCCATTTGGGGGCGCGTTCTTAAATGGGTGAATAGCCAAGCTTAGAAATTTTATCATGGATTCCAATTTTAAAAAGTGAATACAATGCTATAAAAACGAAACAATGGGTGTTTGGTTCTAGTCGATTTCAGAAAAACAATATCTGCTCAAAATTTACATTGCGTGTCCAAAAAAATGTTATCTCCATGAAAATATTCATTTTTTTAATCGAAATTCTTGACAACCTGAAAATCAGTGCTGATACTCATATCGTTGCATGCTTCGAACCTGAACGACGAATGCATGCTATTGACAACTCTAAAAGGTGAGTTATCAATAAAATGGGAACTCAATTATAATTTAGTGGAGACAAGGCATGTTAAGTTTGAAAAAAACAGCAGTGGCTGTTCTTGCTTTAGGTAGCAGTGCAGTGTTCGCTGGTACTATGGGACCAGTTTGCACCCCAGGTAACGTGACCGTTCCTTGCGAAAGAACCGCTTGGGATATTGGTATCACAGCGCTGTATTTACAACCTGTATACGATGCTGAATGGGGTTATCATGAAACACCTACTGTCAACGGGTACACACATTATCGGGATTTGAATCAGGATTGGGATTGGGGCTTTAAGCTAGAAGGTTCTTATCACTTCAATACCGGAAATGACATTAACGTTAACTGGTATCATTTGGATACAGATAACAACGGCTATTATTCTAATGCGATTGATCATTACCGTCATAACGATAAATGGGATGCTGTTAACGTTGAGTTAGGTCAATTTGTTGATTTCAGCGCCAACAAGAAAATGCGTTTCCATGGTGGTGTACAGTACGCAAGAACGCAAATGGATCACAATTTTTACACCAGCGGTGTCTTCTCTTCTAATGCAAATTCTGAATTTAGCGGTTTCGGACCACGTACCGGTCTTGATATGAACTATGTATTCGGTAATGGTTTCGGTGTTTATGCTAAAGGCGCAGCAGCTATTTTGGTAGGTACCAGCAGTTTCAATGATGGGCTTCATTTAAGATACGGCTCCAAGAATGCAATAGTTCCGGAAGTTGAAGCGAAACTTGGCGCTGATTACACTTATGCAATGGCTCAAGGTGACTTGACTCTGGATGTTGGTTACATGTGGTTCGATTACTTCAATGCGATGCATAATTCCGCATCTCCAGTAGGCTTCCAAAGCGACTTCACAGCCTCTGGCCCGTACATTGGGTTGAAGTATGTTGGTAATGTGTAATTTGTTAAGTTTTTAAGAAATTTCAGCAATACTGTTGACTTTATTTAAGTCCGGCTGGATAATTTATCTAGGTACGCTCTCGATTAGAGCGAAGAATGCGTACTGTTGCTGATTACTTATAAAATTGGTAACGAACGGAAATTAATAATAAAAAAGTGGAGATAAGCATGTTAAATTTGAAAAAAACAGCGGTAGCTGTTCTTGCTTTAGGTAGCAGTGCAGTGTTCGCTGGTACTATGGGACCAGTTTGCACCCCAGGTAACGTTACTGTTCCTTGCGAAAGAACTGCATGGGATATCGGAATTACCGCTCTGTATTTACAACCTGTTTATGATGCTAATTGGGGTTACCGTGAGAACGTTGATCTTAACGGTTATCACCATTACCAAGATTGGAATCATGATTGGGATTGGGGTTTCAAACTAGAAGGTTCTTACCACTTCAACACTGGAAATGACATCAATGTTAACTGGTATCACTTAGATACTGATAACGACGGTTATTTCTTCGGTTCAGTTGATAACTATCGTCACAACATCAAATGGGATGCTGTTAATGGTGAGTTAGGTCAATTCGTTGATTTCAGTGCTAACAAAAAAATGCGTTTCCACGGTGGTGTTCAGTATGCACGAATCCAAATGGATCACAACCGCTATAACAGTGGCGTATTCCTAGCTAATGCAAACTCTGAGTTCAGTGGTTTTGGACCACGTACCGGCCTTGACATGAACTATGTATTCGGTAACGGTTTCGGAATTTATGCTAAAGCAGCTACTGCAATTTTAGTTGGTACCAGCAAATTCAATGATGGCTTTAACTTCAATTACGGTTCTAAGAATGCAATTGTTCCAGAAGTAGAAGCTAAACTGGGTGCTGATTACACTTATGCAATGGCTCAAGGTGACTTAACTCTTGACGTTGGTTACATGTGGTTTAATTACTTCAATGCTATGCATAATACAATAGGAAACACACTGGGTGGTTTTGAAACTGATTTCTCAGCTTCTGGCCCATACATTGGTTTGAAGTATGTTGGTAATGTATAATTTCTTATTAAATTAAGAATTATTGTAGAGCCCGTCATTAAGGTGATGGGCTTTTTTTTTCTTTTACGTAAGGGAGTATTTATGTTAAAAAAGACGACTTTAGCTGTATTGGGAATGGCAGCAAGCAGCTTTGCAATTGCTGGCACTATGGGACCAGTATGTACACCTGGAAATGTTACAGTTCCTTGCGAAGCAAGCATGTGGGACATTGGTGTACAGGCTCTGTACTTAAGTCAAATATTTGATGCTGATAAAGCATATCAACATGATACTTTACCATTTAATGGCTATCGTGAAGTAAATAATGAATGGGATTGGGGTTATCGCCTGGAGGGTTCCTATCATTTTAACACAGGTAACGATGCAACCATAACCTGGGTTCATTATAAAAATGATGCAAACCGCGATGGTTTTGTCGGATTAATACCCTTTTCACAATTAGCGGCTCCATTATCTTCATCTTACCGTATTCAAGACGATACTTATTTTGATCAGGTTAATCTTGTTCTGGGTCAGCATGCCGATTTTGGTTTGGTTAAAAACATGCGTTTTTATGGTGGATTGCAGTATGCCAACATAAATGATAATGCCTATTCCTATTTTTACCGATCACCTGCTCAATTAATTCCATTAGGAATTGATTCTGTGTATCAATATGATAAAACAGCTTTTAAAGGTGTTGGTCCGGTAGTTGGAATTGATTATTCATACGATATAACCGATTCATTCAGTGTTACAGCGAATGGAGCAGGTTCTATTCTTTATGGAACAAGTCGCTTTGACTATGGCTTCACTGGTGCACCTGTAGGCGCTATATTATTCGATCGATATGGTAGTAAGAAAGCAATTGTTCCCAGTTTAGAAGCTAAACTTGGAGTAAATTATGCTTATGCTATGGCTCAGGGTGTATTGAATTTTGAGGGTGGCTATCAGGTAGTGAACTACTTTAATGCCTTACAAACAGGTGGCGTTAACGGATTCACAGCAACTCAAGTTGTTAACAGCGATTACGGTTTGTATGGACCATACTTCGGTGTTAAATATGTCGGTAATGCATAATTGAGCAATTGCTGATGATCAAGCCCATTTTTAATGGGCTTTTTTAATGTATAGGTACGGATTTTTCATTAATTTTGTTACAACATCTCAAGAACAACGTAACACAACCTTTCATACCCGTTTAAACTAATCTAATCAATTATAGAACTAATAAACTTCAGCCTGAAACAATATATTTCGCCCGTACTTTGATTAAAAACAAGATCTAAATTTACCTCTAGCCATCTCGAAATTGTCACGATATAATCCGACACCTAAATGGTGTTGATGTAAAAATAATAAACAGGAGTACCCCGCATGAAGTTTAAGAAAATCATATTGGCCTTAGCCTGTTTATCAACGAACTTATATGCGGAAAATAACCAACAACTCCAACGTGAAATTCAACGTTTACAACATCAGGCTAAAGATTTACAAACACAACTTGCTCGATTACAAAAAAAATTGGTGTCACAGAATACATCGCAAGAGCCCAGTAATCGAAAACCTGTTGCGAAAAAAAGTTCGCCTAAAGCGGTTCCTGGCGGGAATAAAGACAAGAAAAAAAGAAATGATTATTATTCTACACAAGTAACAGTACACGCCCCGGAAGCGCATCCCGAGTCAATAGGTTTTTACCCTACAGCGCTTGTTGCCGATGATCAAGTCGTTACTTATATCGCGGGTACCCCGGTAGTCAGTTCGCCGTATTTGGGAGACAGGCCTGCGTTTGATGGTTCAGATTACATCGTCAATATTTCGAGTATTAATCGGGATATTCGTTTGATGCAACAGCGTCGCCGTCTTTATAGAGCCTATCAGAGTATAGGCTACCCTGTTCCTCATATGCCCATTATAGCCTTGAGTGGAAAATCTGAACCTGTAGGAGTCCTTAACGATCCGTTTAGAGGCAATACCAATGGTGATTTGACCTTGGGTTCAAGTGAGTTAGATATCGCTGCTGCACTGAATCAAAATGTTGAAGCCTATATTGCTATAGCTTACGATGAAAGCCCCCCTGAAGTAGGTCCTCGCATTAATAATTCAGCTTTTAATTTAAATATGGGCTTTGTGAATATTGGGAATCTGGATAAAACTCCATTGTATTTTACTGCGGGTCAGCTTTACGTCCCCTTTGGCCGATACTCAAGCTCTATGATCAGTTCTCCTTTAACGATGAATGTTGCACGTACCAAAACTAGGCCCTTTATTTTAGGTTATAAATCTCAGGAAGATTCAGGACCTTTTGCTGCGGTATATGCTTACAGAAGTGATACTAATTTAGGTAAATCTGGTGTAGGTGGAGTGAATTTAGGGTATATATTTGAATATCAAGAGGTTACAGGTGAAATTGGAGCGAGTTACATTAGTTCAATAGATGATGCGGCAGGAATGCAAAGCACGGGTTCTACTATAGGTACCACATTCGGTGGATTCGGCTCAATTACTAATGGTAACGAAGCTGTAAGAAAAACCCAGGCAATGGACGTACACGGCAACATAGGCTATGACCGATACAATTTCACTGCTGAATGGGTTGGCGCGACACAAGCATTTAGACCGCAGGATTTGAGTTTCAATGGTAGAGGTGCCAGACCTCAGGCTGCTCAAGCTGAAGTCGGTATGACCTTTAGGGCCTTCAACAGACCCTCTTCAATTGGTCTGGGATATCAGTGGTCAAAAGATGCTTTAGCCTTAAACTTACCTCAACAAAGGTTTGTTGGTGTATTCAACATATCAATATGGAAAGATACAGTTGAAAGTTTGGAATATCGTCATGATATCGATTACGGAGCGGGACAATATGCTAATGGAGCTGCTCCTCCTGGATTGGTGAATCTTCCTACCTTGGGTACAGGTCGTTCAGCGGATACAGTGTCTGCCCAGATAGGAGTCTATTTCTAGAGGATTTTGGTTCCTCATAAGGTGGCTTCCAGTGTTTCGTAACTTGTTTCTGCGGATGAGTACTCGAGATTACCTTTCCACCTACTGCAGCCTGCTAAAATAACTCCAGTGCCAGGCTGCAATAAATTCCTGTTTAAGCTTATGCTCTCCGGAACGCCAGATATTCTGTTTACTTTTTATATCGTATACGACCCTCTCAAAAAGATCCGAACATGTGTACTACTTGCAGACTTCGCAAGTTCTTGTTTAATAGCAGCAAGCAATATAAATAAATTGTGTTCACAGACCCTGGTAAACAGTGCAGGGACTAATCATTTAATGAATATATGCCCTATGCACATGGTGCTCGAAGAATAATTATTGTGGATGGTTTTTAAAAAAATAAATGATTTTTAGAGTTCAAACTTTCGTTTGAGCAATTTTTATGATAGAACTCTATTTTTTTAGAAGCAATGAGGTCTAATAGTGTCAATTAAGTCAGATAGATGGATTGAGAAAATGGCTCGTGAGCATGGAATGATCTCCCCGTTCCAATCCGGACAAGTAAGAGAAAATGATGGCGGTCGTATCATATCTTATGGTGTGTCAAGCTATGGTTATGATGTACGTTGCTCTAACGAATTCAAGATTTTTACCAATATCAATTCTGCTATTGTCGATCCCAAAGCATTTGATGAAAACAGTTTTATCGATGTGACATCGGATGTTTGCATCATACCGCCCAATTCATTCGCATTGGCGCGAACTGTTGAGTATTTTCGTATTCCCCGAAATGTTTTGACTATCTGTTTGGGGAAATCAACTTATGCACGCTGTGGAATTATTGTGAATGTAACACCTTTAGAACCTGAGTGGGAAGGACATGTGACTTTGGAATTTTCAAATACTACAACGTTGCCCGCTAAAATTTATGCAAATGAAGGCGTAGCGCAAATGTTGTTTTTAGAGGCAACCGAAGTGTGTGCCGTTTCTTACCGCGATCGTGGTGGAAAATATCAAGGGCAAACGGGTGTGACTTTGCCACGCACGTAAGATGTTATTTGAATTGGTGATCCCGTATCACTTCGATATACGGGATTATCCGCTGGTCTATTACATTCCTTTGTGAACTTGTGAACAATCAATCCTCTTCAGACAATGGATATTTCGCTCGAGACGCATCGACTCGCTCACGAAGTTCTTTGCCTGGTTTGAAGTGAGGACTGTGTTTTGCTTCAGTCACAACTTTTTCCCCGGTTTTAGGATTATGAGCATTTCGCGGTGGCCGATAATGCAGTGAAAAACTTCCAAATCCCCTAATTTCGATTCTTTGCCCATTAATGAGGGCTTCACTCATTAATTCCAAGATTCTGTTGATCCCATCAGCTACTTGTTTTTCTGAAAGATGCGTCATTCGAGCAGCGATGTGTTCAATGAGTTCCGATTTAATCATACCCACCTCGTTTTGTCGCGTGATCTAAAGTCTGCTACCAAGACACAGCAGGTGCTGACATTTTTCCTTTGTTTTATAAGTATAGACGGGGAAAAAAATTATTCAATGTTTTCAAGCCAGTTAGTTTAAATTAGTTTTCTAATATGTATAAATGCTGGGACGATCCCCCAGCTCATTTGTAATTTGGTACAGCTTATCATTGTAAAATCACGGTTTAGTAAGGGTTTGCTCGTTGTAATTACAGTGTGAATTTGCGGGAAATTACTGAGCATCGAATTGACTCGCTCCCAGGTTGTACCGAAAAAAGTGGTGGAATTAATAAAAACGAGGGTTGCTTCATTTAAATCAACGTCCAATAGATCGCTGTTAATAAATTGGATGCATTGTGTTTGAGTCCTGTAGTCAGGATTGGCAGCAAGTTTTTGGATTTGAGCGCAGGCACTTGAATAAAGCTCCGGAAGTATCTCTACACCGATGCTTTTCCGTACAGGAAAAACCATACCACATGCAATTACCGCTTTTCCCACCCCGCATCCCAAATCATAAAATACAGTGTCGCAGTCTGGACTGACTAACGATAACAGAGCTACAAAAGGCAAAAATTCAATTTCACCATAAGTATATTCAATTGCATCCTCCTTCTGATTTTGTCTTGCCAGGTGAGAAAGGGAGAATCCATCCACCTCTGTGTACAATTCCTTAAAAACCTGAGCATGTTTGGGCAGATTCAAAGAATGTTGCCATCGCTGAATTTTGAATCTCCTTACCATTTTAGGCACATAATTAAATAGCAATAGGAACATTATCACGAGGAAAAGCAGGGCTGCGGTGAGATGCATGAAATTAAAAACGGTATCAACCATGCCGTAAGCCATCATCATTTAAGATTTTTTCTTTTTCTTCCTGACTTAAATTGGGCCATGCCTGGAGTAATACTTTTCCGGCCTCTCGCTCATTCATTGCTTGGCGATGCATTTCCCAAGGAAGCTCATCGCTAAGATACAGTACAATAACAAAGGCTGTTAAGAGCGTGGTAAAGACCGCAAAGAGGCCAAATCTTAACTGAAACATGTTAAGTAGTTTATTGCTTTTGTTTACTGCATCGTTCGCTACTCGTTCAACATGATCACAGCTTTCACTGGCTATGCGATGAAATTGATGAACGTCGTATCGAGCCAGTTGAGCTATGATCGTTTGTGTTGCCTTTGTAGCGTTTTTTTCAATTTTATCAATACATTGTTCGGTTAACGTGGTGAGTTGGTTCTGATGTTGTTGAAATTTAAGAGCGAACTCATTGCAATTGCGCTCTAATATGTGCAGATTGGCTTCCCCTTGTACCAATGCTTTTTCTGCTGTTAGTTTAAATTGGGCTACTCCTGCTTGGGATAACAAGTCGATAATTGTGGCCAGCTCATTTTGTAGCGATTGAGTGCAGTGCAGTAATTTGGTATTTTGTTGTTCAATTTCTTCCCGCCACTCCAACATCTTGGTTTCAGCAAGTTCAAAATAAGCGATAAATTCGCCTGTATGCCTCAATAACTCTTTGACGCGGACTATATCATTATCTTGATACTGTTCCATGCGCTCTCCTTTTCGTTCCATCTTTTCCAGTAGAATGCTCTATACTCAGTTCCGTAACAATCTTAAGTCAGGTCAGGCAATTAGTTCCTGATCTGGTTTTGTGATCTTATTTACCTAAGTATTGTAGTTATAGTTCATTCTATATCGTTAAAAATATTTTTGGAACGGCAAAATTGGGACTTGATTCGTGCTTTAAAGCCAGTTGAGGCTATCTCTGATATGTTGGTTTGATCTAATGCCCATATTTGCTTTAATCCATCGATGTGTGATTCGATTAGTGTTTTTACCAGGGGCTGATGGTTTAATAGATGATCGTGTGCTTTTGGCAAGCTTTATGCTTCATTTCCGTACGTATCCCTGTTTTAAATTATTCAAGCTTTGTTGATAATTGCTCTAAGACCTCTACGTGGTGGGCTTGTCTTCAGCCTCTAAAGTGAGAGTCGCATCGATCGAAGTTTATTAAATAGACGTTTTGATTTTAATTGCTGCTTCCTAACGGAAATTAGTACAGTAAATTGTAAAAAGCCAGTTAATATTTCCTTAATATTGATTCATTAGAATGGATATATAGATTAGGGGGTGGAGAGTACCATGGCCAGAAACAGTTTTTTTGATAGGGCTCTTGCAAAACACGATAAAAAGCAGGTCATATCAGAAGATACATTTATTAATGTGGGCGGCAAGCAGTTTCAAGCTCTGGCTGTAGCTTTTATTGATTTTTTTAAACAATCTAACCGTGTTAATGATCATACTTTAAAGAAAATATTAGAGCGCTTTTATACTTATTATCCCAAATTTATTTCGAATCAAGCATACCTGACGCCAACAGAGCGCATGGGAATATTAATTAACAACGCGCGTAAATCCTAGGTGGTAGAATGTTTGGCCTATGTATTACACCAAATTACCATAGATGAAGTGTACGCTCACCCTTTAGATTACCGTGAAGCTTTCGATGGCCTTAATGTCAATACGCCTAAAGCGTTTCTGCGCCAGCATGATACAACAGTTCCTTCTAGTGTTCTTCGCGCTTTATCTCATGCTCTGGGTATAACGATTGTTCTTTCTTTTACGGAACAGGGAAAAGAATTGCGGCTCAGAGAGATATATTCTCATGGCCCGTCTCATATGTTTAAAGCCGAACTGACCTTACAGGTTAATGAGGGTAACTATTATCCCAGAGTCAAAAATGAAGCGGATTATGCTTATGTAGGTCAATTGGCAATTAAGCCTCCTGAGCCAGTTATAAACGAAGAATGGGATAAGGATACTCTTGCCGAAATAATCGATTTGATTAAATCAGATAATAAACAGATTTTAAGAACTTATGAGCAATGGAAAAAGAACTTATTGATGGAAGGTTTGACAAGAGAACATTTGATAACACTCTATATCAAATTTTTGCCGTCACAAAGCACGATTATTCCCGACTCCAAATTATTTTTCTCAAAATTAACTGCACCTGAAGGCAGGGTAATTAAAGTTGATGGCATGAGTAACGCACAATATGTGAATGAAGAATTAGCTGGAACTTTGGCTGAGTGGATTAGTCTTAATCAGGTAGATCCGGATCTATTATTGGATTATATGGATAAACCCGGAATGCGGGCAGCTAGTCCAGCCGCCTGATCCGGTTGTTGATTGCCCAGATTTATGGACTTTAAGCCGTTTAATCAATTGTCTTGTGATGTGTTGAATTGACTCCACTCTGGAGTCAATTCAACACCTATTCTGGATTGTTTACAGGAATCCTTGCTGTTTCATCCATTCATCATGAGCAAATTTTGACATGTAGTTTCGAATGGAGTCTGGTAAAATGACCAGGCATTTTTGTCCCTTTGTTAAGGATTTTGCCGCTTGCAATGCCGCCCACATCGCAGCACCGCAAGAGCCTCCTACGAGTAATCCTTCTTCGTGAATTAATCGTCTTGCAGTGTGGAATGAGTCAGCATCATTTGTCTTAACATAGGCATCAATTAGGTTATTATCCAAAACATCAGGAAAGAAATCATAACCTATTCCTTCAACCAGATAGGATTTGATTTCAGTTCCGCCACCCAGTATAGAACCTTCCGGATCAGCGCCAATGATCTGGATTTTTGGATTGTGTTCCTTCAAGCGTTTTGCTATGCCTGTTATTGTGCCGCCAGTTCCAACTCCTGCTACCACCATGTGTAAGTCCATACCAAAATCATCAATTATTTCCTGGGCTGTTCCTTGATAGTGGGCATTAGGATTGTTGGGGTTTGAGTATTGATCAAGGATGTGAGAGTTAGGTATTTTCGCTTGCAGTTCTTTTGCCAGGGAAATGTGGCTGTCTGGTTCGTGCGATGCAGCTTCAGTTCGTGTTCGGTATATTTTTGCTCCCAAGAGTTCAAGAACAGATTGTTTTTCCTGACTCATTTTTTCCGGCATGGTGATAATCACTTTATATCCTAAAACGGCTCCTGCCAGTGCTATGCCTATTCCTGTATTTCCGGAAGTCGGTTCTATCAGTGTGTCTCCTGGCTTTATTCTTCCCTGGCGCTCAGCCTGAATAACCATCTCGTAGCCGATCCGGTCTTTAACCGAGCCTCCGGGATTGAAAAATTCACATTTGGCGTAGAGTTCGCAGTCTAAATCACTGCCTAAACGATTAATTTTTACAACCGGAGTATGTCCTATGGTGGCCAGAATATTAGGGTAAATCATGTTAATCCCTTTTTTATGATAAGAAATTTGATTATAAGGATCTGGGGAGAAAATGCAAAACTGTTGCCTTGGTTTATTCAATGTGAAATGCAAGAGACCCTAAGTCATTCATGTTACTTACAGGTCTCAATTTAAAGTGAGATTAAGGAACAACAATCATATCAAAATACACCTTGGTTGTATTGTCACCTTGTACTGGGATGGTTTGTACCGCATGTGGACTGGAGGTGGCACTGGTTGTCTGAAAAATTAATGAACAAGACTCCCCTGCTTTTATTACATCACATATAGACGTTTGTAGTACATCACCATTCCAGGCTGAAGGCAGGGTTGCCCTTACATTAATCGCATCAATTCTTGATGCATTCAAAATAGTTACAAATCCCGTATTGGGGATATTGAAGGTCATGGTTACTAGACAGTTGGCCAATGTATTGCGACATGATATTAATCCTGATTCGGGCCTTGAGGAATTGTTGACGGTTTGTATTGACAACTTGGCTTGTTCATTCAACGTATCGGAATTCGATGCGTGCAAGATTCCTACAGTTAATAAAGTCAGCATGAGAATGATAGCGCGGTTTAATTGAAGAAAATTCATAAATTCATCCTTAGTTTATAATTACATTAAAAGATTTTTGTTTTATGTCAGTGGCCGTTGACAATTGCTCTATAACGCTCTACATAGTTTGGCTTGTCCACCTCATCCTTGATTTGAATGTAAAATCTGGTAAGTTACACGTTATTCTGCCATGATAATCTAACGAAAATCTATATAATTTCATACAGTTAATTAGGGTCTGTTGTCAATTGCTCCCTTAGCCTGGGGTTCTGGCTTTATGCGCGCAATCGAGTAATGGCCCAATCAGATCGGAATGATTTTTCTCGAGCGTTTTGGTTAATGAAGCTGTTATCAATTGAATTACTTAATGCATACGGGATTTATTAAGTTAATTGAACAATACAGGAGTTTTAAAATGCAAAGATATTTAACTTATCAATACGGACGCTGGTCATTATTTGTCCTCGTGCTCGGAATTTTGGGTTGTCAAGGAGCCAATGTTGTACCTCAATTAACTCCAGAACAACTGGCTGCTTTTAATGTGACTCAGGATCAAGTGAGTCAATGGAACGCCAATAATGTTGCTAATACGAATCCAGAAGTGATTGCAAGTCTTGCTATTATTGGTTGCGGACCTTAGCCTGTTGCTTAGGCCGATTCTACTTTGGGAATGAGCCCAAATAGTATTTATTTCAAATTAATTTATATAAGGGAATGGAATGAGATCCAGGATATTTTGGGTTGTTCTGATGTTATTCGCTTCAACAGCATATTCTAAAGAGCAGATTGTTGAGTCAATGAGGGCCGTTAAGAGTAAACAGGATATAGAACAATTAATTCAACTTTACTTAAAGCCCAAAGGAGTTTTGAACACATCTTATGATGAATTTAAATTCTCTTCTTATAACGGAGCAGCATTTAATCATTATTCAGGTCATAGTAATTTTACCTCTGCTGGGGCAGACAATCTGAAATTCTACAATTTTTATTGGGGAATTAATGCATACAACATCACTACCAAAACGAATACAACTTCAAGATTGACTAATGATTTAAGTCAAAGTCACGGATCAATTGAGGATAACGGCGTGTTTTTTCATGTGATGAAGCAGGTTGTTTTTCCGGTATTTGTTGATGTGTTTGCCAGTTTTGGCAGAGATCGATTCAAGCAGACTAATACAGTTAACGGGGATACGGCTAATCCGCTGATGGGCCATACTCATTATTACGGGCATGACAGTACCGTTGGTGCGCGAACTTTTTTTGGTCAGTCGTTCAAGCAACTCTATTTACAAGGTTATTTAACTTATTTCTACAGCACTTTTTATCAACCTAATTTTATTTTTGATTACCCCATTGATACTGTTTTTGTTCCCTCCTTGACCTCTAAAGTAGGAACTGCAATAGAACACTCACGTCTGTATTATCAGGTGAATGAGCATTTCTCTCCTTTTGTCAGTGGAAGCTTGATACAGATAACAAGCCGTTCATTCAGCAGACCTGTAATAGATCAGAATCTTGCAGCGGTTTCGGCACTTCCGCAATTGTTATTGGCTAAAAATGGGTACAGTTATGGCATTGGCGTGGATTATCATTATAAGTTCATCCGTATAACACCATCTTTTGTGCACACCGTTCGTGGCAATACCTACTCGGATAACTTTGTGGGTGTTAATTTTGAGTTAACTGGTGTAAGTTGAATTTGAGGAAATGCGCGTTTAAAAATAGAACATTATAATCAGATAAAAATGATTCTAAATTGAAATTTCGTAGACTCATTTGGGGTATATTGGTACTATGCGTTGAAAATTCCAGATCAGGAATACTAATAATAACAAGGAGTTTGAAGGATTATGTTGCATTTTGTCAGGAAAGCCAGTCTATTAAGTTTGATTATAGCCAATAGCTCATTATCTTTTGCTGGAGTCATGGGCGAGGTTCAGGATGACAGCAAGCGCTTCTTTGGCTATGTGTCACCAATATACGGTTCATTAAGTGATGACGGCATTAATAGAACCCCGTTTGCGGATACCATCGTTGGTGGAGCCCAAACAGCACTGATGACGAATACTGATTCACGCTGGGGTTACAGTTTGGGTTTGGGTTATAAATTTGGTCCAGAAAACGGGCATGATGTCGTTTTAAGCTATACCAATTTAAAAAATCGAGGTACGGTGGCTACAGCTGTTACCAGTGACAGCGATGTGCTGGTTAATCGATTAAGCCAGATTGTAAGATCTCAATTTGAAAATCCTGCTTTTATTGCTTCATCTGGTGGGAAGGAGATGATAGGACCTGCAAGTGCAGTAGTGAGCGCTTATTACGACTATCAAACGGCTGATCTGATAACACACAGAAATTTTCTAAGTAGTTTTTTGAATTACGTCCATTTTTCTCGTTATTACGGAATTAAAGCATCAGAATTTAAAAAGGGATTTTCAGCTCAATATGCCGGAACTTTAATATCTATTGATCCCAATGCTTTTAATACGTCACTTGAACCATTGACTGATCATATGAATTATGCAGCGAAATATTTCGGAATTGGCCCTCGTATAGGTATGGGCGCAGCATGGGATTTAACCCGATACTTTAGCCTTGTTGGTGATGTTTCTGCTTCACTTTTGGGTGGAACCTACAAGACCAGTTGGAATGAAGCGCTGATTACTACACCAACTGCGTTTATTCCTGGCTACCAGCAAACAGGCCGATACAGTTATTCCCAGAATAGCAATAATAGACTGTGGACATCCCTGGTAATTGGTTCCAATTTGGCGATTGCAACTCATTTTGATTTAAAAAATGGCAGTAGCGTTGGGGTTCAGGGCGGGATTAATACAGAGCAATATTGGACTAATACTTCGCCTGATGCAATTCGAGGCAACAAAACCGCTAATAGCCTGTATTTTAATCAGCGATTGGCTATTCGTGACGTATTCGTTAAATTCAGTTATTTTGCTTAACTCTTTTGTGGACATGATTTGAATTTATTTCAAATCATGTCGATTAATTAACATTTTCCCCCCTGATACTCTTTTAATGGGTGGCTGTTGTTTTTTGATGGATTATCTGGGGCGTTCTTTCTTGTTGACGTAGTTCTTTAAGTTTTAAATTAATAGTGTTGTGGAGGTAACATCATGCTTGTGAGTCCGTTAGATCATGCCCATGTCCCCAGTTCTATTATCTCATCTCCCAAGGGTATTCACCCTACAGCATTAATCGCCCCAGGAGCAAAAATTGGCTCTGATGTAACGATTGGTCCTTATTCAATAATTGGCGAGCATGTTCGAATTGGGCAGGGCACTACGATTGCCTCTCATGTTACTATTGACGGCTGGACCCATATTGGCGAACGGAATTATATTGGTATTGGATCTATTTTGGGTGGCACTCCTCAAGACCTTAAGTTTAAGGGTGAAATCAGTAAGCTCTTTATTGGCAATGATAATGTGATTAGAGAATATGTGACTATAAACCGTGGAACAGCAGGAGGTGGCGGAGAAACCCTTATTGGTAATAGCAACGTCATCATGACCTATGTTCATGTTGCGCATGATGTTTCTATTGGGAATAATAATATTTTTACCAATTCTGTAGGTATTGCGGGTCATGTAGTTATTGAAGATAGGGTCACTGTAGGCGCCTGTTCCGTGCTTCATCAATTCATCAAATTAGGGCGTATGTCAATGATTGGCGCACTTAGTCTGATAACTAAAGATGTTACTCCATTTGCTTTGGTTACAGGCAATCCGGCGAAACGATACGGGATCAATATAGAACGACTTCGTCGTAACGGATATGAACCCGAAGCGCGAATTGCCATACAGCGTGCTTATAAAATACTTTTTCACCAAGGCCTTACCATGAAAAAAGCCATTGAGCAGCTTGAATCAGAGTTTCCTGAAAACATCGATATTCAAGACATTATCAAATTTCTTAATCATTCAACACGCGGTATCTATCGTTAATTTAATTAGTAAAGGTGCTTATGCATTCTCATCGGTTTTCTACTCCTCGTGGGCCTTTCAGTCTTGCTGAATTAGCTCAGATTTCCGGGGCTGAGTTATTACAGGAGTCTCAGGGCTCATTTATGGTTTCTGATATTGCGACGCTTGCTGATGCTCAATCGACAAATCTGGCCATGTTGCACCAAAAAAAATATCTGAAGGCTTTAAAACATTCACTGGCTGGGGCCTGTATACTCGCTCCTGAATACAAAGAGCATGCTCCTGAGCACATGCATTTGTTGCTTCATAAAAACCCCTATAAAGCTTATGCCCTGATTGCTCAGCTTTTTTATCCTTTAGAACAAACGCGTAGTTTTATAGCGGCATCAGCGTACGTTTCATCAACTGCATTAATTGGCGGCGAGTGTCAAATCGAACATGGTGCCTATATTGGCGACAGGGCTCGTATTGGCGCTCGTTGTAAAATTGGTGTTAATTCATATATTGGTGAAGGCGTTATTCTAGGAGATGATTGCCATATTGAAAATAATGTCTCTATCAGAAATACCCTCATGGGAAATAAAGTAATCGTTTATCCTGGTGCTCGCATTGGTCAAGATGGTTTTGGTTTTGCAAGCGATGAACATGGACACTATAAAATTCCTCACCGAGGTGGGGTAATTATCGGTAATGACGTTGAGATTGGGGCTAATACCTGCATTGACAGGGGATCGCTGGATAACACCGTTATTGGTGATTTTTGCCGTTTGGATAACCTGATCCAGATAGGGCATAACGTTAAAGTGGGGCGAGGCTCGATTATTGTTGCTCAGGTGGGTATTGCGGGTAGTACTGAGTTAGGGGAGTGCGTTACTTTATCGGGACAGGTTGGTGTCATTGGCCATTTAAAAATTGGTAGCAAGGCAAACATTTTGTTTGGCAGCAAAGTTCTTAAAGACGTCCCACCAGGGGCTAGAGAGGGAGGTTTTCCTGCCATGCCATCTCGTGAGTGGCTTAGGCAGATTTATTCATTAAAAAAAGAGTCAGGCCGAGGCAGCATCAAGAACCTTTAGTACAGCTAAAGCCGCCTTTTCATTGGCATTCTGGCGCAGGTCTTTGTGAATTTCTCTGAATTGTTGAGTGAGTTGATGGTGTTCTGGTATTTGCAGTAATTGCAGAATCTGTTGTGCTATAGGTTGTGCAAGCGCTTTTGATTGAAGATACTCAGGAACCAGTTCACGATTGGCTAATAAATTGGGAAGAGAAATAAAGGGAATTTTAAGTTGTGGCGCAATAAAGGCATGGGTAATCGCACCCCATTTAAACGCAACAACCATCGGTTTTTTCAACAGCATTGCTTCGAGTGTTGTTGTGCCCGACTTTGCTAATACCACATCTGCAGCAGCCATTACTTCTCGGGCATTTTGAGTGCTTATTTGGATATTCGCTTTAATACCCCTGCCCTCCAGTTGTTTTTGAAACATGTTCTGTAAATTTGCATTGGCGAGTGGCACCATAAAATGAACTTGTTGGTGCTGTGCGTAGATTTTTTGAATGACATTAAGAAACAATGGACCCATATATTTTATTTCACCAGCTCTGCTGCCGGGTAATACGGCAATGTGTTGCTCCTGGCTATTCAAACCCAGTTGAATTTTTTTTTGTTTCGTATCCATATCCAAATCAATATCATCAGCTAGAGGATGTCCAACAAACTGAGCAGGTACTTCATATTTTTGATAAAATTGTTCTTCAAAAGGAAAAAGGGTCAGAACCAAATCAACCGCTTCTTTTATGTGAAAAACTCTTTTTTGTCGCCATGCCCAAACTTTTGGACTGACGTATTGAATGGTCTTTACCCCTCTTTGTTTTAATTTTTTGGCAAGCCATAAATTGAAATCGGAATAGTCTATCCCTATAAATATATCGGGAGGATGATGTATCCATTGATTGAGCAGTTGTCTTCTTATTCGATAAAGTTCTGGATAGCGCTTTAGCACGTCTCCAATACCCATAACGGACAAGCGTTCCATATTAAAAAAGGACTGAATGCCTTCCATAATCATTTGCGTGCCGCCTATGCCTTCGAATTCTAAAGGTAAGCGATGTTTTTTTAATTCCCTGATTAAACCGGCTCCGAGCAGATCTCCTGAGGCTTCTCCTGCTACCATGGCAATTCGTAAAGGACGTCTCAAGCTCACTTAATTCTCTGAATTATGGGATGTTTCAAAAGAGGGATAGTAGCTCAAATTCAAGGCAAAAACCAAGTACTATTTTACTTTGGAAATCACTGCTTGTAGACTGCCCTTTATGCCGGATTTTTTTACTTTATCCGTGAACTGGTTTATCTGGATGGTGTTATGAAGGAATAATTCTATGGTCACTTTAACACGGGATTTAAAAAAACTCCCCTTGACGTTAATGGGTTGGTTTGTCTATTGGATTACCCCTATTAAAAAGAGTGTCGCACAAAATAATATTGAACGTGTATTTCAACATTCGCTTAGCTCTAAAGAAAAAAAACGTTTGGTAATTGCCTATTATTCTCATTTGGTGACTAGCATAAAGGAATGGATCTTATATGCGTTAGTCTGTAAAAAACGTCTGGGGAAACGTGTAAAAGTTATCGGTTTGGAACATTTATATAATGCGATGAACCAGGGTAATGGCGTGCTCGTTTTAACTGGGCATTTTGGAAACTGGGAGTTTGCCCCCCTGTTTTTTCTTGATAAAATTGAGGGCAATAAAGACATCTATTATTGCATCAGAAAGTCTTTACGCTTTAAATTTTTAGATAACATCTTCTTACGACGTTATGAAGCAGTTGGTTTTAATCTTATAGACAAAAAAAATGCAATTCCTAAAGTGGGTGCAGCACTCCGCAAAAAGGGTGTTGTTTTTTTTCCATTTGATCTTCGACCTTCCAGGAAAGACAATAATACAGTCATGACTAATTTTTTAGGTCAGAATACAAGAACTTATAATAGTTTGGCGTACATGGGAGCACGTTATAATTCCCCTGTTATATCAGTAATATTTTACCGAGCCAATAAAAGAGATCATGTGATTGCATTTCATCCCGAAATGGACCGCTCCCAGAGTGTCGATAAGCAAGAAGCGATTTTTGAAAATACCCAAAATTACAATAAACGACTTGAAGAAATGATCCTTTCGCATCCAGATCAATGGCTTTGGTCCTATAAGCGCTGGTAATTTTTAAGGCATAATAATGAAAGATTACGATTTTTCCAAACTTCGCGTTACTCTTTGGGGGCGATTAATGTGTTGGATTGTTCCTTTGAGGAAAAATATTATTACCAGCAATATTGATCGGGTTTTTAAAGATAATGTCAGTCCTGCTGCAAAAAAAAGACTACTTTATGCTTTTTATTCTCACTTGGTTATGGTGCTTAGAGACATACTGCTTGTTGGATGGTTGAGTACAGACAGCATGAGGCGCAGAGTAGAAATTCGCGGTGCTGAGCATTTTTTTTCGGCAGTGAATCAGGGCAAAGGGGTTTTAGTTTTATCAGGCCATTTGGGTAGTTGGGAGTTGGCTGTGTCAGCCGGGCTACTTCATTTTGAATCGCTGATTGATAAAATTCATATCATAAGACGGCCTATTCGCAAAAAGTGGTTGGAACAGATGATTTTTCAGCGCTTTTATAAATGGAATCTTAAATTGATCAGCAGTATTAACGCCCCCAAGTTAGTCAGTCGCGCACTGAATAGGAAGGAGATCGTGCTCTTTTTTTTCGATCAGCATGCCAGTATAGAAAAAAATTCAGGGTTGGCAGTAGATTTCTTTAGTGCCAAAGCTGGAACTTATCGTAGCCTGGCTGTTCTTGCATCGAAATACTGCTGCCCTGTGGTGCCTTTATCGTGTTATCGGGAGGGTAAAGGGAAGCATGTGATTGAGTTTTTCCCCGCCCTTGAATGGCAAGAGCACCCGGATCACTCTCAAGCCATATACAATAATACCCTGATTTACAATCAAACCTTGGAACGCATGATTTTGGCTCATCCGGAGCAATGGTGGTGGGTGCATCGCAGATGGAAGATCTGAACAGATCGGAACCGGGTGCTCATAAAAATACTCTATTTAAGGAAATTCTAAATTCATGACAATGTAACAATCATCTTGGGGCGTTGCGATAGATGAAAGAGGTTTAAAGCATTAATTAGGTGATTCCATTGTCGTGCTGAGAAAATCCATAGTTATGTGGTTAATTGCTGATTTTTAATCTATATTATTTGCGGAAGTACTTATTTTTTGGTTTCAATTTATTAACTTATGCAGGAAGCTTAATATGAACAATAAACAAATTTTGAAGTGGGGATGTGTTGCTTCTTTGGTTTTTGGGTTGTCAGGTTGCTATATGGATAGCCAAAGCGCTCAAGAGTCAACTTATTCAACTGCAAACTCAACTCCTAGCAGTCAATCAACCACAAGTGAACCACAAGCCAAACAAAAAAGTTATGCTTCAAAAGAGCCCACCCAAAAATCAACTCCAGGGCCTAAACAAACTGCCGCACCACAATTGCCAGTCATTCAGTAATTATGGAATACAGGCCTTTCTGATGTAACTCCAGATATTGAGTAGAATTGAATCCTGGCTTAAATACGCCAGGATTCAATCGTCTATAAAAAAGGAATGACCTTATTGCGGGGCAATCATTTCTTCTGGTTTTACATATTCCGCGAATTGTTCTGCAGTTAAATAGCCCAGTTTCACGGCGGCTTCTTGTAGGGACGTATTGTCATGATGAGCCGTTTTAGCTATTTTTGCTGCTTTATCATAACCTATATGTTGGTTCAGTGCGGTTACCAGCATTAGGGAGTGGTGCAAATAATAGTCGATTACTGGTTGATTGGCTTCTATCCCTTCTGCGCAAAACTCCTGGAATGAATGACAAGTATCTGCCAACAGGTTCAACGAATGCAGCACATTAAATATAATGACGGGCTTAAATACATTCAGTTCGAAATTACCCTGACTATCTGCTATTCCTACTGCAGTATCATTACCTAATACCTGGGCACAAATCATGGTCATCGCTTCACATTGTGTTGGATTAACTTTTCCTGGCATGATGGACGAACCGGGTTCATTTTCGGGAATGGTTATTTCTCCAATGCCGCAGCGAGGTCCTGAAGCCAGCCAGCGAATGTCATTGGCTATTTTCATCAATGCGCAGGCCAGAGTTTTCATGGCACTGTGTGCAAAAACCAAAGGCTCGTGTGATGCTAAAGCAGCAAATTTATTAGGAGCTGTAACAAACGGTAATTGGGTAATGTTGGCAATGTGCGCTGCAACTTTGACTGCGAACTGAGGGTGTGTGTTCAAACCAGTTCCCACGGCAGTGCCTCCCGCCGCCAATTCATACAGTTCTGGCAAAATTTCTTCCAGGCGGTGGATGCAGGCATCCAGCTGAGCAACATAACCGGAGAATTCTTGACCCAAGGTGATTGGCACCGCATCTTGTAAATGGGTTCTACCGATTTTTACTATATCCTTAAATGCCGCCACCTTCACTGCGAATGCATCCCTTAAGTTGCGAACTGCAGGCAGTAATTTTTGATTGATCGCAATGGCCGCAGCAATATGCATGGCTGTAGGGAACGTATCATTTGAGGATTGAGACATATTCACATGATCATTGGGATGTATGGGGGTTTTACTGCCCATAGTCCCACCGGCCAATTCAATGGCTCGGTTGGATATAACTTCATTGGCATTCATATTGGATTGAGTGCCGCTGCCTGTTTGCCAGACATGCAAAGGAAAATGATCATCCAGAATGCCTTTGCTTACTTCATCAGCTGCTTTGACAATTAAATCCGCTTTGTCTTTGGGTAATTTTCCTAAGTCCTGATTCGTTAAAGCCGCTGCTTTCTTCAGGATTCCAAATGCATGAGTTACCTCACGAGGCATAATGTCATGGCCAATATTGAAATGATGTAAGGAACGTTCAGTTTGGGCCCCCCAATATTTATCTGCGGGCACTTCAATTTCACCCATACTGTCTGATTCAATACGCGTTGTGTTCGTCATGGTTAATTCCTTGGATAAGATAATTGCGTGCGAAATTAAATAATTATTTTAGCATAGCAGACGTTATTAAGTAATTTTTGTTATAGTGTCCTTTCAAGATTTTTGGTGAATAAATTGTGAGAGAAATTCGTATATACCAACCTGGTGAATATGACAATGGACAATTAGTGGAGCTATCTCCTGAAGCGGGACAACATGTGGCCGTGGTGTTGCGTATGCAACCTGGCGATCCTCTGACGTTGTTTTGTGGAGACAATCGCGAATTTTCAGCGGTTATTGAGCATGTTAAGAAAAAGCAAGTAAGGGTTTTGATTGAGGCGGTTAAAGAACACAATCGGGAGTCACCATTAAGCATTCATCTGGCGCAAGCCATCTCTAAAGGAGATCGTATGGAGTTGGTGATGCAAAAATCAGTTGAATTAGGCGTGGCTTCAATAACGCCGTTAATCACGGAACGCTGTGCAGTAAAGCTGGATAAAGAAAGGATGTCGAAAAAATGGCATCAATGGCAAAATATAGTAATTGCAGCGTGTGAACAATCCGGGCGTAACGTGGTTCCACCGGTGCATGCTCCTGTTTCATTAGAAGAGTACTTGGGGTATGTAGACACCGCATCCAAATTTATTCTCTATCCAGAAGGAAAAAAAACGTGGCGGGATTACACAATCGGTCAATCAGATAGCTCACTGATTATCGGGCCGGAGGGTGGGTTGACTGATGAAGAAATTAAATTGGCTTGTAAATCGGGTTATTTACCCTTATCTTTGGGGCCAAGAATTTTACGTACAGAAACGGCGGCTATTACTGCTTTAAGCGTGTTGCAAGCGGTTGCTGGTGATCTATAATAATAGTTTGAATTATAAATAGTTGAGGAATACTCATGAGTGATAATATTAAAGCTGTGACAGACGCAAGTTTCGATCAGGATGTAATTAATTCCAGCAAACCAGTTTTGGTGGATTTTTGGGCGGAATGGTGTGGACCTTGTCGAGCGCTGACCCCCATTCTGGAAGAAGTCGCCGCAACTCACAGTAACGATGTTACCTTTGCAAAAATTAATATTGATGAAAACCCTCAAGCGCCTTCAAAATTCGGTGTTATGAGCATACCTACTTTAATATTATTTAAAAATGGCCAGGTTGTAGCGGTTAAAATGGGTTTGTTATCCAAATCTCAATTAAGTGCTTTTGTTGAAAGTCACGTCTAATTGTATTTAAGTGATGGTTGAGGCTCAGCAGATACAGGGCGCAATCATCACTCGTACCCAACATTGATTAAATATTCTGATTTAGTTTATAAAGAAAATCTTTTAGTTTTCGTAAAAAAAATTGGATCTTGTTTGAAAGCTGTGATAGCCTGTTAGCAATATGTGACAAACTTTAATTCAAGTATGTTGCATAGGCAGTCGAATTCTTAGCTGCTATTCCCTAACAAAAATTTTCTCGGATATTCAATTCGTTTAAACAATAAATCAAGTGAGAAGTATGAATCTTAGTGAACTAAAGCAATTAGCTATTGCTGACCTCGTTAATATCGCCCAAGAGATGGGAGTTGAAAATACCTCCCGTTTGCGCAAACAAGACATTATCTTTGCTATTCTTAAAGCCCATGCTTTAAAAGGCGAAGACATCCATGGTGATGGTGTTCTGGAAGTTTTGACTGACGGTTTTGGATTTTTGCGATCCGCGGATGGTTCTTATTTAGCTGGTCCTGATGATATTTATGTCTCGCCGAGTCAAATTAGACGTTTTGGTCTTCGATCAGGTGATACCATTTCTGGTAAAATTCGACCACCTAAAGACAGCGAGCGCTACTTTGCTTTATTAAAAGTTGATCAGATAAATTACGACACGCCAGACAGTGCAAAACGTAAAATATTATTTGAAAACTTGACTCCGTTATTTGCGACGCAACGCCTGGTGATGGAACAAGGTAATGGCAGTACCGAAGATTTAACCGCAAGGGTTGTCGATCTGTGTGCACCATTCGGCCGCGGTCAGCGTGGTTTGATTGTTTCTCCGCCGAAAGCGGGTAAAACCTTGATGCTACAAAATATTGCGCGTTCTATAGAAAAAAACTATCCAGAATGTTACCTGATTGTATTGTTGATAGATGAGCGTCCTGAAGAAGTTACCGAAATGCAGCGTTCTGTAAAGGGTGAAGTGGTAGCCAGTACCTTTGATGAGCCGGCAAATCGCCACGTTCAAGTAGCCGAGATGGTTATTGAGAAAGCGAAGCGCTTGGTTGAACACAAGCGGGATGTTGTTATTCTTCTTGATTCCATTACTCGTTTGGCACGTGCTTATAATACCGTTGTTCCTTCATCTGGTAAGGTATTAACTGGTGGTGTTGATGCGAATGCTTTACAACGTCCAAAGCGCTTATATGGTGCGGCACGAAACATTGAAGAAGGCGGCAGTTTGACCATTATCGCTACGGCCTTGGTTGACACGGGTTCCAAAATGGACGAAGTGATTTATGAAGAATTCAAGGGAACCGGTAATATGGAGATCCATCTGAGCCGTAATATCGCTGAGCGTCGCGTATTTCCTGCAATTAACATTAATCGCTCAGGAACGCGTCGTGAAGATTTATTGCTCAGCCCAGAAGATTTACAGCGTACCTGGATATTACGTAAAATTCTGCAGTCCATGGATGAATGTGATGCCATTGAATTCCTGTTAGAGCGTATGAAAAATCATAAAACAAACGCTGAATTTTTTGATGCAATGAAAAGACAAGAGTAATTAAAAGTACTGTTTTGCAAGCAATAACCCAGCGTTGGATTGCTTGCCGAATACCAATTGCCATTAAGTCACGATTTTCGCCTCTATCCGTTCGAACTAAGGAGAGGCGGTAGCCTTGTCTCCAAGTCTTGTTAACCAGGCTTCGAGACTGGCATAAGTGCCCTCTCAACTCGAAGGGATTAAGGGTTAAATTGGAATTAAATAATGAAATCCTTTTGAGTTAAATCACTAATGAACTACTCTGATCTTAGAGACTTTATCGCACAACTCGAATCACGCGACTTATTAAAACGAATTGACTATCCCGTCTCGCCTTATCTTGAGATGACTGCCATCAGTGATCGCGTGCTGCGCTCTGGAGGACCTGCTCTGTTATTCACCAATACATCCAATCATCGAATGCCGGTTTTGACTAATCTGTTTGGTACGGTCGATCGTGTCGCAATGGGTATGGGTGAAGAGTCGATCACTGCATTAAGGGATGTTGGCAAATTATTGGCCGCTTTAAAGGAACCAGAACCTCCCAAGGGGATTAAAGATCTATTTAGTAAGTTGTCTTTATTAAAACCTGCCATGACTTTGGCACCCAAATACGTGAGTGGTGCTGAGTGTCAAACCCATGTATGGGAAAAGGATGAAGTAGATTTAACCATGCTGCCCATCCAAACGTGTTGGTCGGGTGATGTGGCGCCTTTGATTACCTGGGGAATGGTTACTACAAAAGGTCCGAACCAAACTCGCGAAAATATGGGAATCTACCGCCAACAATTATTGAGCAAAAATAAGTTGATCATGCGCTGGCTCTCCCATCGAGGTGGCGCTCTTGATTATCAAGCCTGGTTGAAATCGAATCCAGGCGAGCGCTTTCCCGTCGCAGTAACCCTTGGTGCGGATCCGGCATCTATTTTGGCGGCAGTAACCCCGGTTCCTGATACTTTATCTGAATATGCTTTTGCTGGTTTGTTGCGAGGGCAGCGTACCCGATTAACACGTTGTATTGGCAATGAATTGCATGTACCTGCCAGTGCGGAAATTATATTGGAAGGTTATATTGAGCCAGGTGAGGAGGCCCCTGAGGGTCCGTATGGCGATCACACCGGTTATTTTAATGAAGTACAATCTTTTCCTGTTTTTACTGTGGAGCGTATTACTCATCGTGATAAGCCGATTTACCTGAGTACTTATACGGGAAGACCGCCAGATGAACCGGCCATATTAGGCGTTGCGTTAAATGAATTGTTTATCCCGTTACTACAAAAACAATTCCCTGAAATAGTCGATTTTTATTTACCGCCTGAAGGCTGCTCTTATCGATTGGCTGTTGTCACCATTAAAAAAGAATACCCTGGTCATGCCAAGAGGGTTATGATGGCTGTCTGGTCTTTCTTGCGGCAATTCATGTACACTAAATTTGTCATTGTCTGCGATGACGATGTGGATGCCAGAAATTGGCAAGATGTGATATGGGCTATTACTACACGAATGGATCCGGCTCGTGATACAGTAATGATTGAGAATACGCCTATAGACTATCTGGATTTTGCTTCTCCTGTCTCTGGTTTGGGATCAAAAATGGGAATGGATGCAACCAGCAAATGGGCTGGAGAAACACAAAGAGAATGGGGCAGACCAATCCAAATGGATGAGGATGTTTTAAAAAAGGTAAATGGATATTGGTCTTCACTGGGATTAGATTAATGAATGAAAAAATAGTTCAGGCTCAGGTTGAAACCATTGCACCATTGACGGACAGTATCATGCGGTTGGTTTTAAATCCCGTTGAATATGTTTCATATCAGGCTGGTCAATATCTGCAGATTCTTTTGGGTGATGACGAACTAAGCTACTCTATTGCCAATGCTCCTTTAGGATCACACAAATATGAATTACATATTCGCCACAGTCATGAAAATCCTTACAATCAGCAATTGTTCTCTCATATAAAAGAACATGGAGAGGTTACTGTTCGCCTGCCTTATGGTCAGTGCAGCATCAATGAATTAGAGATCGATAGACCTATTTTGTTTGTTGCCGGAGGCACAGGATTTGCACCGGTTAAAGCAATGATTGAACAATTGTTAGCAACTTCAGATCCCCGTTCATTTGAGTTGATTTGGGGCGCTCGTTCACGAAGCGATCTTTATATGGATGAAAAAGTCACTCATTGGCAAAATCATGCCAGTCGTTTTAAGTATGTTTCACTTCTTTCTGATGAAAGCAAGGAGACGCTTGCTTCCTGTGTGCTGACTCGACATTTAAATGCTCTTAATGATTGGCAAATCGTACTGAGTGGTCCTTTTGACATGGTCTACAGTACACGTGATGTTTTAGTAAGTAATGGTGTATTGCCCTCTCATCTGTTTTCAGACGCCTTCGCTTTTGAATCCAGGTAAAGCGGTTTAAAAATAATCAGGATTAACTTAAAGGAGATGATTGATGGAGACCTTATATCAAATTTTAGGGGTTATTGGTGCCGTATTGATTGTATTTGTTTTGTATCGTGTCATTAAGGGAAGTCCTGAGCAATTCAGTAAAGAAAATTTAAGTAAAAGCTCGCTCACTATGGGTGTTTTAGCTCTGGTTTTAATTGGTTTTATTGCTTTGCTGGTTTTGATGTTAAGGAGTACCTAAGTCGCTTTTGAGTACTTCCGGGCGACGTCATTACTAATGAAGAGAGAGAGCTTTCTGCAATTGGTATCCTATCCGCATTTGAAAATCCTTCACTGCGTTCTGGATGACAAAGCAAGAAAAGAGGTCATCTGGAGCAAAGTGATAGCTCTTCTCTGATTGACACATTCTCCCCATTGGGAACTTATTCGCTATACATCTCAAGTATTTAATGTTTGGCATTAGTAATCCGATAACTCCCTTCCTGTTCTCTTAAATAATGATGAATATTGGGATTATTGATGGGCAGCTGGCTGGGATCTGCAATTAACATGCATTCCTCTACATAGGTTACCTGGCTGCTGTCATCAACTAATAGTCGATACCATGGATTACGTGTGGCAAATTGGCGTTGGCTTGCCTGAGGATTATATGTTCCTGAAGCCTGGAATATGGGATCCACATCCACCACAATTGCTCTGTAACGTATACGCGTATGAATCACCAAATCCCCAATATTAAATTTAGCAACTTTATCCATTTTAAGCACCTTTTGTGAGCTTTGTGATGAATGTATCGGTACATTGTTCAATAGCTTGAATTGAATTATGGGATTTAAGAGAAATTTAAAAATTCAGTAAACCAAATTGATTTAGGAGCTGAGTTGCCAACAGCCCCTGGCTATTGATCGTAAATCGGCATCTACATCATATGCGTAAACAGAAGACTAATTAGATTTTGATGCATAATACAAACGTGCTTCAATCCATCATTTTTATATGTCTTTTAAGAGATTAACTAATAAATCGATAGAATCAGCAAGCGTTATTTGCTCTTCTTCAGTTAAAACCTGAAGATTATCGTTCAATCTGTTATGCAGAAGATAAGGGGCAGCAGCAACAAACTCTTTTCCCTTTTCTGTAATATCAATATAAATAATACGGCGGTCTTGAATATCACGTGTTCGATTGACAAATTGTTTTTCTTCCAGACGGTCAATTACCCCCACAATAGTACTCATTGATAAATAAATTTTTTTTGAAAGAGAAGATATTGTCATTCGTCCATTTTCATAAATTTCATACAAACAGACTATTTGGGGGATAGTTAAACCATAGCATTTGTTTAATCTTCTGGAATGAAAATCCATCTGCTGCATAATCTTTCGTAAGGCAAGAATGATTCTTTTGGAACGTTGCTCTGACTGCTTGGCAATCTTTATATTGTTGTCTGGCAATTGATTTTCAGTATCACTCATGAATGATTCTTTACCTATTAACGGTTGCAATGAAGAAGTTTACCTATTACTATGACAAATACTTTGTGTACAAATCATATCAACAGATATCGATATTTAAGGACTTTACTATTGTATCCAAGTATTCAATATAACTATAGAACCATCCTCAAAAATAGTCTTGAAAATAATGTTCAATGCGCCTGTCTCACTAATAATTCTCAAAGATCACCAATTAAGGGAGGATTATCGTATGAATAATCAAATAAACAACCTTTTGAAATCAAAAATGAATACATTACAATTGGACAGTTACTCTCTGGAGGAAGAAGTTTATTTTAATAGTAATGGAGTATTAACATTAGGAGTTGAAATTGAGCTCCAGCTTATTGATCCTAAAAACTATAACTTATGTTCCAGAGCAACTGATGTTCTTAACGCTACAGCTCATCTTGAAAAAATCAAACAAGAATTTTATTTAAGTACTATAGAAGTGAATACAGATAAATGCCTTACTGCTCATGAGGTTGAGGACGATCTTTATGCAACATTCGAGTCATTACAATTAGCAACGAAAGATTTAGGAATTTTATTTTCTACAACTGGATCTCATCCTTTCTCTAAATACTCTGATTGGGTCGTATCTCCTACGACTCGTTATCAGGAGTTGATTGATCGCAATCAATGGCTTACACGACGCATGAGTGTCTATGGGTTGCATGTTCATATTGGCATGTCCAGTGGGGAAGATTGCATTCGGTTTAACAACTTTTTTATGTATTTTCTGCCTCATTTATTAGCTCTTTCTTCAAGCTCTCCGTTCTGGCAAGGCATAGATACAGGGCTAGCTTCTTGTAGACCAACTACCTATGAGGCGCTACCTACTGCAGGACAGCCCTATCATGTCCGAACATGGAAAGATTTTGAGCATCTATATAAGTCATTAAAATTATGCGGTTCAGTTAAATCACTTAAAGATTTATGGTGGGATTTAAGACCAAGTCCTGGTTTTGGAACATTAGAAATTCGGGTTTGTGATGGAGCAGCTACTTTAGCTGAAACACTTGCTTTAGTTGCCTTGATTCATACACTCGCTCATTGGTTCGCTGATAATGGAAGTTGGCTTGAATCAGTTGCTTATCCTCCTTATTGGCTTTCACGGGAAAATAAATGGAGAGCCATTCGTTATGGTTTGGATGCTGAGCTAGTAATGAATACTGAAGGTAAAACCAAATTGATGCGCGAAGACATTGATGAATGGCTTGAAAAATTAAAACCCTATATTGAAAAATTGCACTATCAAACATATTTTTCTACTTTAAAAATGATTATGAATTCAGGTACAAGTTCCGAACGGCAACGTAAAGTATTTGCTTATAATCATTGCCATAATGATATTGTGAAGCACAACGTTAGTGAATTTTTACTTCAAACTCCTCTATACCGACGTGAATCTGGTGTATCCCCTTAGTTGAATCAGGGCACAATTTAATTAAAAAATCAATTCGAGGAATACTTCAATGAAACAGGTAACCTATACATCAAAAAAATTGGGTAATGTACTCATCAAAAGTGAATTGAATCAGTATACAATTTGTTCAAACAGGGTGGAGGGCAGATCCCTTAATCAAGATGAAGAATCTTTTTTAATTGATAAATATACATCTCTTTTAGAGAATCCTGAAAATACAAAAATGTTTGGAGAGGGCAAGGTTTGGGATAGTGCTTCCATAAGAGAATTCATTCAGGATGAAACTAAACGTTGGAATTCTGGTTCTCAATTCTCTGTGCTTTCAATTTACCATTTAGCTACCCAAGAATTTATTGGTTATCTTTATATGAAGCATTGTCTAGATGATTTCTCCACTGTAGGGGGTGGTCATCGAAATGTCGGTGAACTCATTTATATTATTGATCAAGCTTTTTGGGGAAAAGGTTATGGGACTGAAATTGCAATCTTGGGGAAAAAATTTATAAAACACATAATTGCTGAAAGTAAGATTGATTCATTAGAGCGGAATATTAAAGAGATTGTTGCTACGGTTCATCCATCAAATGAAGGCTCAAAAAGAATTTTACAGAAGACATTGAAAAATCAGGAACCAGAGGAGTTTATTAAATTTGGTGGTCAACCACGGCTATTATTTTTTAAGCCGCTGAAAGTCATTGATGTCTCGGAGAGTAAGCCTATGGAGTTAATTTCTAAATTATAAAAAGAGAAATGGCGCGTGGTTTAGCCTGTTCGATAAACAAAGAGTTTTTCGTTGGATTTTGGGGGATGCTTGCATAGGCTGTTTAGCCTCAGAACAGATGCTGGCGAAATTTATGGAGGTAATGCCTAAAGCAGATAAAGCATTGCTATGGAGTTATTCCATTTGAGGCTGAGTGAGATTGAAATAAGATTAAACGAACACAATGGCCAGAATAATACCCAGCTCATACAGAAAACATAAAGGTAAGGCCAGCATTAATTGAGATAATACATCTGGAGGGGTAAGTAGCATTCCTACTGTGAAGGCGCCTACGATAATGTAGGGCCTGAGTTTTTTTAGTGTCAGTACGTCAATCAGGTTCAAGCGGACAAGCACAAGGCAGATTAGCGGTACTTGAAAGCTAAAACCGAATAACAGCAGCATTCGGGTAATAAAATCCAGGGTATATGCCATATCGGGCATCAACCGCACCCCTTTGGGAAGGGCATGGGCAAAAAATTGAAACATGAATGGGAGAATCAGAAAAAAGCAAAATACCACGCCGATTGCAAAAAGCACCAAACTGATAAGGATCGCTCCACGTAATTGATCTTTTTCATTTTTGTACAGACCTGGACTGATAAAGCGCCAAATATGGTATAAAGCAAACGGAGCACTGAGCAGCATGGCGGTATCAGCAGCAAGCTTAAGTGGGGTAAAAACAGAAGAGGTAATTTGAGTTGCGATTAACCCTTCCTGGTTAGGCAGGGATTTGAGCAACGGGGTCACTAACAAGTGAAACAGATCCGCTGCCATGAAAAAACAGATAAAAAATAGAGCGCTAAACCAGATTAAGGTATTAAGTGCCCGGCGTCTTAATTCCATCAAATGAATTAGCATAGATTCCGTTGACCTGGATAAATAGGTAATAGAATAAACTATAAATCTTTATCTTCCTATTGCCCGAATTAAACGGGCAACAGAATAAAAAGCCTGTTATACGATAGCGCAGGAGTCTCTATATTTAACCCCTACGACTTCAGGTCTTATTTCTTTTAAACGATTAAACTGATCTACAAAAACTACGGTCGGTACCATGGATGCACAATCTTCTTCCAGCACTTGCGTGAATGAGGCAATAATGATCAAATCTCCAGGGGTAACCAAGTGAGCTGCGGCACCATTAACACAAATATCGGTAGACCCCTTTTCCCCGGTAATGGCATAGGTTTCAAATCGGGTTCCAGCAGTAATATTCCAGACATTGACTGCCTCATAAGGAAGAATGTTTGCTGCTTTGAGTAATTCCGGAGAAATGGTGATACTGCCTTCGTAATCCAAATCGGCCTGGGTCACATAAGCGCGGTGAATTTTAGATTTCAGCATTTTTCTGTATGTCATATAGCAATTGCCTAAAATTAAGTGGAAATAGAAGGATGAGCACATCGCCCTTGTTCATTTTGGCCGATTTTACATCATTGTGCGTGGCCTAGGCCAGATAAATTTTATTGCTTAATGAATTAATTGATCTATATAACCCCAGGGTATAGGATTTACTTTTTGATTTCCTTTGGAAATTTCAATGTGAAACCTGAATGGTCAACAAACCCCGGTGGGCGCCTTTTTCTATTGGTTAAGAGGCCTTGAGGCAGTTTGTGACGGGATTAGGTGTTGGCAACTTTCTTGTCGATTTGATCTGAAATACGGAAAATACAAGGTAAGGATATAACAGTGCTAAAACATGTGATCAAAAAACTGGTGGTCGGTTTGATAGCAAGTGCTTCTTTGGTTATGGGGCATGCAGCCAAGCCATTATGGACGATTGAGCCAGATGCCTTATCTTCACCAACGGTCACATTGAGTGCAACAGAAAGCGCGACGATTCGCTACACGGTTACCAATCAGGCGCGTAAAACGCATCGCTTGCAGATGACACCTATAACCGGCATTAACGCATCAGGATGTGATTCACCGTTGGGTTATCAACAGTCCTGTGTCTTAAATTTGTATATAGATGGTGCAGCAATTTCAGGGACGGTCGTTGGTGGGCCTTTATTGTGTGATAATGGCAATAGGAATTTGTGTTATCAACCCAGTGCAAACAATATTTTACGTATTACCCGTACCAATCAATCTGCATCGACCATATCAATCTCAGGATTTCCTCTTTCATTAACACCAAATTCCTCTGGCTCTTTAATCGTGACGAACACAAGCAGTGCAACAGCCTTGGA
Source organism: Legionella sp. km535 (assembly GCF_003990085.1). Classification (NCBI taxonomy): domain Bacteria; kingdom Pseudomonadati; phylum Pseudomonadota; class Gammaproteobacteria; order Legionellales; family Legionellaceae; genus Legionella; species Legionella sp. km535. The sequence continues at coordinate 43,474 of NZ_RZGU01000001.1, read as the reverse complement.
TGTTAAGGCCACCTTGCCCTCTGCTCTAGCGGCGGATGTGACCCAGGATGCGAGCAATTGTGCCGTTTTGACTGCCGGGTCGAGTTGTACTATTCAGTTCAGCGCCAATGGGCAAACCCATCCCCCAACCTCAATCATTATTGCAGGGAATAATACCAATTCGATAACCGGCACTATATCGGTAATCGCTGTGCCCCTTTCTGTGAGCGGCTCTCCTTTGTTATTAACTCAGAATACCAGCGGTTCTTTAATCGTGTCGAACACCGGAGACGCAACGGCATTGAATGTGATGGCTATTCTGCCTCCTGCCCTAGCCGCCAATGTGACTCAGGATGCGAGCAACTGTACTGTGTTGGTGGCCGGGGCGAGCTGCGCTATTCATTTCAAATCAAATGATCAATCCTATGCTCCAACCACCATTACCGTGGCGGGAATCAACACCATGTCGGTGAATGCAACCATGACGCTTGCCAATTCATACGGCAGTAATGGTGTTGTAAATGCGATATTATTTGATGCAGCCAATCAACTCATCTATATCGGTGGTACTTTTACTGAGGTTGGGCCGAATACAGGTACCTTTGTCCCAATTGATGCAACGACTGGATCTCTCGCCCAAAGCTTCCCTTCAATTGATGGATTTACGAATGTGGTGGTTTCTGATGGGAATGGGGGTTGGTACATAGGAGGGGATTTCACTCATGTAGCTGGCGTAGCACGCAACAGACTGGCTCGTATTTTAAATGACGGGACGCTCGATCCGGATTGGAATCCCGATGCAAATGCCTTGATTAATGACATTGTTGTCAGTGGCAGCACTGTCTATATAGCAGGAAATTTTACCACAATGGGAGGACAGACGCGTAATCGTTTGGCTGCCGTAGATGCAGCGACAGGAAGTGTTTTGTCCTGGAACCCTGATGCCAACAGTGCAGTTAATGCTTTGGGATTAATTGGCAGCACCCTCTATGCAGGAGGGGACTTTAGCACGATAGGTGGACAGTCACGCCCTTATCTCGCTTCAATAGATGCTACGACAGGAAGCGTCACTTCTTGGAATGCTCTTTGTAATAATCCAGTATATGCTATTGCGGTGAGTGGTAATACCGTCTATGTCGGTGGAAGTTTTACTACAGCTGGGGGGGTTGTTCGTAATCGCCTGGCAGCCTTTGTTCATCCATCTGGAGGTGACGCGGGCTTTAATCCTAATGCGAATCAGACAGTTTATAGTCTGGCAGTGAATGGAAACACCCTTTATGCCGGAGGCCGTTTTACTGTTATAGGTGCTCTTAGCCGTCCTCGCCTGGCTGCTTTTGATATTTTGAACGGTGGCAACACAACGGGATGGAATCCTATCGGAAATGATTATGTTTACTCCCTTGTGGCGAATAACAGCACCGTGTATGCGGGTGGAATTTTTACTACTATGGGAGGGCAGTCCCGTAATGGATTGGCAGCAATTGACGCTGGAACAGGCGCTGTAACCGGATGGAATCCGAAGCCAAACGGCGCTGTAGTGGCTCTGGCCTTAAGTGGCACTAACGTCTATGTAGGTGGAGCTTTTAATACATTAGGAGCACAGCCCCGCAACCGTCTTGCCGCAATTGATGCCGTATCAGGAGTTCTAACGGCTTGGAACCCTGGTGCTAATGGTTCTGTCTCTGCTTTAGCGGGCGGTGGCAGCACCATCTATGCTGGCGGAGATTTTACCACCATAGGAGCTCTGACCCGCAATCGTTTGGCAGCTATTGATGCTGCGACAGGGAATGCAACAACCTGGAATCCCAATGCCAATAGTACTGTGAGTGCACTCGCCCTGAGTGGCAGCACTCTTTATACGGGTGGAAATTTTACTTCAATAGGGGGGCAGAACCGTAATTATCTGGCAGCTTTTGACACTACGACCGGAAACCTTTCGGGGTGGGATCCTAATGCCAATGGCTCCGTTCTGGCGCTTTTAGACGATGGTAATACTGTCTATGCAGGGGGAAACTTTACTTTCATAGGCGCTTTAACCCGCAATCGTCTGGCTTCTATAAATGCTGGGACGGGAATTGCAACGGCTTGGGATCCTAATTCCAACAGTACGGTCAGGGCTCTTGCGGCGGGTGGTGGTTTTATCTATGCAGGTGGAGATTTTGCCTCAATAGGTGGCCAGCCCCGCAATCGTTTGGCTAAAATTGATGCCACAACAGGAATCCCGACCGTTTGGGATCCCAATGCCAACGGTAGCGTGAATGCGCTGGCTTTAAGTGGCAGTACCGTTTATGTCGGTGGAAATTTTACCTCTATAGGAGGGGGGACTCGCAATCGCTTGGTAGCGATTGATGCCAATACAGGACTTGCAACAGCCTGGGATCCCAATGGCGATAATTCGGTGAACGCGCTGGCCTTGAGTGGAAGCACCGTCTATGCGGGCGGTGCATTCTCTATAATCAATAATTTATCCTTGCCGCGTGTGGCTATTATTCCCATGCAGTTTAGCCCTTGATTGTTAGAGAGAAAAATAAACCATGCTGAAGGATGCATTTAATTTTAGCTACATTTTCAGCAAATGCATGCTATAAGTTTCTCAATCAATTGGCATGCAAAAAGAATATTAAGAGGCACTTTTTGCTGGTTTAAGGTGTTTCAGCATGAATAATAGTATTCATAGCTCGTCTGGCATTAGTAATCATTCCTTAAGCGCGTTATAATTTCTTTTTAACTGTTGAGGTGATAAAAGTGAGGCATAGCCCACGTAAGCGTTTTGGTCAGAATTTTCTGCAAAACAAGCATATTATTGATGAATTATTGCGCGCTATTAATCCTCAAGCTGATGACAATGTGTTAGAAATTGGACCGGGTCTTGGGGCATTAACTCAGCCTTTGTTGCGCCACTTGAACCAACTGACCGCAGTAGAAATTGATACGGATTTACACCTCTTTCTGGCCAATCTTCCCATAGCTCAGGGCAAATTAAATGTGATTTCTGCTGATGCGTTAACGGTTGATTACAGTCTGTTCGGATCACATTTAAGAGTGGTAGGAAATTTGCCTTATAATATTTCCACGCCCTTATTGATTCATTTGTTAGGTTATGCCTCTTATATAGAGGATATGCATTTTATGTTACAAAAAGAAGTTGTCGATCGAATGGCCGCAGGTCCCGGGACTAAAGCTTATGGCCGCCTGAGCGTCATGTTACAGTATCACTGCGAGGTCGAGCATTTATTTGATGTACCCCCAGAAGCGTTTGACCCACAGCCTAAAGTGGATTCTGCTGTAGTGAGGCTTATACCCTATCGCGACTCTCCTTTTGAGCCCGTTGATGTAGAACAATTAGAGCGAATTGTTGCCAGTTCCTTTGCCATGCGTCGCAAAACACTCACTAATAATTTGAAGGGAATCATTTCTGTAGATGAATTAAGTGCTTTAGGTATCGATGGAAGTAGAAGACCGGAACAAATTTCTGTTGCTGAATATGTTCAACTAGCGAAATTTATTTCCAAATAGTGTAAAATAAATAATATAGCATATTGGAGGTTGTTTTGTTTCATCGTCAACGAAAAAGCCCTTTGTCTGCGCAATCCAAATCAATTAAGGATTTAACGCGCAATGTATCCGCTACTCAATTTCTGCTCGATAATAAGCGTCAGGTATTATTACAAAAAATGAGGGAGTTGAGTGGTCTGGAAGAATCTCGATATGCGAGTTTATGCGAGGTTCTTATTGAGAATCTGGTCAACTATTGCCAATTTCTTCCTGAAACGACGAACAGCTATTACTCTCAACCTGGAGGCCTGGTCGATTACGCCCTGAATCGAACAGAAGCGGCATTGAGTCTATTTAAGGAATTTATGGTCCTTGACAAGAGCGGGATTTTATCTGAAGAACAGGTGCTTTGGCAGTATGCCTTATATTCTGCGGCTGTTTTACAAGGGATAGGTAAACTCTTTGTTGATTACAGCATTAATTTATTCGATGCAAACGGACAACTACTAAAACAATGGAATCCCTTGTTAGAGAGCTTGGTCAATACGGGAACTTATTATGATTATGAGTTCCAGAAAGAATCGGATCAGGATTTTCGTCGTCGCCTGAATTTACTGCTGGCAAGAGCTTTAATGCCGGTGAGTGGATTTACCTGGATTGCCTCAAATCCCCAGGTTCTGGCGGTATGGTTAGCTTTGCTGAATGAGGACATGCGTTCTGCAGGTACCTTGGGAGCTATTTTAATACGTGCAGATGCTATAGCCATTCAGCGATACATTAGTGAATTTATGGTGAAGGCTGGGGTGGGCCGCGTTGGACGTTATGGACGAGCGGGAACATTTGCAGGGGGAGTTCCTGCGTCTGTTGCAGAAAAAGAACAGGCAATAGGTGTCGAATTTATTCAATGGCTTACCAATGCATTGGCTGAGGGCAAAATTTTGATTAATAAGGCACCTTTATTTATGGTGCCCGGTGGAATGTTAATGTCGCAGGAAATGTTTCAATTATTTGTGAGAGAACATCCTGAGTATAAAAATTGGCAAGCCGTTCAAAATGGATTTTTATCTTTAGGTTTACACGGTCGTGGAATTGCAGGAAATGTTATTGGCCGATTTGAACAGGCTCATACTCAACATATGCAAACAGGGGTGGTTTTTACTGAGTTTGCGGTAGCCCTGCCATCAAACGTAGAGGTTCATCAATTGAACACTGGCAAGATCGAGTCCATGTCTGCAACGGAATTAATTCATAAAGCGCAATTTACCAGTCAGTTTACCCAGCAACAGAATGCTATAGTGGTTAGCCCCTTGCAAAAATTACCTGCATCAGGGCAATGGCAGAACATTGAGAATGACGTGTCTACCTTAATACCGGGAGCTAAGCGCGGTGTCTGATTATGCCATTGGAGATGTGCAAGGATGCTATGAACCATTGCAGCGATTGCTTGAATTGATCCAATTTAATGAGCGAGTCGACCGCTTATGGTTTGTCGGTGATCTGGTTAATCGTGGCCCGGCTTCTTTAGCGGTATTGCGGTTTATTAGCAGGTTGCCAATTCCTCCGATGATTACCTTGGGAAATCATGATTTGCATTTATTAGGCTCCTTATTTGGAGGACGACCCTGGAAAGGGCATGATGATACGATTCAGGAAGTTGTCAATGCTGCTGATGGAGAAGAGTTGGGACATTGGCTGAGAAAGCAGTCGATGCTGTGTTATTCACCGGAACTCAATGTCGTCATGTGCCATGCTGGAATTTCCCCATTATGGGATTTACCTAAGGCTATGTCTTTGGCAAAAGAATTGGAAGCAGTGCTTTCTGGCGATCATTATAGAGAATTTCTGGCACAAATGTATGGAAATAAACCGGACGTATGGTCAGATGATTTAACGGGGTTGGACAGATTAAGAGTCATTACCAATTATTTTACCCGGATGAGATTTTGTAATGACCTGGGGCGTTTGGAATTAAATTATAAGGGAGCAATCTCCAAAGCGCCTGCTCATGTGCATCCCTGGTATGAAGTTCCTGGACGTAAAGAAATTGAGGCAGACATCGTGTTTGGCCATTGGGCTGCTCTTATGGGCTTATGCCCCAATCCCAGAATCCATGCGATAGATACTGGATGCCTTTGGGGCGGTGAGTTAACCGCATTAAGGTTGCAGGATAAACAAAGATTTTCTGTTTCAGGTTAATTTTTAAAAACAACGGGCGATGAGATTGGTGAACTTTTTAATAAAAAAAATAGGGTTATTACAGATATTCCTGTTGTTTTTCCTGTTGGGTTCAATGACATACTCTGCAAGCGCCTCGAAGTTATCGCAATCTTTATATAAATGGGTCGATGATCCCTCTGCAGAAGCACAACGTGTTGAGCAGGCGGGGGCTCGGTTGCGAGAAGCGATCAACAATCCTGAATTGATGTTAAAAAACTGGATTGAGTTACCTACATCACCTGCCGCACGTAAAAAAACCATTCTGCGCTTGAGTATCAGAGAGGCCATTCTTTTGGCTTTACGATACAACCCCAATATCCAAAATGCTGAATTGGATCGCATTATTCAACGTTATCAATTACGTTTGGCACATAATGAATTTGAGTTGCAATATGCGCTTGGCGCTCAGGGAATGATCCAGAAAAGTACTTTTGATGGCGTTGGCACTTCCTCAACCAATACTTTTTTGGCAAGCCCTGAATTAGGCTTGAAAACCAAGTTAGGTACCAAAGGCTCTTTAGCTATAGATAACAATGTCGGAGTGAACAACAGTTATAATCCGGTGTTAAATTTTTCAGTAACTCAGCCGCTTTTACGTGGTTTTGGCTCATCTGTAAATGAAGCGGGACTCTTGGATGCCATGGATAATGAGTGGATTAATAAACTCAGCTTACAGCAATCAGTGGTGGATCAAATCACTCAGGTCATCATTGCCTATCGAGCGCTTATTTTAAGTGGTAATAACTTGCAAAATCAGCGTTTACAATTAGAAGAAGCAAAAAAATCGTATCAAATTAATGAAAAAAAAATAGAGGCCGGCCAGTTGGAACCTACTGGAAATATTCAACAATCCTATCAAATTGAATCGTTGAGTTTATTAGTGGAACAAGGTGAAAATGATTTTAAAACAGCTGCCCAGGATTTATTGCAAACCATAGGCCTTGATCCTGAAATGCATTTGTCAGTACCTAGCGATGTCACGTTGAACGAACTCGTGGTTCCTGATTTGCAACAATCTATTGATCTTGCTCTGAATCATAATGTTCAATACCTGGCTCACAAAATGGCTTTACGTGCCGATGAGCGAGCGTATAAGGTTGCAAAAAATCAACAATTATGGCAATTGGATTTATCAGCTAATGTACAAAGTGGCACTGTAAATGATGTTACTGGTACCAACACAGGGGTACGTGGTATTTATAATGGGAATAATATTACCGAATCAGCTCGAGTAACGCTTACTGTTCCACTGAATGATATAGGGCGTCGAAGTCAATTAATCAGCGCGAAATTAAAATTGGAAAAAGATCGAATCAATTTGATTGCCGCAAAACGTGCTTTGGTTACCCATATAACGAACACAATAAATAGCATACAAAGCTTGGCAAAACGCTATGAATTAGCTAAAAAACAGGTACAACTGGCGGAAAAATCATACGCATTGGAAAAGAAAAAGCAGCAGGCTGGCATTTCCAGTGCCTTGGATGTAAATAATACACAGAATCAGTTAATACAGGCGCAATCTGGTTTAATCGGTGCAAAGATTGCGTATCTTAATCAGTTATCAGCCCTGCAAAGGACTTTAGGAACCACGCTGGACTATTGGCAAATTAAACTAAGGTATGGCGGATGAATAAATACGTAAAAATTATTATGAGCTTGGTGGTAACCGGCATTCTGTCAGCATGCGGCAGCCAGGATAAGCCCAAAGCCAGCACGTTGAATGCTTATACGGTAAAACCTCAACCCTTGCATAAAACCTTGCATTTCACTGGAACCATTCAGCCTTTGCATGAAAGTACGCTGGCCAGTCCAATGGACGCAGTAGTTGAATCAATGAATTTTCATTACGGTCAGATGGTCAAGAAAGGCGATGTCGTGTTAACGCTGAATTCCACTGAATTGCAGAAGCAGTACAACGAGACGTTAACTGACTACCTTAAAGCCAAAGACAGCTATTCCATTGCCAAGGCTAAATTTATTGGGACTCAGGAGTTATGGGATGCTGGTCTATTATCTAAAAATAATTTTTTGAGTGAAAAATCTGGTGTCGATACTGCTCGGGTTACCTTGATGCAAGCCACCCGTAAGCTTACTGAGTTGCTGGAAAAAATGGATGAGAATAAATCCCAGAATTTTTCTGATTTGAGTCTGGCGGACTTTGAAAAGGTACGAACAATATTAACCTCAAACCATAATATTATTCGATTAAAAGCCCCCAGTGACGGGGTCATGTTGTATCCTCCAAAATCTGGAGAAGATAAATCGGCACGAGTAACAGTAGGTTCTTCAGTGAAATCAGGGCAAGTTATTGCTTTAGTTGGTGATTTGAAAGGCATTAGTATTGAGATCGACGTTCCTGAAATAGATATAGACAAGATCCGCCCCGGGATGAATGCAACGATAAGTGGTGTTGCTTTTGGTAAACATCAATTAAAAGGCACCTTGGTCGCCGTCAATGCACAAGCCTCAAATACCAGTGGTGGCGGGTTGCCGTCATTTACTGCAGTAGTCGAGGTGAAGTCTTTGACACCGGAACAACAACCCTGGATCAAAGTGGGTATGAGTGCAGCTATTGAGCTCAACGTAGCGAGTGATAATCAATTATTGGTTCCTATTGCTGCAGTAAAGCGAGAGAAGGGAAACAGCATTGTTAACTTAAGATTGGCTCAAGGCTCTATTGAAAAACGCATTATTACCACCGGCCCGGCGCAGGCGGATTCCGTTGTGATTGAGTCGGGTCTTAAAGATGGCGATGTGGTGGTTTATGACTAATGAACCCTTGATTACGCTCAGGGATTTGGTAAAAACCTATCAGCTTGAAGGGATTAGCAGTACTGTTTTAAAAGAGGTTTCCTTGACGGTAAATCAGGGGGATTTGCTTGCCATCGTGGGTGCTTCAGGTTCTGGAAAATCAACTTTGATGAACATTATAGGTTTACTGGATAAACCGGATTCAGGATCTTATATTTTAAAGAACAGGAATGTGGCGGGTTTAAGTGATGATGAATCTGCCGAGCTTCGCAATCAAAGCATTGGTTTTGTCTTTCAGCAGTTTAATTTGCTCCCTCGATTTACGGCGATGCAAAATGTCGCCTTGCCTTTGACTTATAGAGGTACGCCAGCAACGGAAATTAAGGAAAAAGTGATGCAGGTGCTCGAAAAAGTAGGGATGGCGCAATTCGCATCTCATCGGCCAATGCAATTATCGGGCGGTCAGCAACAACGAATTGCAATCGCCAGGGCTTTGGTCACGGAACCTCAAGTGATCCTTGCTGATGAACCGACAGGCGCCCTGGATTCGCGTACAGGCTCCGAAGTAATGAATCTGTTTTTAGCACTGCATGATGAAGGCCGTACTATTATCATGGTGACCCATGATGAACATGTCGCGGCACAATGTCGGCGTAGAATTACTTTAGCTGATGGAGTCGTCGTGGCGGAGTCTGGCCAATGAATTTTGTAAACCACTGTCAGCAAGCTCTGGTTAATTTAACTGCTTCAAAATTACGCTCCATTTTAGCGGTGCTTGGAATTTTGGTGGGTACTGCTGCGGTTGTTGCTTTAATCAGTTGCGGCCAGTTGGCTACAGAAAAAGCTCTGGCGCAATTCAAGGCATTGGGAACTGATTTATTAGCCGTTTCAGTGTATCAAAAAATGCCAAGTAAATCGCGCAGTGGTGAGGATTCCCTGTCCGTTGATCAATGGCAAAAATTGGCAGAGCAAATTCCGTATATAGTAAAAATTGCCCCATACAGTACTGCCTATCAACAGCTTAGTTTTCAAGGGAAACTGATGCAGGGGGTAGTTATTGGCGCAGATGAACATCTAGCTGAGATTGTGCATGTTGATTTGGCTCAGGGGCATTTTGTCTCTTTTGTTGAGTCGTTTGAACATTTTTGTGTGATTGGTGATGGATTGGCACAGCAAATAAAAGAAATCAGTATGGACGATCCGATTGGGAAACAGCTGCGCATCGGACAGTCTTTATACACCATTATCGGTATTGCACGTCATTGGAAAGAAAGCGGATTTTTTAATGAAGACATTAATCAGGCGGCAATAATTCCTATTGCAGGCATCAGTCTGGTGAGCAAAGACGCAAAAATAAATAACGCGGTAGTTCTTCTCAAACCCGATAGTCCTATAGATGAAGTCATTGATCAAATAAAACAGATGATCAGTTCATTCGCACCAAAATTAAGTATATTCCCACGCAGTGCCAAACAAATCATTGCCAGTATGGAAAGTCAGGGGCGTATATTCACCTTGTTACTTGCGGTTATTGGCGGTATCTCTTTGATTGTTGGAGGCATTGGGGTGATGAATGTGATGCTGGTTTCAGTCAGTGAGCGAAAAAAAGAAATAGGCATTAGAAAAGCAGTTGGAGCAAAAAACAGCGAGATTCAAGCCCTCTTTTTGGCGGAGTCTGTGATGCTCTCTTTGTTGGGTGGAATTCTTGGGGTGATCCTGGGGCTCATCTTTACCCGCATAGTGGCGTATTTTAGTGACTGGTCTTTCTCAATTTATTTACTTCCTCCTATAGCCGGTTTTTTAGTCTCTGCAGCTACGGGAATTTTCTTTGGTTTTTACCCTGCTCGTCGGGCAGCAAAGCTTGAACCTATGGCCTCATTACGAAGTGAATAAGCGAAACAACCCATGGCTATTAAAGCTGAGTTTGAGTTTTACTTAAGCTCGGGATGGATTGTTTATTATGCCTGAAAAAGCCCTATTTGCTGCTCACCATTGTTGTTATAATTTCAATCAGTTAAAATCAGTCTTTTAATTGATTTGGTACAGTATGTTATACGGGGATACAATTCAGGATACCAGACAGATGTTTTTTTCCAGTTGGAATAAATACCAACAAAAGCAACTGCTGAGTCCTTTGGAAAATGAAATCGTTCAGGTGATACTGGTTCATCCTGAATACCATAAAATTCTTGAGCAAAGCTCTAAATTTCAAGAGCAAGCTTATTACCCTGAATTAGGCGAAACCAATCCTTTTCTTCATATGGGGTTGCATCTGGCGGTACGAGAACAAATCAGCACAGATCGCCCTGCCGGAATTCGTGCTGTTTATCACGCTCTGGTCAAGAAATATAAAGACACTTTAGCTGTTGAACATTTAATCATGGAGCAATTAGCGGAGTGTTTATGGAGTTCTCAAAAAAATAATATGCCGCCTGATGAACAGCATTATTTGAATGCATTGTCTGGGTATATTGATGATAATCAGTTAAGATAAGTTTTTAACTATTCAACCAGGTTATTTATGAATAATCAGGAAAAATCGACTCATTTTGGCTTCAAATCCGTAGCCTGGGATGAAAAAGAAAAAAAAGTTGCGGATGTTTTTCATTCAGTCGCTAAAAACTACGATTTAATGAATAATTTAATGTCCCTTGGAATCCATCATCTCTGGAAACGATTTACGGTAGAATTAAGTCAGGTAAGACCAGGACAAACGGTTCTGGATTTGGCTGGGGGAAGTGGCGATTTAACTCGTTTGCTATCCAGGAAAGTTGGTGATAGTGGTCAGGTAGTTCTAGCTGATATTAATTCAGCAATGCTTAATGTCGGACGCGACCGATTACTTGATGAAGGTTTATTTAGAAACATTAATTTTGTTCAAGGGAATGCGCAATGCCTGCCTTTTGCGGATAATACATTTCATTGCATCACTATGGGTTTTGGTTTGCGTAATGTTACGGATAAAGAGGAAGCTCTGCGCTCCATGTACCGTGTCTGTAAACCTGGAGGCAAGCTTATGGTACTTGAATTTTCAACTCCAACTCTACCCGGGTTAAAGCCAGTTTATGACTGGTATTCGTTTAATATCTTGCCTAAAGTAGGCAAATTTATTGCCCAGGATGAAGAAAGCTATCAATATCTTGCTGAGTCCATACGCATGCATCCAAATCAGGATGATTTAAAAGAAATGATAGAAAAAGCCGGTTTTGAAGATTGCCAATATCATAATCTGAGTGGGGGCATTGTTGCCTTGCACGTTGCCTATAAATATTGAGTTTAATATGCTAAAAAAATACACCTTAAAAGCATTACAAAAAGCAATTAATCAGGCAATGAGCCTCGATGATTCAATGCGTGACAAACTGATTGCCCTGCATGGAAAAGTGCTGGAAATGGTTGTTGCTCCATTAAATGTTCGTTTTTTTATTCAATTCATTGATGGAGAAATGCAACTTCTGGATCAGTATGACGGACATGCGGATACGGTAATTCACAGCAATCCTATCGGTTTAATACGCCTTAGTTTATTGCCCCCATCAAAAGCACGCTCTTTATTCAATGATAAAATCAGGATGTCTGGTGATATTGAGTTTGGGCAGCAGGTAAAACATTTATTCGATGAGATGGACATTGATTGGGAAGGCCATCTAGCTCATTTTACTGGCGATGTGGTTGCCCACCAAATTGGTTCTTTTATACGCAGGGGTATGGAGTTTAAAAATCAATTTAGTGAATCCATGCGTCATAATGTCACCGAATTTCTTCAGGAAGAATTACGTATTCTTCCATCGAGAAATGAACTTGAAGATTTTTATAATGATGTCGATGAATTATCATTAAGTGTAGAGAGATTGCAGGCGCATGTGAACCAATTGTTGAACGATAATGAAACTCATTAATCGAATGAAGCAGTTATTTGATAGTCACCTGACTTTATCTATTAAAGTTACAGAAGCACTTTTAGCAATCTCCAAGCGAATCTCCAGATTACATTGTATATACAGTGTACAATGGAAACCAACATCACGATTATTAACTGATGAGTTGTCATGAAATCAATGAAGCAAATAATTCGCCTTATCCATATTAATTTTATTCTTGCTCGCAATGGATTGGATAACGTGGTCGTATCTCTTAGACTGTTCGCGCCCCTGCGCTTTATTGTTTATTTAAATCCATGGAATTGGTTGCGAAAGGAAAAGCTCACTCGAGGGCAAGCCCTGAGGAAGACTTTGGAAGAATTGGGCCCTATCTTTATAAAATTTGGCCAGGCTCTATCAACCCGACCCGATATACTTCCTGAGGATATAGCTAAAGAGTTAAGTAAATTACAGGATAAAGTTCCTCCATTCGCCAGTGATATTGCGATTTCCATGCTCGAACAAGCCTATGGGAAATCTCCTTATGAACTTTTTGCTCAGTTTGATTCTAATGCTCTGGCATCTGCTTCCATGGCTCAAGTTCATGCAGCCACTTTGAAATCAGGTGAAGACGTTGTTGTCAAAATTCTCAGACCGAACATGCGGCGTATTATCGAACAAGATATCAGTATTATGTATACCATCGCCAGGTTGGCCGATCGATACTGGCCCGAAAGTCGACGATTGAAACCTAAAGAGATAGTCAAAGAGTTTGAACATACATTACTAGATGAGCTGGATTTGCTGAGAGAAGCAGCAAATGGAGCTCAATTACGCCGTAATTTCAATAACTCACCGCTGTTATATATTCCAGAAATCTATTGGGATTATTCGCGTGACAATATTTTGGTTATGGAACGTATTCATGGCATACCCGTCTCTGATGTGGCCAGTTTGCGTGATAACCAGATTAATATCAAAAAACTTGCTGAACGCGGTGTAGAAATTTTCTTTACCCAGGTCTTTCGTGACTGTTTTTTCCATGCGGACATGCATCCGGGAAATATTTTTGTTTCTTATAAACATCCTCAGGAACCCCAGTATATTTGTATTGATTTTGGCATCATTGGTACTTTAAACGAAAACGATAAAAGGTACCTGGCGGAAAATTTATTGGCTTTCTTTAACCGTGATTATCGAAAAGTAGCCGAACTGCATGTTGAGTCTGGTTGGGTTTCTCGAGAGACGCGCGTTGACGAATTTGAAAGTGCTATTCGAACTGTATGTGAGCCCATATTTGAAAAACCTTTAAAAGATATTTCATTTGCTCAGGTTGTACTTCGATTGTTCCAAGTGGCACGACGGTTTCAAATGGAGGTTCAACCTCAGTTAGTTTTGTTACAAAAAACATTATTGGCTGTAGAGGGTTTAGGGAGACAGCTTTATCCCGATCTGGATCTGTGGGTCACTGCAAAGCCTTTTTTGGAAAAATGGCTACGCCAGCAGATTGGTCCAAAGAATTTCTTCAACCAATTAAAAGAAAATTTGCCATTTTTTACTGAGCAATTACCAAATATGCCGAAATTAATTTTCGATGTGTTGGAGTTGAAAAAAGCCGAATTAATCGCAAAAAAGAATCTTAACCATTCAGATGTGAACAGTCAGGAAGGTATGATTCAATGGAACAGCATTGGTATCGGCGTGTTGATTTCATTTCTATCGCTGGCAGCATTCGATTATCTTGATTTAATTGATTATCAGCAGATGACCCCCATAGCCTTAGTAGGGGCTGCTGTAGCAGGACTATTTGTTCTCATAAACCGTAAATTAAGGAGCTAAAATGGGATTAAGTGGCATCAGCCCTTTATCATTATTATTAATATTGGGAATTATTATAGCATTATTTGGGACTTCCAAATTGAAAACGATTGGCACCGATCTGGGGGAAGCCATAAAAAATTTTCGTAAAGCCATGAGCGATGATCACTCCACTGAATCAAAAAAGGATGATCAATCACTATGAGCAGTGGCGAGTTGTTAGTCACATTTGTTGTAGCAATCATTGTGTTCGGGCCATCAAAACTCCCTATGCTGGCTAATCATCTTGGTCTGTTCCTGCGTAAACTAAATCAATTAAAAGAACAAGCCGAAGTCTTTTGGCAACAACAACTCAATGAGATTCAATTGCAAGAAAATAAGCGTAAAGCAGAAATTGGAGATGAAGAGTATAAGAATATTGAATCCAAATCTGAATCGTGAATCCTATAGAGGTTTATGAATTGTGAATTTAAATGAATCAAATTTAGTGCTTAACACGATCATCCCTTGAACTCCTTTCCAAATACCTAAAAAATCGCATAAATTTACATTTTTGTAACATTCAGTTAACAATTCCTTAACATTCGTCTGACATAATTCTTCCAACTCAATGACAATTAAGACAGTACAGAAGGAGTGAACCAGCCCAAACAGCTGAAAATTGGAATGGGACAGGACTTTCGATATAGGGTAGGTGCCTGAAAGCTACATAATTCCAAACGTGTTTAAGACATACCAATTAGTTAATAATTTATTTACCTGAGGAGTCACGAATCATGGCGTTATCAGAAATCATTATCAACGATGTAGTGAAATATCAAACAAATGTTGTCATTAGCGAAGCCAATTTTCCTACTCTGCGTCAATACCTCCTGGAGCGGAAACCTTTATCGATCGTTACAAACGAAATTGACACATTTTTAAATGAACACTTCATTGCCGATAAACAAATGGTACTCGAGCAGCTTACCTCTGCTGCATGTGAGTCTCAAAAAAAGAGTGATGCTGAAGAGGTCATACTTGATAAACAGGAAAAAAACAGTGACGGCCTGTTAAGAACGAATTATGCCCAGGAAGTATCTACAGTACAAAACAGGTTGGCCCAGCTTGGAACTATGATCTATCAGCAAAACAAGTACAGCGCTCAACTGCAAAGCCAGCTTTCTGAATATCAAATAAGCCTGAATCAAGTTGAGCGGTCTATAGAGCGCATAAAATCTGAGCGTAGAGCGATTCAAGTCCTATACGTGGTAAGCCCCGCGCTTCCTCAACCTAATGTCCATGGGCATCCTCAAAATGGCATACAAGTGCCTAATTTATATCCCGTTGTTTATTCCATTCAAGATCAACTTGCTCTGGATGGTTTGGCTCGTGAGGAAAACAGACTGAATGACAAGCTTCACGGATTGAAAGAGGTCATTCGATTAAAGAGATCGGATTCTTTTCGTGAAGGGCAGCAATTGGGCGGTCTTCGCAATGAACAGAATCAGGCTGAAGCGCGTTTAAAATATTTAAGGCAGCAATTGGACGTTGAACTTCCAAAACGTGAACAACAAAGGCACATTAGAAATCAGGAACGGCTGGCAAGAGAACAAGCCCGAAAGACGGATGATCCTGATTTGATGCAACTGTCTCAGAAAAACCGTGAAGCACTGACTCAGAAAATTACTCTTAAAATTGATGAATTAAATAGATTAAAAGCTAAATTAGTACAAAGTGCCACGAACAACAGCTACTCCTTGTTTGTATCTCAACTTGACGAGGCATTGCAGGGCGCAACTCAGCTTAAGCTAGGTTTTTATGAGCGCGACACATTAAAAACAATCACAGGGATGATGAAAATTTACCTTGAGATGAGCGGTCAAGAACAAACACTGATTAAGTCCCTGGGTGAAGCGAGAAATACGTTACAACAACAGCAAAAATGGCTCCGCGAATGCACAGCGAAGTTGCAGCATTATGAGCGCTCTAACCCGCAATTAAGGCAGAGCAATAAGGAGCTTGCAGAGGAAAATGAACGGTTGAAACTGAATAGTAAATCAGTTGGTTCTTCGAGAAGCAATGCACTGTATGTTTCTCTTTTTGTTGGCGCCAGTGCTTTAGCCAGCGCTTCAATCATTGGATCGCTTGTGGTAAGTCCCTTGTATTTTGCGCTATCAGGAGTGTTGGCTTTAGCCACTGTAATTTCTTTAACTGTAGCAGTTGTGTATCACTTTCAAAAATCCTCCGCGGATAATCAGATGGCACGAAATGCAAAAACCATAAGCACGAATCAAGATCTTATTTTGAAACATAGCAGAGAAGCTGATGAATTACGTGAGCATACTCTCCCTGATCTCAATCTGAGTATTGCAGAATCCAGTCGACTTATTGGCGAAAAAGAAATTGAGCTAAAGGAACACCAGGTTGCGATGCAGCACTTGTTGGCTAAAGCGCAAAATGTAAATCAGTTTAATGGTGCTGCATTCCCGTTCTTTAGTGGTACTTACTCTGTTCACTCAATGCCTGTAACACCATCGGCTCCTGTTCTTGATATGCCTGAGAATGAAGTGGCTTCAGCTCCTTTATATCCCTACATTCCCGGGTATTTTAATCAACAACAGTAACTGGCTTATTGAAATCCATTGAGCAGAAATTTCTGTTCAATGGATGTTCCATTCAGCATTCAAAATGCTTCATCATCAAATCGATTGATCGGTTTATGGCAGTAAGGTGCTTTTTGATGTTTGAGATAATAATCCTGATGATAATCTTCCGCAGGCCAAAAAGGTTGAGCCTCCAGTAATTTCGTTGCAACCTGAAATCCCTTTTTTTGTAATGTCTGTATTAAAGACTTAGCTTGTTGTTGCTGTTCGGCATTGTAATAAAAGACAGCGCTTTGATATTGTTGACCCAAATCTGGCCCTTGGCCAGTTCTTTGAGTGGGGTCGTGTATTTCAAAAAAGCGTTTAATAACCTGATAATAATCTACTCTGGCAGGATCATAAATCACTCGCACCGTTTCATAATGCCCAGTATTTCCTCGGCAGACTTCATCGTAACTGGGATTCAGAGTATGACCTCCGCTATAGCCTGATTCAACTTTTAATACACCAGGAATTTGCTTTAAAAAATGATCTACTCCCCAAAAGCACCCTCCAGCTACCAGAGCTTCTTCGCTATCTAAGACCAGTCTGTCATTTACAAAATCCAGTGAAGCTGAATTGACGCAATGGCGTAGATTTTTATGAGTAAAGGATTCTCCTGTAAATACATGGCCTAAATGAGCAGCACAACGTGAACACACTATTTCAGTACGCATGCCATCTCTGTCTGGCACCTGTTTGACTGCATGAGCAATGTTATCGTCAAAGCTTGGCCAACCACATCCTGAACTGAATTGACTGCTTCCTCGAAATAATGCCAATCCACAACGCCGGCATAAATAAGTCCCATGGCTATTCACTTTATTGTATTGACCGGTATGCGGGTATTCCGTTGCTTTGTTGCATACAATGCGTTGTACCTCAGGGGGCAGGCTGGCCGTTTTATCAAGATATTCATTCACTTTATGCATCCTTAAAAAATTATCTGATAGTGAGGTAATGCCTCAAAAAATCCAGAAGTTTCGTCATCATTCAATGCGGTGAGGATCTTCAAATGCAGGTACAATATCGCATACTATAGGCGTTCATTTCATTCGGGATGATGTACATAGATGCACTTGGACCTCACATATTCGCGTTATTTTTAATATAGATCAGATGGTGGCAGATACAATGATTTAGCCCAAAAAAAAACCGGGTTAAGACTTCGTCCATACCCGGTTTTTTGAACTGTTCTCAAATTTTGGGATTGAGCAAAATTATTGAACCTGACAGATTTTATCTGCCATATATCCTATAGCACCTGCATAATAGATTGAATTGTTATAACGCAATATCATCTTATAATTGGAAAATGCTAAAAATGTCGGTCCGCCATAGGGCTGAACGATACTGGCTTGTAATTCTTGATACGGTAATGGTTGTCCACTTTCAGTACGAACGCCTAATTCATTCCATTCACTGACGGGTTTGACTATCGTTTTTCCTTCCATTTTCATATCAAATTTAGCGGGCAGTTTAACTTGTATTGCCCAGGGCTCACCTGTTTGCCATCCATTTTGTTTCATATAGTTCGCAATGGATGCAAATACATCAGGCTTGCTTTTCCAAATATCCTTGCGTCCGTCCCCATCGTAGTCAACTGCATATCGTACCCAACTGGATGGCAGGAATTGGGGTTGACCAGAGGCCCCCGCCCATTCGCCTTTAAAATCAGCCAGACTGACATGACCATCATTAAGAATGTGCAAGGCCAGCAGAAGCTCTTTGCGGAAAAAATCTTTGCGTTTTGAATCATAAGCCAAAGTAGCCAAAGCCTTGATGACAGGGAAATTTCCCATATACGTGCCATAGCTGGTTTCCATCCCCCAGAATGACACAATAAAGCAAGGATTGACGCCATACTGTTTGGCAACTTCGTCCAATACCTCTTTATTTCTTTTATATTCTTTGCGTCCTATTGCAATTCTGTAATTATCAGCGCGGGTATTAAGGTATTTTGTAAATGTTAATCGATGTTCCGGTTGTGAATGCATAAATCCTTTGATTTGACGGCTGGGTTCTTTAACGCCAGCAAACGCTTCATCAAAGACTTTGGGAGCAATACCCTGTTGTAATGCTTCCTCTCTAACCCCCGCAACCCAATCATTCCAATTTTGATTTGCAAAAGCAACTTGATTGAATAGCATCACTGCTATTATCGTGAGCCCCCACTTTTTCATAGCTCTTCCCCTGGTTTATAATTGTTGTTTATTGTTTTTAAATTTCGACCTGTTTTTGTTTATCTTTAAATTTTAAATAAATCACTCTTTTAAATTAATAACTTATATGTGTATTCTAATAAGATAGACCATTAATCAAAAAATAGCAGCTATGGAAATTCATCATCTTGATGCAAAAACCATCCATTCAGCATTTTTAACGGCATGTGACTCTATAATTTCCAATCGAGAGAATCTTAATGCCATTAATCTGTTTCCAGTAGCTGATGGAGATACTGGCGATAATATGTCTGCTACCGCATTATCGGTCATCACGCATTCCTCTTCTCAACATACGCTGCAGGAAACGTTTAAATCCTTGGCAGACTCCGCCCTGATTGGCGCTCGCGGTAATTCAGGGATGATCTTCTCTCAGTTTTTTAATGGGCTTACTGAAACTCAATTAACCTCGGAACAGATTGATACGATAACGTTCTCCAGATTAATTACACAAGCTAGTCACAGCGTCCGATCGGCTATTCTTCATCCAGTAGAAGGTACCATTATTACTGTAATCGATGCCTGGTCGACCAGCATCAGTAAAGTAGCACAGGATTTCATTTGCTTCAAAAAGTTAATTCAACACAGCTTATCCGATGTGAGTCAAGCGCTTCAAAGCACAGCAAATACGCTACCTGTTTTAAAAGATGCTCAAGTTGTAGATGCTGGAGCTTTAGGATTTTACCATTTTATTCATGGTTTTGCAGATTATCTAAGCAATCCTCGCGAGATAAATCGTACTCATCATCATGAAGACTGTTTAAAAGCTAATCATGAACTGCCAGACAAAGGCAGTATCCCGGAACAACGATATTGTACTGAAATTACCCTTTCAGGGGAATTCATTGATAGAACTTCAATCGCAAATCAATTGGAACAATTTGGCGATAGCGTTGTAAGCAGCGGAAATGCTAATTTATGCCGATTTCACGTCCATTGCACAAAACCGGCAGTAGTTTTTGAATCCCTCTTTAATTTGGGTACGATTACTCATGCTAAAGCTCAGGATATGTTACGCCAATTTCAAATGATACATCAACGTAAATACCCGATAGCTTTAGTTACTGATTCAAGCGCTGATATCCCTCAATCCGTACTGGACGAGAATCAAATTCATATTATCCAGTTAAACATACATCTGGATGGTCATAACCTATTGGATAGAATCTGCCTCAACCAGGAAACGTTCTATGATCATTTAAACAATCTTAAAACCTATCCAAAAACATCGTTTCCATCGCCAGCACTCATCGAAGAGCAACTGGTGCATTTATCTAACCAATACGAGCATGTACTTGTTTTGCCCATTTCACAAGGTTTAAGTGGTACACACGATGCAATAATTAAGGCATCTGATCGGTTAAATAATGTGCATGTAGTGAACTCTTGCCAGACATCCGGTGGGTTAGGATTACTGGTCAGCTTTGCCGCTCAATTAATTGCTTCTGGATTACCTATCGAAGCAATAAAAAAGGAATTGATTCTAAAAATACCTAAAATTGAACAGGTAGTGTATGTGTCGCAGTTTGAATCACTTATTCGTAGTGGAAGAATTGGCAGGCTCAGTGGTCGTATCGCTCAACTAGCCCAAATAAAACCCATTATCCGCCTGAATAGCTCTGGAAAGGCAGCAATGTTTGATAAGGCTTTTAGTGAAACTAAAGCATTAACTAAATTGATTCGTCATGTAGATTCTCTGCGCGAAGCTCAGCAATTGGAGTCCTATGGTTTGGTGCATGCAGGAGTACCTGACAAAGCTAAATCATTTGCTCAGTTAACCACAGAAGCTTTTGGGCAACCCCCAGCATTTATCGAATCCGCTTCAACTGCTTTGGGGCTTCATGCTGGAAAAGGAAGTGTCGCTCTGGCATTCATGATGAAATAAATCGGGAATTAATTTTATGAAACTGTTTCTCCTTGTCTATTGTATTGTATTTCTTCATATGTGTCTGATTTGGTGCTTGTATCGATATTTGAAAAACCCTTCCATAGTAGATGTTGGTTGGGCCTCAGGCTTAACTATAAGCGGTCTTGTCTATTTGTTTGCCAACCCCTTTTCGACTCGTGCCCTGATTTTAGGAGCAGTACTTGCTTTGTGGGGAGGGCGTTTGGGGTTCTATCTTTGGTATACACGAATCAGGATAGGGCATGTTGACCCACGTTATATTCGATTAAGTGATCATTGGAAAATTGCCAAGCCACTGGGCTTTTTCCTTAATTTTCAGATACAAGGTTTATTGATTACTCTAATTGCTATCCCGTGGTATTTCTGTGGTATTGCAGGCGTGGCTAGTCTGAGTATTTTTGATTATTTAGGGATCCTGCTCGCTATTACAGGTTTGGTTGGCGAGACTATAGCGGATTTGCAACTGCAACAATATAAAAGAGCACCTTCAGGAGCCTTATGTAATATAGGTCTTTGGTATTATTCCAGACATCCGAATTACTTTTTTGAATGGATGGTGTGGTGTGGATTTTCATTGTTTGGATTGGCATACAGCAACGGCTTTATTGGATTGCTCTCACCATTAACCCTATATTTGATCATGACTCAAATCACAGGCCCAATGACTGAAAAGGGATCGATAGAATCAAGAGGGCAGGCTTATATTGATTACCAGAAAACGACGCCGATGTTTTTTCCACGTTTAAAATAATCAGTAAATGGCA
The DNA here is from genome assembly GCF_003990085.1 of Legionella sp. km535. Lineage (NCBI taxonomy): Bacteria > Pseudomonadati > Pseudomonadota > Gammaproteobacteria > Legionellales > Legionellaceae > Legionella > Legionella sp. km535. Next base: position 21,835 of record NZ_RZGU01000001.1, on the reverse strand, counting down.
CAACGGATTGATATGATGAACGGAGAGTATCCAGCCTCTTTGTAAAAGGACATTTTTAAATTGCCCCATCAACCAAATTCGGCAAATAACGTAAAAATATTGACATTATTGGGTATAATATGAGATATTCAGTTTGCGAGGTTGGACTTGCTATGTGTCATTCCACTGGGTCAATTGGCGACACACTGATTGGCCCTTTCTATTTTCCCCTTTAAAAACTACTTAATGCCAGTTTAATTCCAATAAAGGTCATTAATACCCCACTGAACAATTCAATTGCTTGCCATACAGTAGTCTTGGTCAATATATTGGAAAAATAACGCGTTGTAACGGTTAGTGAACTGAACCACAATAAGCTTGAAGAGATGACTCCCAATAAAAAGGCCATCTTATTATCGGGAAATTGGCTGCTGCCACTGCCGATAATGACCAGCGTATCGATAATGGCATGGGGATTTAATAAACTGAAGCCCAAGGCAAAAAGGACAATCTGAACTCTGTTATGAGGTTGAGGCGCCTTGTCTGATTCTCGTTTATGATGGGTGAACGCACTTCGAAAGGCTTTTATTGCATAATAAAGTAGAAATGCAGTACCAAACCAAACCAGCCAAATTTGCAGAGTAGGGTGAGCTAATAGTATTTGATGCAGGCCCGCAACACTGGCACAGGCTAGAATAATATCACAGATAAAACATACGGCAGCGGATAATGCGGCATGATTCCGGCGCGCACCTTGTTTGATCAGAAAAATATTCTGGGGTCCCAGGGCCATGATCAACGATAAGCCTAAAAGCAAGCCATTAAAATATATAAACATAATATATAGCAAGAACAGGATTAAATGGCTGACGATTATATCATAAATTTATCAATTGCACTCGCTTGAGCGAATTAATTTTGAACTATTAGTTTATTAATGCAACACAATCAATTGTTGGAACTCAATGGCGAGTATAAGGTATTTGGAGTAATTTACGTGTATAATTCCCTAAGATACCCTATTGGTGATCAAGAGTCAGATACCTCACTTAGAGTAACTTTTCTGGTAGTTTCGGCACACAGATTCTAATACATTATGAAGTATGGGAGCTACCATGCTGCTGGAATAGCGTTGTACACGTTGATAGGCATTATATGCCAGCTGCCTTGCCAGATGCTTCTCGGTGATTACGCGTTCCAACGCATCGGCCATGCTGATGGGATCTTCAGGTGGCACCATGAGCGCGCTTTGCGAATCCCCCACAATTTCTAAGGGGCCAGATAACTTGCTCAGCACCATGGGCAAAGAATGCATCATGCTTTCCAATACGACCAGCCCAAATGCTTCTTCGCGAGAGGGAAGACAAAAAATATCGAGGCTCTTATAAAACGAATGCCTGTCTTCTATCCAGCCTAATAATTCAATGTCATCAGTTAATCCATGATGGTTTACTAATTGAATGCATTGTTCTTTGTCTTTGCCATCACCGGCAATTTTAGCTTTGAATGCAACTTTTCTCTTTTTTAATTCAGCCAGAGCTTCGATAAAAATATCGACCCCTTTAATTTTTGCCAGCCGAGCACAAACTCCAATAACGGGTATGTTGGATTCTTTGGGTTCTTTGAATGTTAATTCTTCAGGAATATGGACCATATTAGGAACAGTATAAACGGTATGTGCCGGTACTCCCGAATCGATAATCTCTTGCCGCATGTGTTCAGTAATTGCGATGATCGCATCCGTTCCAAAATCGTAGTGACCACGAACATGACACACTGCAATTTTCGGAACTTTTGTCCTGGTTTTTTTGAATAAATAAGCGGCTCGATAGCTGTGAGTAATGATACAGTCCGGATGTTCACGCTTAATGAGTTGTCTTAGTCTATAGACAGCAATGAAGTCATGCTGATTGAAGTTGTGGATTGTTTTTAGATGCTCTTGAGGGCAATTGTTTTTAATTTCAGCATTAGGGTGAATTACCGGAATGACTGTGTTGCCTTGCATGGTAAGGGCGGGGGTATAGTTTAAAAATACTTGTTCCAGTCCTCCGTTAACTTTGGAAAACATCGCATTCAAAATTTTCATCCTGCGCCCCTCTATAGTGTTTCTTGGTTTGTTCAGTGCATTTTGCTGAAGAATTACGACAGATCGATCATGATTTGTCCATTGTCAATTCGTGTAGGATATACTTTCAAATTTTTTTCTTTTGAAATTTTTCCTAACAACGAGCCCACGACTGGGGGCCATGGAGACCAACATTTGGCTTTACCAGTATTTAAATCAAATTCACTCTTGTGAAATGGACAGATTATGGCACAATCTTCAGTAATGGTGCCTTTGGTTAAAGGCAGTTTCAGATGAGGACATTGTGACTGGATTGCATGAACTTGTTCATTGTGCCAGATTAATAGTATTTTTTGGCCATCAATTGTAGCCACGTGTCGATTTTCTTGCTGTAACTTCGCCAGTTCCATTGCTGGTTTGAATGCCATGATGAGATTCCTTGTTTTAAAAAAATGGTCATTATAACAGTGAAGTAGGTATTCTGTTAGCAGTTATTTGCCGGAGTTGATTCATTGCGTGGCTTGATTTTGTTCATCTTGGTCAAGTGGAGATATGCAGGCCAATTTACACCTTAGCCTCAATTGAATAAAAGGGCCATTTAACAACCTGAATACATTGCATCTTGGCTACAGAGAAGTATAAAATGCGACATTTATTCTGTCTCCTCAAGAGAAGCATGCAAAATAAGAACAAATAGGAGGGAGCGTGGGCTCTTTGTTTAGAAATAAGTTTATAGTTGCTGTATCATTCGCAATGCTCAGCGTTATGGGCCAAACAGTACAAGCTGAAGATGCTACTAATAAACCCATCGAACCATTAATTGATGGTTTTTATCCGAGCTATCCTCCTACTGCTCCTGCAACTGGCGCACAGCAGGAATTGATAAAACGTGGTGAATATTTGGCAAAGATGGGTGATTGCATCGCGTGTCATACTGATGTTAAAGGCGGAACTGGTGCTTATGCAGGCGGACTTCCTTTAGAAACACCTTTTGGAACTTTTTATAGTCCTAATATAACACCAGACAAAGAAACCGGAATTGGTAACTGGACTGAACAAGATTTCATCAGAGCGCTTAAAGATGGCAGGGATCCAAAGGGAAGAAACTATTTTCCTGTATTTCCCTACATTTATTTTTCCAAAATGACGGATGATGATGCTCGTGCTTTATACGCTTATTTTATGAGTATTCCCGCCATAAATCAGAAAAATAAAGATTTGCCTTTCCCATTTGGAGTGCCCGGTGCACGATTCTCTTTATGGGGGTGGAATATTCTGTTTTTCTTCCCGGAAGAGAACTCTATCGAGTACCAGGCAGATAAGTCACCTGAATGGAATCGCGGGAAATATATAGTGGATACACTGGGTCATTGCAGCATGTGTCATACCCCACTTAATGTATTTGGCGCGCCCAAAAACAGATATTATCTGACAGGTAGTTTTATTGACGGCTACTGGGCTCCTAATATTACCAAGTACGGATTGGAGTCTGCCACACCTGATCAGGTTGCTGATGTGTTCAAAAACAATGAGCTGATTAATAACGCAGGACCCGTTGCCGGGCCAATGGCTGAAGTAAATCATAACAGCTTAAGTCATTTGACAGATGCAGACCGGTTGGCTATTGCGACTTATCTGAAGACTGTTGAAAGTGAAGAGCTTTACGGAGTATCCCCTTCAGATATGCCTCCAACTCTGGCGCGAGGAAAACAGGTTTACCTGAAAGCGTGCATTATATGCCATCAGGATAGCAAGATGAGTGCGCCAGTAATTGGTGATTCCGCAAACTGGTATATGAGGTTGAAAAGCAGTGGATTAACAGGCTTGTATCGGCATGTGATCCATGGCTTTAACTCCATGCCGGTTAAAGGAGCCTGTGTCACCTGTTCTGACAACGATATAATCTCCTCTGTAGATTATATATTAAATGAATCCCTGACTCGTGCTCAATGGATTGATTTGAAAGCGGGTGGTGCCGAAAAGTATCCTGCAAGCGGTGAAAATATATACAATGAAAATTGTGCCGTTTGCCATAATGACGGTAAATTGGGTGCTCCTAAAATTGGTGATAAACAGGTCTGGGCACCTTTAATTGCCAAAAATATGGATGTTTTAATAGAAAATACGGTTAAGGGTAAAGACCATGTTAAAAATGGTGGTTGCGATCAATGCACTACAGATGAAGTGATAGAGGCAATCAAGTATATGGTCAGCCAATCCAAAACCGATGGAAATTATTCTTTGTGGTAGGTTAATAGGTTTTTGTGCTGGTTAAATCGATTAAAATGAGTCGGGTTTTCCCGACTACTTGACGAGATGAGGGATTGGGATGTTAAACAGGTTAAAGATCTGTAGATTCGTAATAATGCTTTGTGGCTTTGCATCGGGTCAATCAGTTTGGGCAGCTGCAGATAACTGGCAGCTAAATATGTATAAAGGGGTTACTCCGCTAAGCCATGATATGTATTATTTGCATATGGTGTGTATGGCTGTCTGTGCCGTAATTGGTGTAGTTGTCTTCGGGGTAATGATATATTCCCTAATTCACCACAGAAAATCCAAAGGATATAAGCCTGCATCATTTCATGACAACCCTCGTCTTGAAATCGTATGGTCAATAATACCCTTTTTAATACTGGTGGGTTTGGCAATTCCTGCTACCCAGGTATTGATAAGAATGGATGATTCCTCTGAGTCTGACGTTACAATTAAGGTTGTTGGCTATCAATGGCGGTGGCAATATCAATACCTCGATCAAGGCATAAGTTACTTCAGTAATTTATCAACACCCTATGATCAAATTCAAAATAAACAGAAAAAAGGCCAATGGTACTTGCTGGAAGTAGATAAACCGCTTGTCCTGCCAGTCAATAAAAAAATCCGTTTTCTGGTTACTTCAAACGATGTAATCCATTCCTGGTGGGTACCTGAACTTGGAATTAAACGAGATGCAATTCCCGGATTCATGTACGAAGCATGGGCGAGAATAGAAAAGCCTGGAGTTTACAGGGGGCAATGTGCTGAATTGTGCGGTATCAATCACGGTTTTATGCCGATTGTAGTTCAGGCTGTTAGTGAAAATGAGTTCAATGATTGGGTTGCCAAGCAGGATAAAATTGAAGATCAGTATGCCAGAACAGAAACTCAGGTAGCCGATCAAAAAACAATGTCCCGCAGTGAATTAATGACCTTGGGCAAACTAAAATACGAACAGTTCTGTTCTGCCTGCCATAAAGCTGATGGAACCGGTCTTCCGCCTATGTACCCTGCTTTGAAAGGCAGTTCAGTTGCAGTAGGCAAGCCTATTTCACGTCATATTGATCTGATTCTTAATGGTATTCCGGGATCTGCTGGAATGATGCCTTATAAAGATCAGTTGACTGATGAAGAGATTGCAGCAATAACAACTTATGAGCGAAATGCTTGGGGTAACAATACTGACGACGAAATTCAACCATCAGATGTTGCGAAATTGCGAGAAAGTAATAATAAAAAACCTACCATGGTTAATAAAGCTAAAGCAGGAGGTTTACAATGAGCAAGGCATTAGCGCATGCAGAAGCGTCTCATGATGAGCACGGTCCAGAACAGGGTAAAGGAATTATGGGATTTGTGAAACGCTGGTTGTTTACTACGAACCATAAAGACATCGGCAGCCTATATTTATGGTTAGCTATGATTAGTTTTTTTGTTGCTGGTGGTATGGCTCTTGTTATTCGGGCTGAACTGTTTCAACCTGGACATCGTTTTGTAGATCCTAACTTTTTTAATCAAATGACCACCATGCATGGTCTGATCATGCTTTTTGGGGTAGTCATGCCCGCGTTTACAGGTATGGCGAATTGGCAGATTCCTATGATGATAGGCGCCCCTGACATGGCTTTGCCTCGACTCAATAACTGGAGTTTTTGGATACTGCCATTCGCATTCTGTCTGTTATTTTCTACAATGTTTCATGCGGGCGGTGGTCCTAATTTTGGATGGACAATGTATGCACCACTATCAACAAAATATGCGCCTCCCAGTACCGATTTTATGATTTTTTCCATTCATATGATGGGACTTTCATCGATTATGGGTTCGATCAATATTATCGCAACAATTTTGAATCTGCGTGCTCCAGGCATGACTTTGATGAAAATGCCCATGTTTGTATGGACCTGGTTAATTACCGCATTTTTATTGATCGCGATTATGCCTGTTTTGGCAGGCGCTGTTACGATGATGTTGGCTGACAGACATTTCGGAACCAGTTTTTTTAATGCTGCAGGCGGTGGCGATCCGATTCTGTTTCAACATATATTCTGGTTTTTTGGACATCCAGAAGTGTATGTATTGGTTCTGCCCGCATTTGGAGTAATTTCTGAAATTATTCCCACCTTCAGTCGTAAACCGTTATTCGGTTACCACTTTATGGTTTACGCGACTGTAAGTATTGCCCTTTTATCCTTTATTGTTTGGGTGCATCACATGTTTACCACTGGCGTTCCCTTGGGCGCTGAATTGTTTTTCATGTACACCACCATGCTTATTGCGGTTCCTACTGGCATTAAAGTGTTTAACTGGGTCAGCACCATGTTTAAAGGGGCGATGACATTTGAAACGCCTATGCTTTTTGCCTTGGCATTTGTATTTCTGTTTACTATAGGTGGATTTACCGGTTTGATGTTGGCATTAGTACCTGCTGATTACCAGTATCAGGACAGTTATTTTGTTGTGGCACATTTTCATTATGTGTTGGTACCCGGGGTTATATTTGCTCTCCTTGCTGCTACCTATTACTGGCTGCCGAAATGGACCGGGCATATGTATAACGAGCGTATGGGAAAATGGCATTTCTGGCTGTCCGTTATTTCCGTTAACTTGACATTTTTCCCCATGCATTTTCTTGGACTTGCAGGCATGCCAAGAAGGATACCGGATTATGCTTTGCAATTCGCCAATTTTAATATGATTGCAACTATTGGAGCATTCATCTTTGGTTTCTCCCAGTTACTGTTTTTATTTAACATTATAGGAACTGTAAGAAAACGAGGTACTAAAAAGGATGTTGCTACAGCTAGAGTTTGGGAAGGGTCACATGGTTTGGAATGGACATTGCCATCTCCACCACCTTACCATACTTTTACAACTCCACCTGAGATTCACTAAAGGTGGGGTTTAATGAATAATGTAAAAAAGCAACAAAAACTACTCATCATATTAACTCTTGTTGTTTTGGGAATGTTTGCTTTTGGTTTCGCCTTGGTACCTATCTATAATAGCTTATGCAAAACCTTAGGTATCAATGGCAAAACAAATCCAGAGGCAGTTGCTTATGATGTGAGCAAAGCAAAAATTAATAAAGAAAGGGAAGTATTGGTTGAATTTGTTGCAACAAATAATAGCGGTGTGCCTTGGGAATTTTATCCAAAAATTTCTAAAATACGGGTACACCCTGGTGAAATAGCCAGACTGGCTTTTTATGCTGAAAATAAAACAGATCATAGAATGACGGTTCAAGCAATTCCCAGTGTAACTCCAGGAATTGCCGCTAAATATTTGAAAAAAACGGAATGCTTTTGTTTCACTCAGCAGACATTGAATGGACATGAGGCAATGAACATGCCGTTGTTATTTCATCTGGATGCAGAGTTACCAGAGAATGTTAAGACGGTTACTTTGTCTTATACCTTGTTTGATGTGTCAGGAAGAGTAATGAATTAGAACCTGGGGATCTTATCTGGTTCCAATACAGATAAAACATCACCGTAAATTAAATCTTCCCGATGAAAAAGTTATTAAATATAAATCTTGCACTATAAACAGACCATAAATCAGCTTTTGCAGCCTGATTTATTGATACAGGAGAATAAAATAGAATGGGAGCACACGGTACTTATTATGTCCCCAAGCCTAGTCATTGGCCTTTGGTGGGCTCGATTGGATTGACTACAACTCTGGTAGGAGCTGCTTCCTGGCTTCATCTTGATTGGTATGGTCCGTATATATTCACTGCGGGACTGTGTATCCTTATCTTTATGATGTTTGGCTGGTTTGGTCAGGTTATTTATGAAAATGGTAAAGGTCTTTACGACATGCAAGTCGATAGATCATTTCGTTGGGGAATGTGCTGGTTTATCTTTTCCGAAGTGTGCTTCTTTGGGGCTTTTTTTGGTGCTCTGTTTTTTGCCCGCTTTTGGGTTGTTCCCCTTTTAGGTGGAGAAATACACCCGATAACTCATTATACCTTGTGGTCTGATTTTAAAGCAGCATGGCCATTACTGGATAACCCGAATAACCAAATTTACTCCGGTGCCCATGAAGCTATGGGTGCTTGGGGCCTTGCCGCAATCAACACTCTGATACTTTTAACTTCAGGGGTTACCATTACGTGGGCTCATTGGGCTTTAAAATTGAACAAGCGTACTCAATTATTAGTTGGAATGTCCCTGACTATTGCATTGGGTATATTATTCCTGTTGCTCCAGGCCTATGAATATCATGAAGCCTATACTGAAATGAACTTAACTTTAGCTGCTGGTATTTACGGAACAACGTTCTTTATGCTTACAGGCTTTCACGGTTTACACGTAACACTCGGTACCATTATGCTGATTGTTATTTTAATACGCTGCAAACGTGGTCATTTTACTCCAGAGCGGCATTTTGCATTTGAGGGTGTTGCTTGGTATTGGCATTTTGTAGACGTTGTGTGGTTGTTTTTATTCTTATTTGTTTATTGGCTATAAATATAATTCTTTATATCCAAGTTATAACCGGGTGTTGATTAATAAGCCCGGTTGAAATTGTATGTTTTCGATCTCCAATTTATACGTGAAATTGAATTTTATAAAGTCTATTTCACGTATAATCGCCGCTCCACGAAAATAGCGGGCAATAAACAATACCTGGCTGTCCTTGTCTAAATAATCGTTACAGTTTAAAACCAGCTCGGTGTCAGATAGGCTGATCATTTGGCATTCGTGTATATTATCGCCAATTTTAACGGTAACATTTACAGGTTGAACGGGTTGAATTAACACCGCAATCTCCGCCAGATAATATAAAGGATGCTCTATAAATCATTTTTCATAATTGAGACATATAAAGTATCATCCTTTTAAGCACTTATTATAAAAATAACAAGATGTCCAAAAGCCTACCATTATTATAATTCTAGCTTAAATTTACTATTTTAGCTTGGCAGGAAAATGGCGAGACAGGGTGCAAAATAGTTAGGATAGTCAGCAGAATTGGTTTTGCGTTATAGGCTTAATTGTATAGATCAAATAGCGCAGATACAAAATAATAGATGAGGATTAAAAAGAATAAACAAATTGAAAATATGGGCAAGAGAAAAGTAAATATACGTATTAATATAAAGCTATAAAAATGAGTTGTTTGATGTGCAGACCCCCAAAATGCTTTTAACAGCCATATATAGAAACCTATCGAATACAGTAATAATGGATACAGCCAGATGTTATTGATATTCCATGGATGGTTTACTAAGGCGCATATCAGTAGAATGTAAAAACCGATATATACAACTCCTCCATCAAAAAAATAAGAGCTGGAGTACCTCCCAAAAATAATTTGGAAAAAGGTTAACTCTCCATTCCATCCTTTTTTTAAGTAAGTCAGCATACAAGGTTCACCTGATGTATCTTAAATAAATATAGAATATAAAAATTAAAAATACAGCTCTCTTAATAAGACGAGAGCTGCATGGATATTAGCTTATTCAGATTATGTCAGTTGCTATTTTGATTAGCAGCGACTTTGTTTTTGAGGTCAAATCGATCGGCATTCATTATCTTAACCCATGCCGTTACGAAATCATTTACGAATTGTTCTTTGGCTTCATTTGTTGCGTAGAATTCTGCAACAGCTCTTAACTCGGAATTGGCTCCAAAAATAAGATCTACTGAAGTAGCTTTCCACTTTAATTGACCTGTTTTCCTATCAAAACCTTCGTAGACACCTTCTTCATTTTTGGACTTTTTCCACTCGGTGTTCATGTCTAATAAATTGATAAAAAAATCATTGCTTAGGCTTTCAGGTTTATCAGTAAAGACTCCATACTGATTGTTCCCCGAATTAGCATTGAGCACCCGCAATCCTCCAACCAGAACAGTCATTTCAGGAACACTTAAATTCAACAAGCTTGCCTTGCTGACGAGCATTTCAGGCGGGGATTTTTGATTACTTTTATCAAAGTAATTACGAAAACCATCCGCTGATGGTTTGAGCACTTCAAAAGAATTCACATCAGTCATATCTTGTGAAGCATCAGTGCGTCCAGGAGCAAATGGAACCTTAATGGTGTAACCTGATTTTTTAGCGGCCTGTTCAATGGCAACATTACCGCCAAGGACAATCAAGTCAGCAAGCGATACTTTCTTGCCACCGGTTTGTGTTTTATTAAAATTATCTTGAATGCTTTCGAGGGCTTTTAAAACCTTAGCTAAAGTCGCTGGCTCGTTTACCTCCCAGTTTTTCTGTGGCTCAAGCCGAATCCTTGCGCCATTGGCACCTCCCCGCATGTCTGTACCACGGAATGTAGACGCTGAAGCCCAAGCTGTCTTTATAAGTTCAGCATTATTGAGTCCAGAATTAGCGATTTGTGTTTTCAGCAGATCAATATCCTTTTCATCAACCATTTTATAATCAACTGCTGGTACTGGATCTTGCCAAATCATCGTTTCTTTGGGGACTAACGGGCCAAGATAACGCGATTTTGGCCCCATGTCTCTATGAATTAGTTTGAACCAGGCTCTCGCGAAGGCTTCATTGAATTCATCGGGATTATCCAGAAATCGTTTGGCTATTTTGCTGTAAACAGGATCAAATTTAAGCGCCAGATCCGTTGTTAACATCACTGGGGCATGACGTGCATTCGTGTCAAAAGCATCCGGCACCATATTAGACGCATTTTTATTGTCAGGAATCCACTGAGTGGCTCCAGCAGGGCTTTTTGTTTGTACCCAGTTAAATGCAAACAAATTTTGCAGATAATTATGGCTCCATTTGGTTGGTGTTACTGTCCAGGCTCCTTCCAGGCCACTCGTAATAGCATCTTTGCCGTTACCAGTGCCGTAGCTGTTCTTCCAACCAAAACCTTGTTGTTCAATGTCGGCAGCTGCAGGAGCTGGCCCAAGGTTTTGGGTGGATGCTGCACCATGAGTTTTACCGAAAGCATGTCCACCAGCTATCAGTGCAACAGTTTCTTCATCATTCATAGCCATGCGGCCAAACGTTTCTCGAATATCTTTTGCTGCAGCAAGAGGATCAGGAACTCCGTTTGGTCCTTCCGGATTAACATATATCAAACCCATAACTGAAGCCGCGAGTGGTTTTTGAAGAGTACCATCCGGAGTATGGCGATTGCTTTCCAGCCATTTTCCTTCGGAACCCCAGTTTATATTAAGAGCTTCCCATGCATCTTCTCGACCACCAGCAAATCCCAGGGTTTTGAAGCCCATGGATTCCATGGCAACATTTCCAGTCAGTACAAGCAAATCTGCCCAAGATATTTTATTGCCATATTTTTGTTTAATTGGCCACAACAAACGTCGGGCTTTATCGAGGTTTGCATTGTCTGGCCAGCTGTTTTGCGGGACTAATCGTTGAAACCCACCATTGGCTCCGCCTCGACCATCATAAATTCGGTAAGTACCTGCTGCGTGCCATGACATCCGAATAAATAAAGGACCATAATTGCCATAGTCAGCAGGCCACCACGGCTGAGAAGTTGTCATTAGTTTTTTGAGATCATCAATCAATGCATTCAAATCAAGGCTATTGAATGCTTGCGCGTAATTAAAATCCTTACCCATTGGATTAGAAGTGGCATTTGGCTGGCGAAGAGGGCTAAGATCCAGCAAATTGGGCCACCAATATTGATTTGTTTTGGCAACATCCTCTGCATATACAGGATGCAAAAAACAAAAAGGCGATAGAAATAAAGTGCAGACAGAAATAAATAAAATGATTCTTTTGAGCATAATTAAAATTCCCTTTTCAACCAAGCTTTCAACTATAAACCATTTGTATTGAAAATTTAAGTAACCAACAAGGATTTAAAGTGGGATGTTAACCTCATTTAAACAGAATGGGTTTCAACATGGAAGTGAAGTTCAACCTTTTAAGTAATCGCTAATTGTTTCCATCGTATGATCTATAACAACAGATGCTTGCTGATAAAGAGGCTCTAATAAAGTTCTTTGTCCGACTTTATGATAACGCTCAAGATATTGACATGCCATTTTCATTCGGACGGCTCCTACATAAATGGCTCCGCTTTTCATTTTATGGGCTATTTGCTGTACTTTATCCCAATCAGCTTCAGCATACGCCTGAGTCATAAGTTTTAAATCATCCGGAACGGACTGATCTTTCATTACCGTCAAAACCTCGGTTAGCATAGCTTCCGTCCCTACAAATTTTAACGCTTCAGAAATATCAAAAATTGGAAATTTGTTTAAATCAAAAAAATCTTTTTCATTTTTAGGGATTTCGCCTTCAATAAGTGATTTTTGCTGTATGCGGGCTTCTTTTTCTTCACCTTGCAATTGCCGCAAATCAGGTATATTAAAATGATTGATGATTTGTTTTAAAGAGTTTTTATTCATTGGTTTTCGATAGACTTCATTCATTCCTGCTTTTATGCAGTCATCCATAATATCATTTAAAGCATGACCTGTTAGCCCGACAATATAGCAGGGTCGGCGTTGATGCTCTTTTTCAAAGGCTCGAATATTGCTGGCAAGTTCATCGCCATTTATATTGGGTAGCCCAATATCGGAAATAATCAAATCAAACGGGGATTCTTTAACGAATAACATCGCGCTTTCTGCATCGCCCGCGGTACGGATGTGAGTGCTATAGGGTTCTATCATCATCTTTAATACTTTTAATGCTGATTCATTATCTTCAATCAAAAGTACATGAAGTTGCTGTGCATGCAGTGGTTCTATTAAGGCAGAATGAACTGTTTGCGTCTCTTCCAATACAGCAGTATTTTGAGGTTTAGAAGAACATATTAAGTCTTTATTAGCTAATTTCATTTTTAGGGAAAAGAAAAAGGATGTTCCAATCCCTTCAGTACTTTCAAGCTTCAAGTCACCACCTAACAGTTCGGCATATTTCTGAGCAATGTGCAAACCTATGCCATTTCCTGTATAGGCTCCTTTATGCGAGGGGCTAATCTTAAAAAAACTTTCGAAGACCTTATCGTGTAGATGCAACGGGATTCCAATTCCGGTATCACTTACTTTGAATTGGATGGTGATGGTTTCATGTTCTTGTTCAATAAAAGTTGCACTGATTTCAATTTGGCCTTTAGGAGTAAATTTGATAGCATTTCCAACTAAATTAAGCAATATTCGGTGTAATTTCATCCTATCGCCAATGAGATAATGAGGGATCCGTTCATCGATTTGTGTTTTTATAGCCAAATGATGTTCCTCAATTGCTGGAATTTCCAGTTCAAGAACATCGTTTATAAGGCGATGTACATCAAAAACTTCACTAATTACACTATTTTCATTCAGATTATCTGCCGTTATCATGTCCAGGACTGAATTAAGCAACCCTAGTAATTGCTCCCCACTGTCATGAATTTGTTTGGCGCACTCTTTGAATTGAATGTCCTTAATATGGTTTTTTAAATGGTGTGAAAACCCAATGATTCCTGTCAGCGGGGTACGTATATCGTGCCCCATATTAGCGATAAATTCCGTTTTGACTCGATTGGCCGCCTCGGCGTTTTCTATGGCTACTTGCAGTGCGGCTTGAGTATTTTTAAGTTCTGTAATCTCCAGTGAATTACCTAAAATACCGATAGTGTTGCCTCTATCATCTAATAAAGGCATTTTAATGACTGTAAAGTACCGATCTTGGCCGTTCATTGTTACTTTTTCTTCTAAAAATAATGTTTTTCCTGTCTGAATGACTTGCTGATCATTCTGTTTCAGCGTTTGTGCCTGATCCGGCCATAAGTCTTTGTCTGTTTTACCAATAATGTCTTTGATGGAGGTAAGTCCTAAGGTTTTAAGTAAGGTATCATTACACCCCAAATATTCAGCATCGGTGTTTTTCCAATAAAAATTACCGGGAACACAAGCTGATATTTTTTCTAATTGGGAATAGAGTGTATGGTGAACAACTTCAAGCTTGTCGCTGTCTGAAACATCACGACCTATAAGAAGCCAACCCGAACTATTGGCTAGCGGAACAACAGACCAGGACAGATAAACTTTAGGATTTTTGTGGTTTATAATGGTTTCAATAGATGCCCCATTGTCACGCATGGCAACATAATCTGAAAATGAAAATGGGCTCCCTTCTGATAATAATGAGGAGAATTGGATACCTTTCATTTTCGTTACGTTCCAGGAATAATACTCTTCTGCTATTGGGCTTAATTCTTCAATAGTGCCATCGGATGACAAAAATATAACCACGTCTTTTAAATTCTTGAGTAGGGATTCAAGATATACATTTTGTGATGTGTTCATGTTCAATGTTTGATCTCCATTTCATTGGCTGTCCCCAAACAGATTAATGACTTAAAGGGGGCTTTATAAAGCCTTCATTTTCCAGATAATTAAAATAAACATCCAATAGTTCTTTATTTAAAGAGGGCATTATTTGCCCTACCTCATTAAATGCATTATGTGTATTATAGTTATTGGCACGAGAAATAGTGGCTAACCCCTTCATCCAATCATCATTTTGACTGTTAATGTACAGGGAGTACAGGCTATACAGCGCGTTATCTTCTTTAATGAATTGAACATGTTCTTGCTTCCACTGTTGAGGGTCAATTAATGCGACCGGATAGCCGCGTTGGTTTATATAATGAATTAATTGTCTCCAGGGTAGTTTGTTGGGATTAATCAGATTAAAGACACGGTTGGTTTGTGGCCCAAGAAGAATCCTTTTTGCAATAACATTGCTAATAGTATCTACAGGTAACATATCCAACATGAGATCCCAGTCGGGAGCGACTTGAAGTTGAATGCATCCTTTAAGTAATAGGAATAAGTGATTGCTTTGAGCGTTAAATGCGCCTGATTGACTGTGACCTACAATCCATCCCGGGCGATAGATATTAATCAATAAGCCTTGATGTGCTGCCTCTGAAAGAAGCTGCTCTGCTACCCATTTAGTTTGACTGTATCCATCTTGAGGGGGAGGGATGTCATTGTCTACTCTCATAAAGTCTTCCACGATAGAATGCGACTCATCCAAAAAATGACTTACAGCCGATAGAGTAGAAATAAAGTGGATGGGTTTCGCTTTGTTTTTTGCGGCAAAGGCGATGAGGTCACGAGTGCTTCTTACATTGGCTTCTCTTAGTTGCTCATAAGGGTAAAGATGATTGACCGAAGCGCCATTATGCACAATGACATCAATTGTTTTAGATAGTTGTGATAAATTAGAAGAAGATAGTCCTAAATTGGGACTTGCTAAATCACCAACCAAGGGAATAATTCGTTCGTTACAGGATAAATCAAAATTGTATTTAGCCATGGTTTTATTGAGCCGATCTATAGCCTCGTCTTCATTTTGGGCACGAATTAAACAATAAATTATTGCTTGGGAGTGGTGATAGAGCGTATGGAGTAAATGAGCTCCAAGAAATCCTGATGCTCCGGTCAGTAATACCTGATTTATATCCTGAGGATGCGATAACGGGGTCGTCAGGGATAGTTCCCTATGTAAAAACCTGTCGCGCAGCATGAGCTGATTCACGGCACGTGTTGACACGGTATTTCCTTCAATCAATTGGCTTAAGTGCTTGATGGTTGGGTGTTCAAGAAACTCAGGCAGAGGTAAATCGATGTGATATAAATTCTTAATTTTTAAGATTAATTGAGTCAGCAATAAGGAATGACCTCCTAAATCAAAAAAACTATCTTCCACGCCAATTTTTGTTATACCCAGTAACGTACTCCAAAGTTCAGCTAATGCGTGTTCTGTGGCAGTTACCGGAGCACAATAATTACTCCCTACAGCGAATTGGGTGATATCCGGTGTGGGCAGTTTTTTATAATTCACTTTGCCATTAGGGGTTAACGGCATTTTATCAAGGCGAACAAAGTAGCTTGGAATCATATATACAGGAAGTTGATTTTTTAAGAAGATACGAATTTCTTCGTCGCTCACCTCTTCAGTACAGACCATATAGGCAACCAATACCTTGGTGTTATTGGCACTGTTTGAGGTAATCACCGCACATTGACTGATGGCATGGTGATGGAGTAAATGAGCCTGTATGGCCTCAGGTTCTACTCGAAAGCCTCTTATTTTGACTTGATTGTCTTGACGCCCAAAATAGTCAATAGTTCCATTAGGCATCCAACGAACATTGTCTCCTGTTTTGTAGAGGGCTGAATTAGTGCTGCTTTGAAAAGGATTTTGAATAAATTTTTGCTCGTTTAATTCAGGTCGATTTAAGTAGCCGTGTGCTAATCCATCACCACTGATATACAGCTCTCCAAGAGCACCTACTGGGGTCGGTTGAAGTTGCTCATCAAGAATATAAACCTCTGTGTTGGCAATGGGGGTTCCGATCGGGATGGTCTCATGTGATTCATCGAGTTTTGTGATGTGGTAAGTCGTTGTGAACGTGGTGTTTTCTGTTGG
Source organism: Legionella sp. km535 (assembly GCF_003990085.1). NCBI lineage: Bacteria > Pseudomonadati > Pseudomonadota > Gammaproteobacteria > Legionellales > Legionellaceae > Legionella > Legionella sp. km535. The sequence continues at coordinate 5,154 of NZ_RZGU01000001.1, read as the reverse complement.
TCCATAGCCATTTAAAACGTATTCTGGAGTACCTTGTTCGCATTGGATCACGCTCATAATACGTTCTTTATTCAGTACATCGCCACCAACAAGAAGATAAGTCAGATGACGAAACATGGATGCATCCTGAGCTGAGAGTTGATTAAATAAAGCAGATGTAAGCCACAGGATGGTAATGCGTTTTTTTTCTAAAAAAGAACTGAATTTGTTGGCATCCAGTAAGACAGTATGAGGCACGGCAATAAGTTCTGAACCATTTAAAAGGGCTCCCCATATTTCAAACGTTGCAGCATCAAAGCTAATACTCGCTGCTTGTGCCACTTTATCGTGTTCCTTAAACTCAATGTAATTTGTGTTTTTTACCAGCCGCGTGATGCCTCTGTGTGGAATCATTACTCCTTTGGGGTTGCCGGTGGTGCCCGAGGTGTACATGATGTAGGCGAGGCTTGAAGAAGTAATGTCTGTTAGATCCAAATTGGCTGAGGATTGTTGTTTCATCAATAATGCCAGTTCATCGAAAAGAACGATAGGAACACCCAGTTCCGCACAGTCGTCTTCAATTCGTTGACTCAGATGATGAGAAGCTAATAAAAGACTGGGTTTACTGTCGTTAAGTATTGAATAAATATGCTTTTTGGGATAGTTAGGATCGATGGGAATGTAGGCCGCCCCTGCTTTCAAGATGGCTAATAAACCGATAATTAAATGCAGTTCCTGGGTAGTACAAATGGCAGCATAGGTATTAGGCATGACTCCGTTATTTTGCAGGCAACGTGCTAATTGATTCGCTTGATGATTCAGCGATTCATAGGTTAGTGATTTTGCTCCATACACGACCGCTGTGTGATTTGGAGTTGCTTGAGCCTGAGCCTCAAATATTTGGACAATAGTTTTATCTTTAGGATATACAAAGCATTTAGGTATTCCCATATTCAGCATGAGGTGTCGTTCAGTCTCATCCATCAATGAAAGTGTCTCAATGGAATGATGCAGCGTAGTATTTAAGTGCTGTATCAGATGATTAAAATGCCGTTGAGCATTTTTTATCACTGAAATAAGTGCCTCATTATGATCCACCATCGATTCTTTAATCCACCAGGTGATGGTGTTCGTATCGGGTGAAATCGTAATAAGCACAGAGGCATTTATGAGGTTTTTGGGCGTGGCGCATTGCTTTTCAGTGCCTACATAAAGGGCCAAAGGGGCCTGATGATGTTCTGTTTGAGAAAGTTCTGGGTATCGATAAAAGACATCACGTAGAAAAGTACCCATTTTTTTACGCTTTGTACGCATCGTATGAATTTGCTGAATGGCTTTAGCATAGGTGAAGCTGTTATCAAGGAGAAGCGAACAGGGGAGGAATGATGCAAAAAATAAAGTGAGATCATCCGGCACCATGGCATCTTGTGAGTCGTATAACCAAAGAGCGCACGATTCTTTATTTCCCAATCGATACAAATAAATAAATAAAGTTGCTAAGAGCACATCCATCGTTTCAACATCTTCAGGCAACTTTGTCCATTGTGCCTTCAACGTGTTATCGACACTAAGCTGCGAGACAGAGATTAATGCATCGTCAATGCACTGCTCGCTGTGTTTTGGTTGAAAAGGCAAATAGGTGGGTTGGAACGTTCTTAATTCCTGAACCCAAAACAACTCTTTGGGGGCGTGGTGTTCACTAAAATATTGAAATTGGTCGCATTGGGTTTGGGTAGGCGAGGCAAGATGCATCCCCTTTTTAAGCTGATGCTTTACCGCTAAATCAGAAAGGTTGCACGACGTTCCATCGAGTAGCATCAGTTGTTCCAAGCTAACAAGATCCGTTTTGGTGCTGATATGCCAGGCATGAGGATGAAGTGCCACAAGTGTTCCTGGACGATCTTCTGAGCCCCTACCAAGCTGATGCATTCGCACCACAAGATATATGGTGTTGTCAATTTGAATTTTGGGTGTGGCCAGGCGGTTATGATGATTGTGACCTAAATCCAAGGCATGGACCGTACGCACGATGTCACATGCGGGTTGCTCCCAACTAAGCCACCCGTTACCTGGTGGCTTTTGCTTAAAACTGTAATAACTACTTTGCGTGATGTCTTGCGGGATTGACGTAATGGATGTGTTTTGTAGTTCCTCAATCAGTTCGTTAAATAAAGACAAGGCATGGGTATAACATTTTAAACTCAAGCTTAAGGCGGTTTCCTGAGCATCAATAGGAAATCGGGCTTGTTTCAGTATGTTTCCCTCATCAATACGTTCGTTCATTACATGCCAGGTGACACCGTGTTCTGGTTCGTTGTTTAAAATAGCCCATGACAGTGCATGTACCCCGGCGTATCGGGGCAGAGGCGCATTATGAAAATTAATGGCTAAATGGCGTGCTCGTTCAATAATTATTGGGGGTACAATAGTCCCGTTGATAATACTGAATAAATAATCAAAATCGGTGACGAGTAACGATTCAGTTGCCTCATCTAAAGAAGTGTAGTGCTTAATATGATGTGCTTCAGCCAGTTTTCGTGCTGCATCAAGTGCTGATATGACTCCTAAAATGCGGTACTTTTTCTTCAAAAGAAGTTCAGCACATTGAATCATTAAGTGATCATCACCTATCAGATAACAGGAACAATTTTGCATTATGGATTCCATTATTTACTACGGTTAGTGCCTTGCAGTACGTATTGTACCACATGTCCCATGTAATAAATATTAGTGCATTATGGTTTGTGGTGCATTAATCGGTTCAATATTGGGTCTGATTTTTAGTTAAAAATGATAAAGAACATCCTGTAATTGTTCATAATTTTTATTTGCCTTGTTTTTTCATTTAACTCGACATATATGGAACGCTGTTTCATGAAACTACTGTATAAATGAACTCATGAAGTTACCTTTTTATTTATGTTGATGGACTTTCGGGATCGTTAAAGAGCAGGTCTTGCCTTTTGCGTTAAGAAATTATGGTTTAAAATGAAAAATATCTGGCCTTTGATGTACGTGTGACCGAGCAAGATTAAATGAAAGAACATTTTGAGCAGTGTAATATGATCCACTTATCTTGCAAAACAGCGCTCAATAAAGCCGGCACTTTAAAAACAGAGGGTCTGCTTGAACAGCGTGATGACTACTGCTATTTAAAAATTGATGATGATTATATCCATTTAATTCACCCGATACTGAGTGCCCATTATGATGTAGATAAGCCTGACTATTTTAGGTTACCTGAAGATGTTGGCGCACATATTTCTGTTATTTATCCTGAAGAAAATGTCACTTTGAATCGAGAACATATTGGTCAAAAGCACTTTTTTAGAGTTGATGGATTGATAAAGGCAAAGTTTGGATTAAAAGAGTATTTTGCATTATCCGTTACCTCGCCAACTTTAGCCGTTTTTCGTCAAAAATATTACCTTGATCCAAAGCCGACCTTTAAAGGGCAACAAATTGTATTCCATATTACTGTTGGTGTTAGGGCTGAACCGGACAATATCATCGAGTAATTTTTTTACCGAGTGAGTATTTATATTATCCGGTCTTGTTTTTTGTTTGGTAAGATTATTAATTTAAAGGGCAAAAACAAGATCGGGCCCGCATGGCCATTTTATCTAAGTTTGTGAGTTGAAATTTGCACCAAATTGACTAAAATATAGGTGTCTGCCAGTATTCACGGAGCAAATGATGGGAACCACTCGCCATTTTAAATCAGTTGCTGAGATTCATGGAAAATTCAGTGCTATAGAAAGTACTTTTAAAGACGTAATGGCAAGAGAACTCCTTATTCTGAATACGCATGAAAATCCAACACTCGACAAAGAGTTTTCAATGCGAATTATTGATGATTTTGAACGTAAAACAGATACCTTAAAACAGTTGAGAGAAGATCTGCGTGGAATAAAAACCGAAGTTGCGCACCGTGGGAAAGGTTTTTTTAAGCATGGAAATATTAAAAACAAACTAGATCAAATTATTACTGGACAAATGATTCAGGAGCTAAGGACCGAAATGAAGAAATGCGTCCGAGCTTTAAGAGATGCGAATTATAGAAATGATCATAAAGTATGGTCTGGTTATATCAAGGAATATAACGATAAATACTCAGAACTACCAAGGTTAACAGTCTGGGAAGATGAACAAACCACACTGGGAAAACCTGGTTAAAATTATTATATATTTATAAGTTGAGTTGTGAATCTGTTCAGCAATCGTAATGTGTACTTATAATTTTTGGGGTGTAACTTAGTATACATACTATAGCATTAAGACATTCATTTGGTCATATGTATTTATTTGATTTTACAGTTTAAATTGTTGGCATTTCGGGGTGTCAGTTCTAAATTTGGGGGATCTACTTAATTAATCCTTATGGGGTATTAGGGTAATCCCCCCGAAAAATAATTGATGCCAAAAATAGAATTTTCTCATAATCTATGCTGGAGGAGATTCTGCATGAAAAGATCAAAATTTAGTGACAATCAAATACTATCGATTCTAAAACAGGCCGATGCAGGTCAGTTAGTTCCTGATTTATGTCGTGAGCACGGAATCAGCTCAGCAACTTTCTATAAATGGCGAGCCAAGTTTGGTGGCATGGATGTATCGATGATGTCTCGTCTAAAAGAACTTGAAGCCGAAAATAGCCGATTAAAGAAGATGTATGCAGAAGAGCGTCTTAAAGCCGAGATTCTGAAAGAAGCCATCGAAAAAAAGTGGTAACACCGTCCCGCCGCAGGGAGTTGGCGCAAAAGGCGGTGATGGACTATCACATCCCTATTCGAGTAGCCTGCTTACTTTTTAGCATCAGTGAAACCTGTTATCGCTATATAGCCAAGTTAAACGGTGAAAATGCACAAATTGCTGACTGGCTATTACGTCTGACCTCCGCTCAACGTAATTGGGGTTTTGGTCTGTGTTTTCTGTACTTACGTAATGTGAAACATTTTAAATGGAATCATAAACGAGTGTATCGAATCTATCGGGAGTTGGAATTGAATCTGAGAATCAAACCTAAAAAACGGTTAATTAGAGAAAAGCCAGAGGCATTGGCTGTACCAGATAATATTAATCAATGCTGGTCTATGGATTTTATGCATGACCAACTTCAAAATGGACGGAGCTACCGATTATTTAATGTACTTGATGATTTTAACCGAGAAGGTC